>JBIIHU010000044.1:0-17845 GCA_044235405.1 Burkholderiaceae bacterium
GGGCCGGGCGGCGAGCACGTCGTCGACGGTGATCGGCGTGCGGTACTGGGCGAGCGGATTGTGCTCGGCATGACGGCGGTTCTTGACCGCGACGCCGGCGAGCACCGCCCGCGGCACGCAATGCTCGTGCAGATAGCGCTGCGCATCCATCGCGTACCAGGCGATGGGCACCGCGCCGAACACCGACTGGAAGTCGACATCGCCGGTGAGCCGGATGCTGTAGTCGAGATGCTGCGCGGTGGGCACGCCGGTTTCGAAGTGGACGCCGACCGCCAGCGCGCAGTCGGCCTGTCCGCTGACGACCTGATGCACGGCGCCATCGAAGGCATGGCCACCGGTCATACCGTTGCCCAGGACCTGCACGACCGTGGCGCAGGCGCGAATGCCGAGGTGCGCTGTCAGGAAGGTGTGGAAGTAGCCCTGCCGGGTGTGGTCGCCAGGATGCGCGACCACCACCGCCTGGAGATCATCCCGGGAAAGCCCGGCCATCGACATCGCACCGAGCACCACGTCGGTGGCGAGCTCGTGCTCGAGCACCGGGTCTGCCCCGGCCGCTGCCCGCTGGTAGACACCCACCGGCACGGCATCCCAGCCGAGGATCGCCGCCCGCCGCATCAGGCGCTCCGCTTGCGGTACCTGTCGAGTTCCATGCGCCCGATCTGGTTGCGATGGACCTCGTCCGGGCCATCGGCCAGGCGCAGCAGGCGCGCGGTGGCGTAGGCCGACGCCACGCCGTGGTCGTTGTTGGTGCCGCCACCGCCGAAGGCCTGAATGGTCCAGTCGATCACCTGGCAGGCCATCTTTGGAGCGGCGACCTTGATCATCGCGATCTCGGCGCGAGCGGCCTTGTTGCCCGCCTTGTCCATCTTCCAGGCGGCATTCAGCGTCAGCAGCCTCGCCTGCTCGATCTGGATCCGAGCCTCGGCGATGCGCTCGATGGTGACGCCCTGCTCGGCCACCGGCTTGCCGAAAGCCACCCGCCCCAGCGTGCGCCGGCACATCAGCTCGAGCATGCGCTCGGCCAGGCCGATCAGGCGCATGCAGTGATGAATACGCCCGGGGCCGAGCCGGCCCTGGGCGATCTCGAAGCCCCTGCCCTCGCCCAGCAGCATGTTGGCCGCCGGCACCCGCACGTTGTCGAACACCACCTCGGAGGCGCGATCGGGTACGCCGTAGAAACCGAAGACCGCGATCGGGCGCACCACGGTGACGCCGGGGGTGTCCATCGGCACCAGGATCATCGACTGCTGGCGGTGGCGGTCGGGGTTGTCCGGGTCCGTCTTGCCCATGAAGATGCAGATCCGGCAGCGCGGATCGGTCGCGTTGGTCGTGTACCACTTGCGGCCGTTCAGCACGTAGTGGTCACCGTCGCGCACGATGCTCGACTCGATGTTAGTCGCGTCGCTCGAGGCGACCGCGGGCTCGGTCATCGCGAAGCAGGAACGAATCTCGCCTGCGAGCAGCGGCGCAAGCCAGCGCTCGCGCTGCTCGGGCGTGCCGTAGCGCGCGAGCACCTCCATGTTGCCGGTGTCGGGCGCCGAGCAGTTGAAGACCTCGGGCGCGAGATGCGAGCGGCCCATGATCTCGCACAGCGGCGCGTACTCGAAGTTGCTCAGGCCGAGGCCGTGCTCGGTGTCGGGCATGAACAGGTTCCATAGGCCCTCGGCGCGGGCCCTTGGCTTGAGCTCCTCGACGATCGGCAGAACCTTCCAGGGCCCGAGCTCCTCGGCCTCGCGGTAGAAGCGCTGCTCGTTCGGATAGATGTGGGCCTCCATGAACGCCGCGATGCGCTGCTGCAGTTCGTGGACGCGGGACGGGAACTCGACCATCGGGGACTCCGTGAAGCGGATCGGGGTGGCGGGTGCGGGGTGGGGGATGCAGGTTCGGGGTACGGGGGCGAGGAGCGCACGGACGCAGGGCGGCGCGCGCAGCGGACGACGCCCCCTCAGCGACGGATCACGATGCCGGCACGCTCGCGATCCCAGAGGCTGTCGCGTCGCGCCACCGCATCCTGCTTGAGCTTGTACTTCTCGATCTTCTCGGTGGCGGTCTTGGGCAGCGCGTCGATGAACGCGACGAAGCGCGGCACCATGAAATAGCTCATCGACTCGGCGGCAAAGCGCACCAGTTCTTCGGCCGAAAGCCGCGCGCCCTGGCGCAGCACCACGTAGACCATGACCTCGTCCTCCTCGGTGTCGGCGGGCACCGGGATCGCGGCCACTTCGAGGATCGCCGGGTGCCGGGCGATGATGGTCTCGACCTCGAAGGCCGAGATGTTCTCGCCGCGGCGCCGGATCGACTCCTTCTTGCGGTCGACGAACCAGAGATAGCCATCGGCATCGACCTTGCCGCGATCGCCGGTGTGGAACCATCCGTCGACATAGGCCTCGGCGGTCTTCTCGGGCATCCGGTAGTAGCCGGTGCTCATCGTGCCGGGGTGCAGCGCGCGCAGCACGATCTCGCCGACTTCGCCCACCGGCAGGTCGCGCCCTTGGTCATCGACGATGCGCAGCTCGCTTGCGCCACGCGGGCTGCCCGCCGAGCCGATCTTGTCGGCGCGATCGCCGGGCACGAAGTTGGTGACCGCGTAGTTCTCGCTCATCCCGAACACCGCGGTCACCTGCACGCCGTAGCGCTGCTGGAACTGCGCGCAGACCTCCGGATTCATCGGCACGACCATGCACTGGCGCAGGCGATGGTCGCGCTCGTGCGGCCCGGGCGGGATCTTCAGGATGATGTGGCCCATCGCGCCCAGCGAGTTGAACTGCGTGGCGCCGCTCTCGCGGATCTCGTCCCAGAAACGGCTGGCCGAGAAGCGCGGCGACAGCGCCACCGACGCATCGGCCCAGAGCGCGGCGTTGACCGTGTACCAGAGCGCGTTGACGTGGAACAGCGGCAGGCAGGTGTAGAGCACGTCGTCCGGACCGTAGCCGTAGTCGGCGGCGATGGCCCGGCCCACGCCCTGCGCCTGCGAATGCGGGCACATCACCCCCTTCGAGGGTCCGGTGGTGCCCGAGGTGTAGACGATCAGGTGCGTGTCGTCGTGTCGCACGCGCTCGAGCGGCGGCCGCGAGGCGTCGGGACCGCACACCGCTTCGAGGGGCTCGACCGCGCCGGGCAGCATGCCGCGCGCCCGCGAGACCGCCTCGGCCGGACCGTGGATGAACCAGCGGCGGATCGCGGCGGGCGGAGTGCCGAGCGCGGGCATCCGATCGAGGAACTGTGCATCGATCGCCATGGCACTCGCATCCGACTGCTCGAGGAAGTAGCGCAGCATCTCGCCACGCGCCGCGGTATTGAGCGGCACCGCGACCGCGCCGATCTTGCCGAGCGCCCACACCAGCCACAGGAATTCTGGCTGGTTGTCCATCATCACCGCGACATGGTCGCCATGCGCGATGCCGCGTGCGAGCAGCCCGTTGGCGTAGCGGTTGGTGATCGCCTCGACCTCGCCGTACCCGAAGACCTGCCCCTCCCAGCGTAGCATGGGACTCAGCGGAATCGCGTCGGCCTTGTCGGCGAGCACGCGACCGATGGTGCGCTCCTCGAGGCGATAGTCGCGAGGCATCTGCAACTCTCCTGCCGGCCGGCCCGGCTGCGGAACGCGGGCGCCGGGTGGGCCCGCCGCGGGGACTATACACTCGCGACAAGCCGCTCCCGGAGCGTGCGCAGAAGCCCCACGGAGCCCCCGGATGCCCCCCGCCGCGGATAACGGAACACCCCTCGAAACCCCCTTCGCCCGCGCCCGTGCGGTCGTGTTGCCGGCCTGGATCGACCACAACGGTCACATGAACGTCGGCTTCTACCATGTGGCCTTCGACGTCGCCTCCGAGCCTTTCTTCGAGTGGCTCGGCCTGACGCCCGATGTGCGCCGCGAGCATGCGTCGTCGACCTTCGCGCTCGAGTCGCACCTGCACTTCCACCGTGAGGTCCGCGAGGGCGACCGGCTGCGTTTCGAGGCGCGCCTGCTCGATGCCGATGCCAAGCGCCTGCATTTCTTCCAGGCGATGTACCACGCCGACGAAGGCTATCTGGCGGCTACCTACGAGTCGCTGAGCATTCACATGGACATGCGCATCCGCCGACCCGCACCGATGCCAGCCGTGCTGGCCGACCGGGTTCAGGCGGTGCTCGCCGCGCATCGCACGCTGCCACGCCCCTGGCAGGTCGGTCACGTGATGTCCGCGCACCCGCCCCGCCGCGCCACGCCCGATCCCGCGTGAGCCCGCTGCCCCCCGAGGAGCAGCTGAAGGTCGTCAGCGGCCTGCAGGTCGGTATCTTCGTCGCTGCGCTCGATTCGACCCTCATCGCGGTCGCGCTGCTGTCGATCGCCCGCGATCTCGGCGGCGCCGCGCTGATCGCCTGGGTGGTCGCGGGTTACACGGTGGCGGCCACCGTCGCGACGCCGGTCTACGGCAGCCTGTCGGATACCTACGGTCGCCAGCCGATGATGACCGTCGCGATCCTCGTCTACCTCGCCGCCTGCACCGGCTGCCTGTTCGCCCAGTCGATGCCGCAGCTGCTCGTGCTGCGGGTGCTGCAGGGCCTTGGCGGCGGTGGCCTCGTCGTGCTCGCCCAGTCGACCATCGGCGATGTCGTCCCCCCGACGGAACGCGGGCGCTACCAGGCCTGGCTTTCGGGCACCTACGCGCTGGCAGCTCTCATCGGCCCGGTGGCGGGCGGCTACCTGACCACCTGGTTCGGGTGGCGTGCCGTCTTCGGCGCCACGCTGCCGCTGGCACTCATCGCGCTGCTGCTGACCCGTCGCATCCTCGCGCGGCTGCCGCGACCGGCTCGAGCGGCCCGCATCGACATCCCGAGCGTGTTGCTGCTGGCGCTCGGACTGAGTTCGCTGATGATCGCCCTCACCCGCATCGGGCAGGGCGCGCGAATTGCCGAGATGGCAACCCTCGCGCTGATGCTGGGCGCGTCGATGCTGCTGCTGGTCTTCTGGCGGCGACAGTTCCGGGTCGCCGCACCGGTGATGGCGCCGGATCTGCTGACGCAGCCCCAGGTGCTCTGGGCGAGCCTGTCGTCGGCGCTCGTGTTCTTCGCGATGACCGGCGGTGCGGTGATGCTGCCGCTGGCACTGCAGACGGTGGCGGGCCAGACGCCCGACCAGGTCGCCATCACGATGCTGCTGCATGCGCTCGCCGTTCCCTGCGGCGCCTTCTTCAGCGGTCGAATGATGCCGCGCACGATGCGATTTCGTCGCAACATGCTCGCGGGGTCGCTGCTCGCCGCCGGCGGCTCGGCGGCCCTCGCGACCCTGCAGTTCGCATCGCCTCAGGCTGTTGCAGCGGCGATGTTCGCGACCGGGCTCGGCCTCGGGATCTCGCTGCCGCCCGGCATCGTCGCCGTGCAGGTGGCGGTGCCACCCGCGCGCATCGGCGCGGTCACGGCCTTCCTCGGGCTCGCCCGATCGCTCGGCAGCGCACTTGGCCTAGCGATCCTCGGCTCCGTGCTGTTCGCCGTGATCGGCGCTGGCGGAGGGGGCTCTCCCGCGTCGCTGCTTGGCCAGGGGGGACACCCGGACCCGGCACTCGCGCGCGCCTTCGTTGCGGTCTTCGGCTGCAACGCCGCCGTGCTGCTGCTATCGGCTTTCGCCGCCACCCGCCTGCCTGCGAGCGCAAGGGGCTTTCACGCGCCCCTAAAATAGCCACGGGCCTTCAATTCACCCTCGACACCCCCTTCAGGAGACTCCTCATGGGCAGCACCGTCAGCTTCAACCGCCCCGATGGCAAGTCGGTCGGCGGCTACCTCGCGCAGGCCGAGAACGCCGCAGGATCGATCGTCGTGATCCAGGAGTGGTGGGGGCTCAACGACCAGATCCGTGGTGTCGCCGACCGGCTCGCGCAGGCCGGCTACACCGCTCTGGTGCCGGACCTCTACCGCGGCAAATCCACGGTCGAGGCCGAGGAGGCGCACCACCTGATGTCGAACCTCGACTTCGCCGACGCCGCGTCCCAGGACATCCGCGGCGCCGCCCAGTTCCTGAAGGCGCGTGGCGGCAAGGTGGCGGTCACCGGCTACTGCATGGGCGGCGCGCTTACGGTGCTTTCGTCGATGATGGTGCCCGAGATGGACGCGGGCGTGATCTGGTACGGCCTGCCGCCGCTGGCGTTCGTCGATGCCTCGAAGATTCGCGCGCCGCTGATGGCCCACTGGGCGACGCAGGACGCCGCCTTCGCGATCGCGGACGTCGATGAGCTCGAGGCGAAATTCCGAGCCGCCGGGCTCGACTACACCGGGCACCGCTACCTTGCGCAGCACGCCTTCGCCAACGAGACCGCGATGGGTCCGAAACGCATCGCGATCACCCAGTACGACCCCGCCTGGGCCCAGATCGCCTGGGACCGCAGCTTCCGCTTCCTCGGCCGACATATCGGCTGAACGAAACCGGCGCGGCGGGCGCAGCAAGGCCCGCCGCGCGTGGTCAGTCGCCGTTCACGCGACGCGCCCAGGAAGGCGGGCGTTTTTCGACGAAGGCGCGAATCCCCTCCTGCGACTCGGCACCCGTCGCCAGGCTCACGAAGTTCTCGACGGCGGTGCCCACACCCTGCCGGTAGCCGTTGTCGAACTCGCGCAGGAAATCGGCGCGGCCCCGCCGCATCACGCCGGGCGCCTTGGCCGCGAGCACGGCGGCCAGCGCGCGCGCACCGCTAAGCGCCTGGCCTTCGTCGACCACACGGTTCACCAGGCCGAGCGCAGCGGCCTCCCCGGCATCGAAACTGCGCCCCGTAAACAGCAGATCGAAAGCGCGGTGCCGACCGACGATGCGGTGCAGGTGCGCGAAATGGATCGCGGGGATCAGCCCGACGTCGATCTCGGGGTAGCCGAAGGTCGCCCCGCGTTCCGCGACGAGCAGATCGCAGCCGATCGCGATCGTCATGCCAGCACCGCGCGCGGCCCCGCCGACCGCCGCGATCGAGGGCTTGCCCAGTCGCCACTGCGCCTCGGTCATCTGCACGTAGAGACGATCGAGAAGCCCGTGCATCGCTTCGGCCGGTTGCCCGTCGACCGCCCGGATGTCCAGGCCAGCGCAGAAGCGCCGCGGTTGCGCACTCGCGATCACCAGCGCGCGCGCCGAATCGTCACGACGCGCCTGCTCGAGCCCTGCGAGCAGTTCGTCGATCAGGGTCTCGTCGACCGCGTTGACGGGCGGGCGGTCGAGAAGCAGTTCGGCGATTCCGCCGGTACAGCGATAGTGAACGACGGGCATCCGTGCTCCACAGGGTCGAGGAAAACCGGTCAGGGTGCGCGATCGCGGCCTGCTGCGTCGAGCGCCCGACCCTCGGACGCCTGCGCGAGGGGCAGCATCGGGAGAATGCGATCCTCGCGCAGCCTGGCAAACCAGTCGGCGAACATGCGCTCGGTATCGATGCAGTCCGCGAAACCTGCCTGTCGGATGCGGATCGTGCTGACGATCACCGGCGGCGGGTTCTCGCGGGCATGGAAGCCGAAGCAGAAGTCGGCATAGTGATGCGACTCGCCGAGCAGTTCGACAAGCGACGGCGCAGCCAGCCGATGCGCACGCACCAGCGATTCCCATTCGCCGGCGCGAGCCGGCAGGTCGCGAGCCAGCGCCCGGGGGGCGTCGGGTCCCGGGACGACGCCGAGCGCCCGCGCGATCGCCGGCCAGACGTTGCGCCACACGAACACATCGCCGTTGGTGATGTTGAAGATCTCGCCGCGCGCCGTCTCGGCCTGCGCAGCCCAGGCGAGCGCGCGCGCGAGCAGCCGGGCATCGGTGGCCTCGAGGATGTTCGAGGGGCCGCCCGGATAGGCGAGCGGCTCGCCGCGGGCCGCACAAAGCGCGGCGTGCACGCCGATTACCGGGATCAGGTTCATCGCCGCGCCGAGCGCGTCACCGAACACCAGCTGCGGGCGCAGGATCGTGAAATCGAACCCGGCCGAGGCCGCACGCGCGCGCAGGTAATCTTCCTGGAGCCAGTAGAAGTTCGCATGCGGATCGCGCGGCAGGCTTTCGCGCGCCGGTACCGCCACCGGGTGCAGATGAACCCCGTAGGCCTTCGTACCCTGCAGAAGGCTCAGGTGGCGCAGCGGGGCGCCCTGCGCAAGCAGCGTCTCGAGCAGGTTGCGCAGCATCTCGAGATTGCGCTGCATCTGATCCTCGTCGCGCCAGCCGCGAACCAGCCCCGGCTTCTCGTGCAGCGCCGCGTAGACCACATGCGTAATGTCGCGTATCGACGCGAGCGCGCTCGCACAGGCCCGAGGGTCGGCGAGATCGAGCGGCACATGTTCGAACGCGATCCCCGGCGGCACGCGTGGCCGCCTGCGCGACAGCGCGACCACGCGCCAGCCGGTTGCGGCGAAATGCTCGAGCGCGGCCTTGCCGACGACCCCCGAGGCGCCCGCGATAAGCACCTTGCGGTCGGTTGTGTGCGCACTCATCGGGCGGGCTCGAGCAGGGCCCGATGGGCGTGCCAGCTTGCGTGTCCGACCAGCGGCGCCGTGATCACGAGCAGACCGAGCGACCCGGTCAGGCTGATGCCGATCAGCGCGACGATCGTCGCGGCCCAGATCGCCATCGGCAGCGGGTTGGCCGCGAGCGTCCGGGCACTGGCGAAGATGGCCACCATCGTGTCGGCACGCCGGTCGAGCATCAGCGGCATCGAGACCACCGAGATCGCGAAGACGATCGTCGCGAACAAAAGCCCCACGGCGAACCACACGAGCAGGAACTCGAGGTTCGACAGGCGAACGATCTGCGCCACCACCCCCTTGAGGTCGGGGAAGTCGGTGGTCGAGAACAGCGCGAAGAGCACGACCGAGACCCTGGCCCAGACGATCATCGCGAAGGTGAGGATCGCCGCGAAGAAGGCGATCGCCCCCAGGTTGCGTCGCCAGCATGCGAGCGACGCGGGCAGGCTCGCAGGCTCGCCGCGTTCGCGCTGCCGCGAAAGCTCCTGGATGCCCACGCAAACGAAGGGACCGACCAGGAAGAATCCCGCGGTCAGGCCCATCGTCAGCTGCCAGCGGGTCTCGTAGACGATGCCGATCAGGTTGCCCATCAACACGAACAGCGCACCGTAGAACAGGCCGCGCCCGCCGGTGCCGCGCAGGTCCTGCCAGCCGAGAACGAGCCAGCGGAAAGGGTCACCGGCTCGAACTTGGCGGATCACCGGCGAATCGGCGCGTCGCGCGGCATCGGCGGGGGCGCCCCGGGCTTTGTCGGCATCGGCGGCGGTGCCCCGGGGTTTGTCGGCCTCGGCGTTCATGTTGCTATCTCCGCGTTCAGCGACCTGTTGTCAGGGCTCGAGAATCGGGAACATTGGCGAGAAGGCGTCGAGCGTGCCGAACAAGGCCGCAACCGCTTCACGGTCGCCGTCGACGCGCAGCAGCCCCTCGTCGAGTGCCTGCGAGAAGGCCATGCCCGCTGACAGGATCGCCGCGAGCGCACGTCGGTCGGCCCGCACCGTCGCCTGCGCCAGCTCGCCGTGCGAACCCGGTCCGTGGCTGAGCGCTCCGTGACTTAGCGTCAGGCGGTTCCCCGGGCTCTCGCCCGTCATCGTCCAGTCGATGCGCAGCGAAAGCCCCGCGGCCTTGGGCCCGTTGACCCTGATCGCCAGGTAATCGAGGAACATCGGCATCGGCATCATCGCCACCACCCTCGGCGCCACCCCGCCCTGCGCCCCTGCGGTCGGCTTCGGCGCACCGAGACGCAACTCGCGCGCGCCGAGCAGGTACGCGTTGCGCCATGTCGTCGATTCGCTCTGGTAGCCGAGCTGCTCGAGCGCATCGGCGCACAGCGCGCGCGCCGGCTCGTCGCCGGGGTCGGCGAACACCAGGTGGTTGCAGACCTGCGCGACCCAGCGATAGTCGCCCGCCTCGAAATCGCGTCGCGCGCGCTCGAGCACGGTCGCCGCGCCGCCCATGTACTCGACGTAGCGGCGCGCCGCGGCCTGCGGCGCGAGCGGATTCAGATTCACCGGGTTGCCGTCGTAGGGCCCGAGATAGTGCGTGTAGATCGCACGCACGTTGTGTGCGATCGCCCCGTAGTAGGGGCGCGCGTGCCAGCGCGCCGCCAGCGACGCCGGCATCTCGACCGCCTCGGCGATCTCGTTGGGCGTGAGGCCGTGGCTCATCAGCCGAAGCGTCTGGTCGTGGAGATAACGGTACATGTCGCGCTGCTCCTCGATGAAGCGGCGCACCCGCTCACGGCCCCACGTCGGCCAGTGGTGCTGCGCGATGCAGACCTCGGTACGGTCGATGAAGGCGTCGAGCGCACGATCGAGGTATTTCGACCAGGCCAGCGCATCACGGGTCTTGGCGCCACGGATCGGACACAGGTTGTGCATCGTGTGGCAGCCGTTCTCCGACAGGTTGAGCACGCCGAAGGCCGGGAAGAAAAAGTTCATCTCCGCAGGCGCCTCGGTTTCGGGGGTCAGCTGACAGACGATCTCGACGCCGTCGAGATGCACCGTCTCGACCGGTTGCGCGACGATCCGGTTCGGCGCGATCAGACTCTGCGTTCCGCGACCGGTCACCTTGCCCAGTCCGCTGTCCACATGGCCGAGCGGGCCGCGCGGCAGCGTCGGACCGAACTGGAACATCGCACGACGCCGCATCGGCACGCCGGCCAGCACATTCTCGGAGATGGCCTCGTGCATGAAGCCCTCGGGCGCGAGCACCGTCACCTCGCCGCTGGCCGCCTGCTCGGGCGTGATCACGCCCTCGACGCCTCCGTAGTGATCGGTGTGGCTGTGCGAGTAGATGACCGCGCGCACCGGCCTGTCGCCGCGGTGCGCGCGATACAACGCGAGCGCCGCCTGCGCGGTCTCGGTAAACATCAGCGGATCGATGACGACGATCCCGGTGTCGCCTTCGATGATCGTCATGTTGGCAAGGTCGAAACCGCGAACCTGGTAGAGGCCTGGCACCACCTCGAAAAGCCCGTGAAGCCGGTTGAGGCGGGCATGCCGCCACAGGCTGGGGTTGACCGAATCGGGCGACTGCTCGTCGTCGAGAAACCCGAAACTCGCCATGTCCCACACGACGTGGCCGCGCGCGCTGGTAATGCGCGCATCCGGGATGCTGCCAATCAGGCCACGGGCGGCATCATCGAAGGATTCGCGGTCGCCGAAGTCGAGCGTGGCGAAGACCGCCCGGTTCGCGCAACAGGTGTGTACGCTCGCGCCCTTCATCGGCACGCCCTGATCGGCAGCCGCGGCCATCTCAGGATTCCAGCAGCATGCGGAAATCGGCCCGCACACGTCGGGCCTCGTCGCCGGCCGCCGGCACCGCCGCGCCCATTCCGAAATAGCCGTGGATGAGCCCGGCGCCGTGGTGCTCGAGCACCCGCACACCAGCCTGCCGCAGCGCACGCGCATAGGCCTCGCCCTCGTCGCGCAGCGGATCGAACTGCGCGGTGCACAGCACGGTCGGTGGCAGGCCCGCGAGGCTCTGCGCACGCAGCGGCGACACCCGAGGGTCTCCCCCCAGACCGCTCGAGCCGAGATAGTGGTCGGAGAACCACTGCATCACCGCGAGCGACAGGAAGTAGCCCTCGGCATTGGCCTCGCGCGACGGGTAGCTGCGATTGAGCTCGGCGTCGCGGAAGTGGCCGAGCACGTCGGTCACCGGGTAGACCAGCAGCTGCGCATGCAGGCGCGGGCCGGCATCGCGGGCGGCGATCGCGACCGCCGCGGCGAGATTGCCGCCCGCGCTGTCGCCGGCCACGGCCAGCGGCTGGCCCGCGCCACCGAAGGCTCGTGGATTCGCGCCCACATGGCGAACCGCCGCGAGCGCATCGTCGAAGGCCGCCGGGAAGCGATCCTCGGGCGGCCGTCGGTAATGAACGCTGACCACGGTGGCATCGAGCTCGATCGCGAGCGTGCGCGCCGCCCGGTCGTGGGTCTCGAGATCGCCCGCGACCCAACCGCCACCGTGGAAGTACACGACCGTGGGCGCAACCGCCCGCATCGTGCGGTAGACACGCACCGGAATGGCGCCGGCCGGCCCCGGCAGGCTGGTGTCGTGCACGCTGCCGGGGTCGGGAAGCGGCATGTCGCTGCGCGCGGCGGCCAGGGCAAGCAACGACTCGCGAGCGCTGGTCGGGGTCATCGTGGGCACATCGCGCAACGGCATGCGCGGGATGATCTTCGCGATCTCGGCATCCAGGGGCATGGCTTCTCCAGTCAGCGTCGGGGCGGCCGGCAGGCCGGGCCCCGAGGATAGCCGCGACCGGGTCGCGACCGCGAGCGGCGGCTTCGCCCGAAGGTCCGGGATTCCGGAACCCCGTGCAGCCCGCGGTGACGCCGAGCCGGTCGGCAGCGTCGGCGAGCCGGCCGTATCATCGCCGGATCGGACCGTGCGCGGCCCGGCACCCCAGGAGCGTTCCACCATGACAGCAGTCCATGATCTCGTGATCCGCGGCGGTACCCTCGCCGACGGCCTCGGCTCCGAACTTCGCGACGGCGATATCGCGGTCAACGACGGCCGCATCGTCGCCGTCGGACGGGTCGACGGCAGCGGGCGCGAGGAAATCGACGCCCGGGGTCGCCTCGTGACACCGGGCTTCGTCGACATCCACACCCACTACGACGGGCAGGCGACCTGGGACGAACGCATGCAGCCCTCGAGCCTGCACGGGGTGACCACGGCGGTGATGGGCAACTGCGGTGTCGGCTTCGCCCCGGTGCGCGCCGACGACCGGGACCGCCTGATCGAACTGATGGAAGGTGTCGAGGACATTCCCGGGGCCGCCCTGCACGAGGGCCTTGGGTGGCAGTGGGAGAGCTTTCCCGAATACCTCGACCAGCTCGCGACCAACCACCGTGACATCGATGTCGCGGCGCAGCTACCCCACGGCGCTCTGCGGGTCTACGTGATGGGCGAGCGCGCCACGCGCCTGGAGGCCGCAACGCCGCAGGACATCGCGCGGATGCGCGAACTTGCGCGCGACGCGGTGCGTGCCGGCGCCGTGGGTTTCTCGACCTCCCGCTCGATGAACCATCGAAGCATCAAGGGCGATCCGACGCCCTCGCTGAAGGCCACCGAGGACGAGCTCACCGGCATCGGCCTGGGCCTCGCCGAGGCGGGCAAGGGCGTCATTCAGATCATCTCCGACATGGCGGCGAGCCAGGGCGACGAACTCGGCATGGTGTTCCGCGTCGCGCGCGCGAGCGGACGCCCGGTCTCGATCTCGCTTGCCCAGAGCCATCGCAAGCCCGACGACTGGCGCAGGGTATTCGCCCGCATTCACGACGAAGCCCAGTCGGGCACGCGCATCGCGGCGCAGGTCGCGCCCCGCCCGATCGGCGTGCTCTTCGGGCTGCTCGCCAACCGCAGCCCGCTGCATGGCTCCGACACCTTCATGGCGCTGCGCGACCTGCCGCCGGGCGAGCTTGTCGCGACGATGCGCCGCCCCGAGGTGCGTGCACGAATCCTCATCGAGGCCGAGGCCAACCCGATGCTGCGGGTCGACCGCAAGCCCTACGACTACGACCGGGTGTTTCCGCTGGGTTCACCACCCGACTACGAACCGCCGCTCGAGCGTTCGCTGGAGCAGCTCGCGCGTCGCGCAGGCCGGGGGGTGCTCGAGACCGCCTACGACCTGATGCTCGAGGACGACGGCCGGGCGCTGCTGCTCGCACCCTTCGCGAACTACGCGCACGGATCGCTCGACCACTGCGCCGAGCAGCTGTCGCATCCCCAGGCGCTGTTCGGCCTCGGCGATGGCGGCGCGCATGTCGCGTCGATCTGCGACGCGAGCTTCACCACCACGCTGCTGGCGCACTGGGGCCGGCAACGTGCCCAGGGACGTCTGCCGATACCGCTGCTGGTGAATCTGCTCACCGCGCGCAATGCGGCCGCGGTCGGGCTGAGCGATCGCGGCGTGCTCGCGCCCGGCATGAAGGCCGATCTGAACGTCATCGATCTCGACCGACTCGCCGTGCAGGTACCCGAGGTGCGACGCGACCTGCCGGCCGGCGGTCGCCGCTTCCTGCAGGGGGCAACCGGTTATGACCTCACGGTGGTCTCGGGTGCGATCACCTACCGGGCGGGCGAGCCCACCGGCGCACTACCCGGTCGCCTGGTACGCGCCTGAACCGCCGTCACGTCCCGACAAGCCAAGGAGAAACAACGATGCAGGCAGTCTGGTACGAACGCAAGGGTCCGGCTCGCGAGGTGCTGCAGTTCGGCGAACGGCCGATGCCGCAGCCGGGCCCCGGCGAGGTGCGCGTCCGGGTGCATGTATCGGCGGTCAACCCCTCGGATACCAAGCAGCGCGGCGGCGCACGCGGCAATGTGACGATGCCCTTCCCGGTCGTGATCCCCCATCAGGATGGCGCCGGCATCATCGACGCGGTGGGCGCGGGTGTCGACGAGGCGCGCATCGGTCAGAGGGTCTGGATCTACGAGGCCACGCTCGGCCGACCCCATGGCACCTGCGCGCAGTACACGGTGGTACCCGCCTTCAAGGCAGTCCACCTCCCCGACCAGGCCGATTTCGAGGCGGGTGCGTGCATGGGCATACCCGCGATGACCGCGCATCGCTGCGTGCTCGCGGACGGCCCGGTCCTCGGCAAGACGCTGCTCGTGCACGGTGGCGCCGGCGCCGTCGGCTTCTATGCGGTCCAGATCGCCCGACTGGCCGGTGCCCAGCGCGTGATCGCGACGGTCAGCCGCGACGAACAGGCGCACCAGGCCCGCCTGGCCGGCGCCCACGAGGTGATCAACTACCGGGAAGAGGATGTCGCGGCCCGGGTGCAGGCGATCACCGGCGAAGCGCAGGGCATCGATCGCGTCATCGAGGTGGCGTTCGGCGCGAACCTCGGGGTGAACCTGCCGCTGCTACGCCCGGGAGGGGTGATCGCGGCTTACGCATCGGATGCGGTACCCGACCCCGCCATCCCCTTCTGGCCGATGCTCGCCAAGGATCTCACGGTGCGCTTCGTGCTCGTGTACGCGATGCCGCAGACGGCCCATGACGACGCGGCCACCTTCATCAACGCGGCCCTGGCGGCTCGCGAACTCAGGCACCAGGTCTTCGGGCGTTTCGCGCTCGGCGATACCGCCAGTGCCCACGAGGCCACCGAAAGCATGCGTCAGGTGGGCAAGGTGCTGGTCCGGATTCCTTGAGCGGGCGGCGGACGTCGCGATCGTCCGCCCACCGGATGCCGTCCTTACTCGATGACGGCGACGACCTGCCCTTCCTTGACGGGTTCGCCCTCGGCGACCCGGATCTCGACGATGCGGCCCGCGCGCGGCGCGGCCACCGGGATCTCCATCTTCATCGATTCGATGATCATGATGGTGTCGTCGGCTCCCAGGTCCGCGCCTGGCGCGCACTCGATCTTCCACACCGAACCACTGACCTCACTCAGTACCTGCATGCGCGCCATCTCGTCGCCTCCTGGGGATAACCGTCTTCGCCGACGGCCCGCGATGATAGCCTCGGGGTATGCGCTCAGTGAAAGTGCGTGGTTTCGGGTTCGACGTCGTCGGGCATGTCGGCATGCACGACATCACCCTTGAGGTTCGGATAAAGGGGCACACCGCAGTCTTCGCAGAACTCGGGTTCGGTGACATCCGGCCAGACCAGGATATCCGTGATGCCGGCTTCGCGAAGCGTGGCCCGAATGGTTTCCAGCGGTGACGGATCATCGTGCTCGCTCTCGGCGCCGAGCAGCGGCCAGACCACGCCCTGGGCCACCTCCTCGCCATCGCCGACGACCAGACCGATCCGGTATTCGTCGATCCGGTCGTCACCGAAGGCCGCCACGGCAGCCTTGACCTCGGCGGCATCGACGGAGGTCGCATGCGTGAGGAAGTGCACGGCCGCTCGCACGGCATAGGGGCGCACGCGGCGGTCCGCCTCGCGAACGTTGATGTGGTAGGCGTCGGGCAGCAGGCACTCGAACCCGCAGCCGGCCAGCAGCGGCTCGAGGTTCGGCCGGCCCTGCGCGATCCACTGCTCGAGGCACTGCACGCGGGACGCGCGCTCGGCACCTTCGCTTTCCTGCCACCGGAACATCGGTGCGCCGGGCGGCACCGCGATCGCGCCGACCAGGAACCGAGCGTCCGCTAGCATGGCAGCGGTCTCGGGCAGGTGGCGCAGATCTAGGCGCGGCGTCTGACCCGTAACTGCCGCGGTGCCGAGCTTGCGGGCCAGCCGCCGCAGTTCGACGAAATCGCGCGGCATCTGGTCGATGCTGTAGAGATAGGGCGAAAGCCTGAATCGGGCTTGCGATGCGAGCACATGCGCCTGCCAGTGGGCGCCAAGCGCTGTCGTCGCTTCCGCAGGAAGCGGACCGGCAGGAATCCGGAAGCGGGTCCAGGCGATCATCGGCGCGCAGACGAGCAGGCAGTTCCAGACGACGCCGTCGATCTCGATCCGCAGCGACTCGCTGTGGTCCTCGACTGCCTCGATCAGTGCACCGTAAGCCTCGCTGTCGGCCTGGTGGAGCCGGTCAAGGGCGTCATCGATGGGCTGCCCGTGCCCGCCGTCGAGAAGGCGCTCGAGTCGGGACTGTAGGGCCGATTCCCAGAAGCGGTCCTCGGCACGGCTACCGGAATTCGACAGGCCCAGGGCTCCCGCGACGAGGCGCTCGGCATCCGGCGACAGGTGCGACTTGCGTTCCCGCAGGCCGCGGGCATGACGGGCTTCTTTCATGAGGCCTTCGACGGTAGAACAGAGGGATAGCCCGCCATTCTAGCCGAAGCACCTACCACCAGCCGGTGATCGCCGCGCCGGCAAATCGCCGCCAGTACCCGGTGCCGCCCGACGCGGTGCCAAAGCTGCTGCCCGAGCCGCCGGCATAGAGCCTGGCACGCCATCCGGGGCCCAGATCGCGGGCGAGCGCGAGTTCCCAGACATTGGGGGTCCCGCTCCCGCTGGCACCGAAGCCGTCGACCTCTCGAGAAATACCGAGACCGACCCTCCCCTGGAACTCCCAGGGCTGGAAATCATGGAAGACCCCCGCGTACGCGCGAGCCTCCTGGTAGCTGCGCGGGTTCCAGTAGCCGCGACCCGGCCGCGCTGCATCGGTGGGATCGCTGCTGCGGAAAGCCTGCCCCTCGAGGCCGAGCACCACCTTCGGCGAAAAGCGCAGCGCGTAGTCGGCACGCCCGGTAATCCGGGCGCGCAGATTGCCATCGTCGAAGCGCAGCAACGCGGTGCTGCCGCCCGCCGACCAGCGTGGCGTCGGGCGCCAGTCGGCCGCCAGGCTGGCGGTCGTGACGGTGACCCGGTTGGCCAGCGCGGTAGCGGTCTCGATGGTTTCACGCGCCCATTCCGCATCGATCCGCAGGAGATCGCGGGGTACCCAGCGTAGTCGGGCCGCACCGGTGATCGGCGCCCATCCCGGATACTGGTTGGCCGCCACCGTCACGCTCGGCCAGAGCGCACCGCCGCGAGCGTAGGGATCACCAAAGCGCCAGGCATAACCGGCGGAGAGCCGGTCGCCACGCGCGGCGCCCGCCGGCTCGGACAGATCGAAGCGTCGCCACGCGAACTCGACGGTGCGTGCCGACGCGAGCCGCAGTTGCGTGCCGAGCGTCAGCGCCCGCGTGTCGAGCCGATCGCGATCGCGCGACCATTCGAGCGCGGCCCAGGCAGCCGGACGGACCTCGCGCCGAACTCGCCAGTCGCGCAGGAAAACCGCATCCGGCAACGTGGCGTCCTGCAGCGTGGCATACGCCATGTCGGGGAAGCCGGCCCAGGCGAGGCCTCGGGCTACCTCCCGGGATTCCTCGGCGCCCACTGGCGCGCCAGCGGCATGCCAGGTCGCAAGCGCCTGCCGGTGTCGGCCAGAGAAATTCAGCGCCTGGGCCAGCCCCACCTGGGTGAGACGATCCGTGGGGTCGGAGGCTGCCA
>JBIIHU010000235.1:0-5715 GCA_044235405.1 Burkholderiaceae bacterium
GCGACGCGCGCGACCCGGCCCGGATCAGGCACAGCCTCGCCGACATCCTGCGCGCGCGGGTTCTCGCCATCGCCTGCGGCTACGAGGACGCCAACGACCTCGACCGCCTGCGGACGGATCCGGGCTTCAAGATCGCCTGCGGGCGGCTGCCCGACAGCGGCGGCGACCTCTGTTCGCAGCCGATGATCGCACGCTGGGAGAATGCGCCCGATCTGCGCCAGCTATCCGACGCCGCCGGCCGATGTCACCCTCGACAACGACGACACCGTCGATGCGGTCCACGACCACCGTATCGCATCGCCACCGGCCCGCAGGCCGGACGGCGCATCGCCCGGATCGGCGGCGGTATCTACGCGCCAGGCGGGGGCGGGAGCAAGCCGCTCTGCGCCGAGATCGCCGGCTTCACCCTGCACGCGGCGACGCGCCGCCGGGCCGATGATCGCCGTGAGCATCGTTCCGGCACCCTCTTTCTTGCCGCCCCCTGATCAACCGCGATTTCCCGCCGTCGCGAACGCCGGGTTTGAGAGGTACCGAGCGCCAAGAATCGGAGCATGGCGGACGGGGCCGCCCCTCGACTTCGGGCCCGAACGAAGCTGTCTACGCACCCCCACTGGAGGTGCCCATGGACGACCACCCCGTCGCCGGCCCGAACGCGCTGCATCCCGATCTGCTATCAGCGGAGGAGAGGATTGAGGAGATCGGCCGGATCCTTGCGGCCGGACTGATCCGCCTGCACCGAAAACGCGGCGTTGCCGCGTGGCGCACAACAGCGCCGTCTCCCGAACCCGCCCCTACCCCGTCGCACAGGCCCGCGCCTGATCGCGCATCACCTGGTAGTCGGCGAGCATCTGCTCGATCGCAGCCCCCGGCGGCAGAGCCTCCACCTCCCGCGCCACCTGCCCCAGGAATTCGGGGCCGTAGATCGGGACCGGCGGGCAGCCGCCAGGGTCAGAACGACCCGTCGCGCAGCCGGCGACGGAGCTGATCGCGATCGCGAGGACGGCGAGACGCTGCATCCAGTTGTTCACGTTGCACCTCGATGGTTTTGCGCATGCGCTCGACACGTTCGGCGTTGCGGCCAGCTTGGCGGGAGCCCAGCAGCACGGCCGCCACGGCGCCGAGCATCGCGAGCCAGCCGGCGATCCGCAGGGCGTGTGGGGCCAGGGCGGCACCGATGATGGCGATCACCGCAGCCCCCGGCGGCGATCGTCGATCCGCGCCCAGACCATGTAGGCGATGCCGGTGAGGGCGAGTACGCCAACGGCCCAGGGCGCGATTTGCAGCGCGCTCTGCAGGACTGGCAGCGCTGGCTCGACCTCCCGGATCGTCTCGACCGCCATGCCCAGCACCGTCGCGCCGGCGGCCACCTGCCCACCCTGAATGGTCCGCGTGGCGGTCAGCGGTTTCTGCGGCGGCTCCACACCGGCCAGAACGAGCCCCGCATCGATCTCCGCGTCCGTATATGGCTGGTGGCCATTCTCGTGGCGGATCATGGCGAGGACCAGAGGCCGCAGGACGGCGTGGTCGTGGACATCGATCCCCTCCTCCGTACCGACGCCAACCGCAGCCGCGACAGCGCGCACATAGGCGCCCGTGTCGTTTTCGCCCGGTGGCGCCCAGCGCGCGATCATCTGGGCGATGGTCTTTAGGTCATGCCGGTCCTGGTATGCGATCAGGGTCCGAGCCAGTGCACGGATGCCCCATTTGGCGGCGGCGAACTGGAAGAACTCTGGATCGTTCTGCACAGCGGCGAGCCCCTGCCAGGGGTCGGCGGTGCGGCGCAGATTGCCGGGATTGTGGTTGCGGATGCCGCGCGGAACCGCGCGGCCAGGCTTGGCCGTTGGTGTCATGCTCTGTCTCCTAGGGATTGGCAGCCCGCTTGGATCGGGGCGGCTCGGGGTCAGGGCGCGGTGTAGCCCTGGGCGGCGACGTAGACGCTGGCGCCGGCTGTGATGCAGGCGAAAGCCAGGGCAGCATTCGCGGTGGACTTGAGCGGCGACGGGAAGGCGATCGCGTCGGCGTTGGTCATGTTGGCTGGCAGCAGCGAGCGCCAGATCACCGTCGCGCCGTCCTTGATCACGATTTCGGTCGCGACGGCATTGGTGTTCTTCACCTGGAGTGCCGTCAGGTAGCGGCGGATGCCGACACCGGCCGCAGCCGCCAGGACCAAGTCGGCCGTCGTCGTGACCGCTGCCCCGGAATAAGCCCAGTCCGCTTCTGGGATTGAGAACGGCTTCTGAACCAGCGCGCCGATCATCGTCGCCATCACGTGGACGAGATCGCCCGTCGCCGACATCGCGACCTGGTTTGCGTTCGCGGCCCGCGCACCGATACCGACGGGATTTCCGACGACGGCATCCTGCGCGACGCCGCCGGTGACAGTTACCGCCGAGACGGGGTTCGTCACAATGACCGGGGCGGAGTCCATCTGGTCGCTGCGCCCGAAGCCGCCGATCGATTCCGTGATCAGCCGCGTGAACTCCATCACGCGCACGAAATGCAGCCTGAAGTCGGTACGCACCAGCACGGCGCCGCCCGCATTGGTGCTCGCGAAGTCGGCCCCGACCGGGGTCGTCCCGACGGGCTCGAGGATGAGCGAGGTGCTGGTGACCTCCCGCACGCGATAGGCCCCATCGACGCCGAGATCGCCACCGGCGACGACGTCGCGCACGCCATGCAGGTTGAGATACTGCCCGTTCTGAAGTCCCGCCCAGGCAGCGTTGCCGATCGCGGTCACGACCCCGGCGCTGCGCGCAACCGATTGGACAACCTGGGCCAGAGGCGGGCTGAACAGCCCTCCATTCACCCGCATGACCATCCCGCCATAGGAGGTGGCGGTCACCGCCGCCCCCGTGGCGACGGTAATCCGGCTGGCATCAGGCACAGAGGCCACAGCGGTCGGGGTCGCAAGATTGGCGAAGTTGGTCTGGTCCCGGATCCCGAAGACGACGACCTGGTCGGCCGTGGTCAACCCGTGCGGCTGGTCAAACAGGATCGTCGCGGTCGCCGTCCCGGCCTTGGTCGCACTCACGATCCGACCTACGGGGCGCGCAAAGGAGCGATGGTTCTTGGCCCGGAAGCGCAGCTTGTAGTCGCGCGCGGGGTTGGGAACGACCTGGGTGCGCTTGAAGATGGCGGAGAGTGCTGCGACGCTGTCGATCGGCGAGGCGCTGAACGTGACCTTTTCGAGTTGGGGCATGATCTCGAACACGGCGGCCGGGGCGAAGGCATAGGCGCCGGCCGCGGCCACAAGCTGCGTTGCCGCGGTCGAGACGGTGAAGGCGGTGGCGTGGTTGCCGGCGATCGTGCCAGAGGGCAGCGCATCGCCGCCCTCCGAGCGCACGTAGAAGCTCTCGCTGGTGGCGGTGACGCCTTCCAGAACGATGCTGGCACCGTTGCGGGCGTAGCCCAGCGGATCGGCCTTGATCAGACTTCCTGTCGCAAGCGGACCCACGGTCAGCGTGGGGATCGCGCCTTGCGCGCCGGCATTCGCGGTCAGGCTGTTGGCACTGGGCGTCGTCGCGACGGTCAGGGTCGGGTAGTTGAGCCGGCTGTCGGCCACCCCGGCGACCGAGAATTTCTCGCCGATCTTGAGCCCATGGGGTGCGGCCGTCGTGACGCTGACCGTGGTCCCGGACTGGGCGACGGAGGCGATCGCCACCGAGCTTGCCGGCACAAGCGGCACGACGCCGGGCCAATCATCGGTCGAGACGAGCTCGAAGGAGAATTCCTGGCCATTGATGCGTTGGGAGGCCGTGATCCCGGCAGCGACGCGCACGGGCATCACGAACCGGTCGAGCGTCTCGATGATGGTCTCGCTCGCCTCGGAAAGCGGATCCTTGGAGATGACGAGGTAGCTCGCTCCTGCGACATTCCCGTCGACCTGGACGATGTCGCCGGCGGCGATCTGCGCGGGGTTCCAGCGATTGATGGTGTCGAACGTCTCGAAGGCGTCGCGGAACTTCGTCGGCGCGCCGAGGATGCTGACCATTGGCGCTACCCGCCCCTCCTGGTCCTGCAATGCGGCACCACGCACATGGCCGGCGATGCCGCCGGGGATATCGGTCTGGGTGCCGGGCGCGCTCGGCCAGAGCAGGTCTTTTCGCAAAGGGCATTCTCCTTCGATGCAGAAGACAAGGGGGCAACGTCATCGCTCCGACGGGGGCCGCGCGATCGCTGAAGCGTGGGTCAATCGGGGCGTTGGGGACGCCGGCTGCCGGTCACGCCGCCTGACGCTGCGGCGGCACGCGCATTGGCCCATCGATCTGGACGGGCACCATGTCGGTCAGCAGGAAGAGCGCCGCCGCGAACAGACCGAGATTCCAGCCGAACTCGTTGTCGCACGCCTGCTGGCGGTCCCGGCCTTCGAGATACATGCAAGCACCCTTGCAGAGCTGCAGGACCGGGCAGTTGCGGCATTCCTCGCGATGGGACCAATGCCGGGCGCTTGCAAGGCGCACATCTTCAAGCGCGCGGACGTCGCCAAGCGCGTGCGGCGCGCCATTGGGAGCCGCGCCCGTGGCGCTGACGTTCTGGCACGTGATCACCTTGCCGGCGAGCGTCACCGCGATCGTGTCCTCGCGATCCATGCCGCATTTCTGGGACAGCGCATCGGATGGCCGCGCGCTGGCCAAGGACTGAAAGAAGTCATCGAGCTTGCGCCGCACAGCCTGGAAGGCGAGCCCCTCGCCCGCGACGACGGCCTGGAGGATCGAGCGCATGAAGGCAGCCTGGCGCGCCTCGCCGCCGAGCGAACAGGCATGACCGTCCTCGTGGTAGGGGATCACCACCCCCTCGACGCTGAGCGAGAGTGCGCGCCCCTTGAGCTTGCTCGCGAACCACCCGGCGATCGCGCCGAGGTCATGGTTCGTGTCGGTCAGGACAACGTTGAAGCTGATCCGCCCCTGCGGCAGCAACCGGTCATAGAGCGCCAGCAGATGGCGGCGCTGGAGGCGGTTGTCGAGCGGATCGGGCCCACGAGCGCCCTGCCCTGGCCCATCATGCGAGATCGCGACGGTCGCGCCGAGCCTATCGAGCCAGTCGATGATCGCAGGCGTGATGAGCGAGCCATTGGTGACGATGGCGAAGCTGGCATGGGGATAGGCCGCCTTGATCGCGTCGCCCAGGGGCTTGAGCGTCTTCCAATAGGCGAAGGGCTCGCCCCCCCAGAACTCGATCCGCACACCGGCGCCCTTGCCGTCCTCGCCCCCGTCGAACCACAGCGGCAGCGCGCGCATGAATGCCTCGACCTGCTCGGGTGCGCCCTCCCCCGCCTCGGGCTGGAAGCGCTGCAGGCAGTAGCTGCAGCCGTAGTTGCATTTGAGGCCGAGCTGGATCTTGAGCCGCCGGATCGCCCTCGACTTGCGTCCCGGTGCTTGCGAACCGTTGATCGCAACCGCGGGCGACCAACTGCGCGACCGGCTCGCGGGCGTCATTCCCACGCGCGCCAGATCGATCTCGGCACCGCCGGACCAGCGCAATGTCGAGGCGTGAGGATCATAGACGGCCTCATGGAGCGCCCCGGCTCGGTCTTGAAGCGTGATGGTGTACCGGGTCATGCCACCACCGCGAGCCAATGCTCGGCCAATCCGCTGAAATGCCGGAACCCGGCCTTGACCTTGAAGCGCTCGCCGGGCTCGAGCCCATTTGCCTGAACGGCCAGGCTCCCCTGCCCTGCCTCGAGCTGCACCCGTGGCCGGGCGATCTGCCCGCCGG
>JBIIHU010000236.1:0-5685 GCA_044235405.1 Burkholderiaceae bacterium
GGACGAGCCGCTGGAGCTGCGGTCCGCGCCCGAGGGGCTGGCCCTGATGCGCGGCGATGTGCTCTACGCGCAGGCCCGACCGGTCGCGTTCGAGCTCGACCTGCCACCCGTGCCGAGTCTGGACGAGGCGGCCGCGGCGGGCGCGCTGGGCCGTCTGAGGGCGACGCGCGGCATCGGCAATCCCTACCTGAGCTGCTTCGGCTGCGGCGTCGGGCGCGAGCCCCACGACGGGCTTCGCATCGTGCCCTCGCCGGTCGGCGACCAGGGGACGGTTGCCAGCGACTGGACGCCGCACCCCGGCCTGGCCGATGCGAGCGGGGCGGTCGATGCCCCGGTGGTGTGGGCGGCGCTCGACTGCCCGGCGGGCATCGCCTGGAATTACCGGCTGGAGGACGCGCCGCCGCTCGTCACCGGCCGCATGACGGTGTCGATCGACGCGCCGGTGCCGGTGGGCGAGCCGCTGCTCGTGATCGGCTGGCCCATGAACGCCGAGGGCCGCAAGCTGCATGCCGGCACGGCGCTGTGCGATGCGCGGGGCCGCGTGCTGGCGCGCTCGCGCCAGCTGTGGCTGATTCCGCGCGGCTGACCACGCGGCGCTGATTCCGCAGGGCTGATCACGCGCGGCTGATCGCTCAGCGGGCGGTGTAGCCGCCGTCGACCGTGTAGTACGAGCCCGTGATGAACGAGGCCTGGTCGGAGCACAGGAAGGCGATCAGGTTGGCGATCTCCTGCGGCTTGCCCAGGCGGCCGATCGGATGCTGCGACACCAGGAAGTCACGCATCGACTGCTCTGCGGTGACGTGCGCGATCATTGGCGTCTCGATGAAGCCGGGGCCGACCGCGTTCACGCGGATGCCGTGGGGGGCGTTGTCGAGGGCGGCCGCGCGCGTGAGCCCGACCACCCCGTGCTTGGAGGCGGTGTAGGCGGCTGCGCCGGGAAAGCCCACCGAGCCCAGGATGGAAGCGAGGTTGACGATGGACCCGCCGCCGCTGGCGGTCATCGCCGGCAGCTGGGCCCGCAGGCACAGGAACACCCCGGTCAGGTTGATGCCGATGATGCGGTGCCAGTCCTCGAGCCCGTAGCGGTCGTCCTGCGCGGTGCGCCGGCCCACGCCGGCGTTGTTGACCGCGGCGTGCAGGGCGCCGAAGCGCTTGACCGTGGCATCGACCATGGCCTGCACCGAGTCGGGATCGGTGACCTCGACCGTGACGAAGGCGGCCTGGCCGCCGGCCTGCACGATCGCCTGCGCCGCCTGCTCGCCGGCCTCGCCGCTGCGATCGGCGAGCATCACCGCCGCGCCGCGGCGCGCCAGCGTCTGGGCGCAGGCCAGCCCGATGCCCGAGGCTGCGCCGGTGACCAGCGCGACCTTGCCCTGAAAGTCCTGCGTGTCGGTCGTCATGGGAGTTCCGTGGTGGGTTGGGATGGCGGGAGCTTAGTGCGCACCGGCCGCAGCCGTCCGGTTTGATGCCGGAACCCGGAAACCGGATAATCCGCGGCAGCGTGCCGCCGGAGTGGTGGAACAGGTAGACGCGCCGGACTCAAAATCCGGTGCCCGAGAGGGCGTGCGGGTTCGAGTCCCGCCTCCGGCACCAAGCTCGCGTTGCGTCCAGCCAGAAGCGCTTTCGTGCTCAGCGGCCGCGATCCGGGCTCGCCTTCTTCGGCACGATCGCCTGCACCATCGTGCCGCCCTCGGGCTGCGGCGCCACCACCAGCCGACCACCCAGCGCGCGCACCCGCTCGCTCATGCCCTGAAGTCCGTAGGCGGCCTGCGCCGATCGGCTTTCCGGGTCGATGCCCACGCCGTCGTCGGTGATGCTCAGCTCCACCTGATGGGGGGCGGTGGCATCGAGCATCAGGTGCACGAAACCCGCGCGCGCGTGCTTCAGCACGTTGTTCAGCGCTTCCTGCGCCACCCGGTAGAGCGCGGTGGCGGGCAGCGGGCCGAGCATCGCGTCGGCGATTTCCGCGCCGAGGATCTCGACCTCGGTGCGGATCGAACTGCGTGCCTCGAAGTTCGCGGCCATCGACTCCAGCGCCGCGCTCAGCCCCAGCTCGTCGAGCAGCTGCGGGCGCAGGTCGCGCACGATGCGCCGCGTCGATTCGATCGCGCGCTGCACCAGCGTCTCGAGGTCGTGCAGCAGCAGGGTCGTGGCAGGGCGTTCGTGGTCGAGCTGCTCGGCGAGGCTGCCGAGGTCGAGCGAGATCGCCGCCAGCTTCTGCTGGAGCTCGTCGTGCAGCTCCCGGGCGATGCGCTGTCGCTCGGTCTCCTCGACCGCGTGCATCTGCGCGACGAGTGCGTGCAGGTCGCGCGAGTAGTTCTCGAGCTGCTCGCGCGCGAGCCGCAGCTCGGTGACGTCGCGCGCCGACACCACGGCGCCGACGATCGTCGCGTCGGCCGCGCGCACCGGCGCGTAGTTGTAGCTGGCATACCAGGTTTCGCCGGTGTCGCGGCGGCGAAGGCGGAACTCCCGCTGCGCACCCGACTCGCCGCGCAGCGCGCGCGGAATGAGCCAGCGCTCGGGTGGCACGATGGTGCCATTCGTCTCGAAGGCCTCGATCAGCTCCATCAGGCCCGCGACATCGGGCGGGCAGGCGTGTTTGTCGGCGAAGCGGTGGAAGCTCGCGTAGGCCGCATTGAAGGCGACGATGTGGCCCGACGCGTCGGCGATCGCGATCCCGTCGGCCATCGCGGCGAGGGCCGCCTCCAGGCGGGCCTCGCTGTCGGCGAAAGCCTGACGGGCCTGCAGCGACTCGCTGAGGTCGCGCAGGATCGCGACGAGCAGCAGCTCGCCCCCGATGCGCAGTGCCGACAGCGTGCCTTCGACACGCAGCTCGCGGCCGTTGGCTGCCTGAAGGCGTATATCCCGGCGCAGCGCAGGGGGCGGCTCGCTGTTGCCGTCGGTGCTCTGGCGCAGGCGAGCGACCCCGGCGATCAGCGGTGCACGATCGTGCGCCGGCAGCCAGTCGGACAATGCCGTACCGATCAGGCCCTCGATGCCCCGACCGTACAGCCGGACGGCAGCCCGGTTGGCCTTGCGGATGCGCAGGTCTTCGTCGAGCACCACGATGGCATCGGGCGCGCAGTCGAGGATCGCCTCGACCGAGGGCGCGTCGAGCGGGCGGCGGCGATCCTCCGGAGCGCGCGCCGCGTCGGCATCATGGGCAGCGCCCGCTTGCGGTTGCGTTCGGGCGATCGGCTCGCCGTCGGTGTCGGCCTGCGTTCTCGGGTGCATCGTGGGCTACCGGGCAACCTCGGCGTCCGGCAGGCTCTCACGCCCGGGGTGCCGCCGATTGAGTCTGCACAGTCAGATCTCGACGAGATGCGTCGGCGCGAGGCCGTCGGCTTCGCGGCGCAGATTGCTCAGCACGTGGGCCGCGAGGCGCCGCAGTCCCTCGGGGCCGCTCGAGCCCGAGACATGCGGCGTCAGGATCAGGTTGGGCGCCTGCCACAACGGATCCTCGGGCGGCAGCGGTTCGGGGTCGGTGACATCGAGCGCGGCGCCCGCGAGCCGGCCGCTGCGCAGGGCCGCGATCAGCGCGTCGCGCTCCACGATGTTGCCCCGCGCGACATTGACCAGCAGCGCGCCAGGCCGGCAGGCTGCCAGACGCGCGGTATCGAACAGGCCGCGGGTGGCTGCGCTGGAGGGCACCGCCACCAGCACGACATCGGCGCGGGCCAGTGCATCGTCGAGCCGCGCGGCCTCGAGCACCTCGTCGACATGCGGGATCGGGCGCACGCTGCGCGCCACGCCGATCACATGCATGCCGAGGCCGCCGGCGCGGCACGCGGCTTCGCGCCCGATGCTGCCGCAGCCCACGATGACCAGCGTGCGGCCGGCCAGCGTGCCCATGGTCGGGCTGATGGTCAGCTGCGCCCAGCTGCGTCGCGCCTGCGCCTCGAAGGCCGCCGGCAGTCGCTTGACCATCGCGAGCATCAGTGCAACGGCATGCTCGGCCACGGCGGGGGACCAGCTGTCGCCCGCCGTGGCGACCCGCAGACCGGCGGGGACGCCGTGCACCTGCAGCAGGTCGTAGCCGGCGGTCAGCAGCTGGAGCAAGCGCAGCTGCGGTACGTGTTCGCGCAGCTGCCGTGCGAGCACCGCGCCATAGGCCTGACCGGGCATGACCAGCGCGTGCGCGTCGCGAAGGGCCTCGCCGAGCTGCTCCGGCGCATCGATGGCAGCGACCTCCAGCCGCGGTTCCGAGCCGAGAGCCTCGAGCAGCTGCTCGCGGGCGAAGCGGGTGTGGACGATGACTTTCATGGTGCGAGTCACCTTAGCCGCGGCCCACCCCGTGCGTCAATGCGGCTTCCCCGGACCGTACGCGGGGCTGCTCTATGATGCCGGCTTCGCCAGCGGCCGGACGGTCGCCCGAACCACCGCAACAGGAGACACCCCGATGAAGCTTTCCGCCCTTGTCGCGCTGACCGGCGCCCTCGTCGTCTCGGCCCTCGCGCCGCAGGCTGCCCAGGCGCAGGCCTGGCCGAACAAGCCGATCCGGCTGGTCGTTCCCTACGCGCCCGGCGGCGCCACCGACATCATCGGCCGCGCGATGGCGGCGGAACTCACGAAGCAGCTCGGTCAGCCGGTCAACGTCGACAACCGCCCAGGTGCCGGCGGCAATGTCGGTTCCGAGTTCGTCGCGCGTTCGGCGCCCGACGGCTACACGCTGGTGGTCTCGCCCAGCAGCCTGCACGGCATCACGCCCTTCCTGTACTCGAAGCTGACCTACGACCCGAACAAGGACCTGTCGCCGATCATCGTGATGGGCTCGTTCGCCAACGTGCTGGTCGTCAACACCGGCGTGAAGGCCAACACCGTCGCCGAGCTGGTCGCGCAGATCCGGGCCAACCCCGGCAAGTTCAGCTACGCCTCGAGCGGCAGCGGCTCCACCATCCACCTGTCGGGCGAGATGTTCCGGCAGATGCTCAATCTCGACATTCCGCACGTGCCCTACAAGGGCAGCGGCCCGGCGCTCACCGACCTCATCGGCGGTCAGGTGCAGCTGATGTTCGACAACATCCCGTCGGCGATCTCGCAGATTCGCGCGGGCAAGCTCAAGGCACTGGCCACCACCGGCCCGAAGCGCTCGGCGACCCTGCCCGACCTGCCCACGATGATCGAGGCGGGCTTCCCGAACTACCAGTCCACCGCGTGGTTCGGCATCTCGGCGCCCGCCGGCACGCCGCGCGAGATCATCGATCGCCTGAACGCCGAGGGCCAGAAGGCGGTGCGTGCGCCCGACTTCGTCAAGCGGATGAACGAGCTCGGCTACGACATCGTCGGCGGCACGCCGGAGCAGATGGCCGCGATGATCCAGGAGGAGCTGCGCCGTTGGGGTCCGGTCGTCAAGGCTTCCGGCGCGAAGGTCGACTGAACCCCCCATTCCGCGAGACCCCTCATGAAGACCCGCATCACCGAACTCCTCGGCATTGAGCACCCCATCATCCAGGGCGGCATGCACTACGTCGGCTTCGCCGAGCTCGCCGCGGCCGTCAGCAACGCAGGCGGCCTGGGCGTGATCACCGGCCTCACCCAGAAGACGCCCGAGGCGCTGGCCGCGGAGATCCGCCGCTGCCGCGAGATGACCGACAAGCCCTTCGGCGTGAACCTCACTTTCCTCCCCACGGTCTCCTCACCCGACTACCCGGGCTACATCCGCGCGATCGTCG
This sequence comes from Burkholderiaceae bacterium, assembly GCA_044235405.1. Taxonomy (GTDB): domain Bacteria; phylum Pseudomonadota; class Gammaproteobacteria; order Burkholderiales; family Burkholderiaceae_E; genus Quisquiliibacterium. Next base: position 5,673 of record JBIIHU010000236.1, read on the forward strand.
AGGGCGGCGTGAA
>JBIIHU010000237.1:0-5633 GCA_044235405.1 Burkholderiaceae bacterium
AAGGTGGTCGACTGGGCGATCCAGGCGCACGGCGGCGGTGGCGTGTCGGGCGACTTCCCGCTGGCGAGCTTCTACGCGCACCAGCGCACGCTGCGCCTGGCCGACGGACCCGACGAGGTGCATCGAAACGCGATCGCCAAGCTCGAACTCGCCAAGCACCTGCCGATCCCCGGCGCGGCCGACCTCGTCGAGATGCCGATCACCCGCGGCTCCTGAGCACGTGCCCGATGCGCAGACCCGGCGCGATCGGCTCGACGGCATCGCCGTCTCGCTGATCGTCGCCTGCTGCGCGCTCTGGGGGCTGAACCAGGTCATCGTCAAGCTGACGATCCCGACCGTCGCCCCGCTGGCACAAGGCGCGCTGCGCTCGGCCATCGCCGCGCTACTGGTCGCCCTGTGGGCGCGCCACCGAGGCATCGCACTGCTGCCTCGGGACGGCGCCAACAGCGCGGGCATCGTTGCCGGGCTGCTGTTCGGCATCGAATTCTGTTTCCTCTATGCCGGTGTGGCCCAGACCAGCGCGTCGCGCGCGGTGCTCTTCCTGTACCTCGCCCCCTTCGTGGTCGCGCTGGGCATGCCGCTGATCGCCCCGGGCGAGCGGCTCGGGCGGGCGCAGATCGCCGGTCTCGTGCTCGCCTTCGGCGGACTTTCGCTGGCCGTCGGCGACGGCCTCGGCGACCAGGATGGGCAGTGGACGGGCGATCTGCTGTGCGCGGTGGCCGCGATCTTCTGGGGCCTGACCACGCTCTGGATAAGAGCAACCGCGTTGGGTGGCGCGGCGCCCGAGCGCACGCTGTTCTTTCAGCTGGCGTGTTCGGCGCCGCTAATGGCGATCGCCTCGCTCGTGAGCGGCGAACCCCTGCCTCGGCTCGACGAGCCGCTGGCGGGCGCCTCGCTGCTCTTCCAGGCGGTGATCATCGCCTTTGCAAGCTACCTGAGCTGGTTCTGGCTGCTGCGTCACTACCCGGCTACCCGGGTGGCCGCCTTCACCTTCCTGACCCCGGTGCTCGGCCTGGTTGCGGGGGTGATGCTGCTTGGCGAGCCGTTATCGGTCGCGCTGCTCGGCGGACTGGCCGGCATCGCGACCGGCTTGTGGCTGGTGAACCGGCGCTGAGGGCACGCGGCGCCGTGGCCATAGCCCGGCCGCCAGCACGAGTACCGCGACCACCGCGAAACCCGTCGACAGCGGGCTGTGCAGGAAGATCATCGGATCGCCGTCCGAAATCGCCAGTGACTGACGCACGGAGCGCTCGAAGATCGGGCCAAGCACGTAGGCGAGGATGACGATGCCGAGATCGAAACCCTGCCGCCGCAGCAGGTAGCCCACGAAACCGAAGATCACCGCGACCACAAGATCCGCAGGATTGCCGCTGTTGGAATAGACACCGATCAGGCACACGATCAGGATCATCGGCGCGAGATAGGCCCGCGGAATGTCGAGAATCCGCACGAACAGGCCGATCAGCGGAAGGTTCAGCACCAGCAGCATCACGTTGCCCACATACATGCTCGCGACCACGCCCCAGAACACCTCGGGCTGGCGCTCCAGGATCGTCGGACCGGGCGTCACGCCGTGGATGATGAAGGCGCCGATCAGCAGCGCCGTGATCGCGTTGGCAGGGATTCCCATGCACAGCAGCGGCACGAACGCGCCGGTGGTTCCGGCGTTGTTGGCCGCCTCGGGCCCCGCGAGGCCTTCGACCGCGCCCTTGCCGAACTTCTCCGGATGCCGGGACAGGCGCCGCTCGATGCCGTAGGACAGGAAGGAGGCGATGACCGCGCCGCCGCCAGGCAGCAGACCTACCAGGAAACCGAGCACGGTCCCGCGACCGATCGGGCCGACGGAGCGCCGGGCCTCCTCGGACGTGGGAAGGAAGTCGCGCATGCCTTTCGGCGGCGCGATCGCCTTCATCGCATCGTCGCGGGCTCGCGCCATGAACAGCACCTCCGACAGCCCGAACAGGCCGATCGCCAGCGGCACGAGGTTGATGCCATCGCCGAGCGCCAGGATGCCGAAGGTAAGACGCGGGGTCATGTTCATCGGGTCGCTGCCCACCGTGCCGAGCAGCAGACCGAGAGCCGCCATCAGCAGTGCGCGCGGCAGCGATCCGCTCGACATGTAGGTCACCATCGCCAGCCCGGCGAGCATCAGCATCGCGTACTCCGCAGGCCCGAAGGCGAGCACGAGTCGCGACAGCGGCGGCGACAGCAGGGTGATCGCGATCACCCCGAGCGTCCCGGCAACGAAGGACCCGACGCCCGCGATGAACAGCGCCGCCCCTGCGCGCCCGTTGCGCGCCATCTCGTAGCCGTCGAGGCAGGTGACCACCGACGAGGCTTCGCCCGGGATTCGCATCAGCACCGAGGTCACGGTGCCGCCGTAGGCGACCCCGTAATAGATGCCCGACAGCATGATGATCGCGGAGGTCACGTCCATCTTGAACGTGATCGGCAGCAGGATCGCGATCGTCGTGAGCGGGCCGAGGCCAGGCAGGATCCCGACGACGGTGCCGAGGAACGCGCCGATGAAACAGTAAAGCAGGTTGGCCGGCGTCAGGACCAGTGCGAAACCGCCAAGCAGTGCATCCATGGGCAGGCCGCTCCGGTGATCGCGTCAGCGAACGAGCGAGAAGAACGCGCGCTCGATCGGGCCGGTGGGCAGATCGACGCGCAGCAGCCATCCGAAACCGACCAGGGCGATCAGCGCTGCGCAAACGCCGTAGATCAGCGCGGCACGCCAGGAGCGCCCCTCGGCGAAGCGCACAAGCAGCACCGAGATCGCGACCGCGCTGAGGCTGATCCCGAGCAAGCCAGGCCCGACGGCAAGCAGCGCCAGCCCCACCACATAGAGCACGAAGCGCCGATCGCTGCTGCGCCGCTGGCCGGGATCGGGGGGCTCGCCGTCGCCGTCTTCGGTGGCCGCCGCGCGTCCCGGAAAGAGCGCGACGATCAGGGCGAGCGCCGCGCAGACGCCGCCCGCGAGCAACGGGAAGAGCCCCGGACCCGGGCCTTCGAAACTCCAGCGCTCGAGGCCCGCGGCCTGCCAGAGACCGACACCCGCCACGCCAAGCAGGCCGAGTGCCGCGAGCCGCGGCCCTGCGGTGCCGGGCAGACTCATCCGCGCTTCTTGACCATCCCGGTCTCGGCCAGGATGGGCAGCAGGTCGGTCTCGATCTTCTTCAAGAAGGCCTTGTAGTCGGCGCCGTTGCGGTAGATCGGCACCACGCCGATGTTGGCGATCTGCGCCTGCACCGACTTGTCGGCCATGACGTCGGCCAGCGTGGCTTCCATCTTCTGCTGGATGGCGGGATCGACGCCGGCAGGAAACGCATACCCGAAGGGCCCGTTGGTGACCGCCTCGAAGCCATGCTCGCGCAGCGTCTTGACATTCGGATAGTCGGGCCAGCGTTCCATGCCCGCCGAGGCCAGAAGGCGCAGCTTGCCGGCCTCGATCTGCGGCTTCATCTCGGTGATCGACTGGATGCAGGCATCGACGTGCCCGCCGACCGCCTGCGCCACGGCCTCGACGCCACCGCTGAAAACCACCCAGCGGAACTTGCCGCCGGTCAGCTTGGCGAGCTGGAACATCGCGACCACGTTGGTGACGTTGTTCGAGCCGTAGGTGACCATCCGCTGTTTGCTGAGCGCCACCAGTTCCTCGATCGTCTTGATCGGCGAGTTGGCGCCGACACCGACGCCGTAGCGCAGCATCGCCACCTGGCCGAGCGGTGCGAATGCCTCCCAGGGGTTGTATTTCACGTCCATCAGGGCGGGCACCGTGATGTGGCTGGAGATCGCGATGAGCCCGAGCGTATGGCCGTCGGGTGCCGAGCTCGCCAGCGTGCTGGGTCCGAGCGCGCCAGCGCCACCGACGACGTTCTTGACGATCACCGGGTTCTGCAGGCGCTTCTCGAGGGCCTGCGCGATGATTCGCGCGGTGAGGTCGGTGGCGGCTCCCGGGGCGTTCGGGTTGATGAGCGTGATTTCCCGGCTGGGCCACTTCGCCGGCTGGGCAAAGGCCGTCCCGGGCAATCCGGCGGCACCGGCGGCAAGCGCACCGCCTGCCGCGAGAATATGTCTGCGCTGCATGCTCGTCTCCTTGGGCGCGCACCGTGTCCGGCCGGCCTCGATGTTGGGGGAAAGCCTGACTCTATCGAGCGTCACGAGCCCGCGCAACGCGCGGTCGGACCGGAAAGCACCCGGCCGGCCGCCGAAAACTACTGCAGCGGATCCTTGGCAGCCACCGGCATCGGGAAAGCCATGACCTCGATCCCTTCCTCGGCCAGCGCCAGGCTCTCGTCGCGGCTCGCCACGCCGCGAATGCCGCGGGGCGGCGCCTCGCGATAGTGGATCCGGCGAGCCTCGTCGGCGAAGCGATCGCCGACATCCTCGGTGTTCTCACGGATATGCCGGGCGAGTTCGAGCCAGGCACGCTGCAGCGTGGCCGCGGTCTGCGCAGCCGGCGGCACCGGCGGATGCGCACTCGCGGCCGACAGGTTCAGCCGCGGCGCGGATGGGCGCCGCGTGATCGATGCGTCGGCGCACATCGGACATTCGACGAGGCCGCGAGCCTGCTGCGACTCGAAAGCCTCGCTGGAGTCGAACCAGCCCTCGAAGTGATGCCCGCTGCCGCAGACGAGATCGAACACTTTCATGCATCGATTGTACGTCGATCGTCGTGTTGCAGAGACAACAGGGCCGTCGCGCATGGTCTTGCAGTCGCCGACGCCCGACTCGGCCCCTGCAGGCCCGCGTACTACAATCCGGCTCCTTTGCAGACGCCGATGCCCGGCACCTACCTGATGCCCAGAGAAGCCCGGCCGGTTCCCGTCGCGGTGGCCACCGCCGAGCTCGATCGCTACACGCTGATCATCGATGCGCGCAGCCCGGGCGAGTTCGCACTCGACCATCTGCCCGGCGCGCGCAATCTTCCAGTGCTGGACGACGTCCAGCGCGCACGCATCGGTACGCAGTACAAGCATGCGGGCGTTTTCGAGGCCAAGCGCGAGGGCGCCGCACTGGTCGCACGCAACATCGCTGCGCATCTCGACGGGCCGCTCGCCGCCCTGCCCCGCGACGCGCGATGTCTGGTGTACTGCTGGCGCGGCGGCAACCGCTCCGGAGCCCTCGCCACCGTGATGGCGCGAGTCGGATGGGAAGTCGATGTCCTCGAGGGCGGCTATCGCGCCTTTCGGCGTCAGGTGGTCGCCGATCTCGCCACCTGGCCCGCGAAATTCCGCTTCCACGTCGTTGCCGGCCCGACAGGCTGCGGCAAGAGCCTGCTGCTCGCCCGGATCGCGGATCGCGGCGCCCAGGTTCTCGACCTCGAAGCACTCGCCGCTCACCGCGGTTCGGTGCTTGGCCAGCTTCCGGACCGGGCCCAGCCTTCGCAGAAGCGCTTCGAGACCGCCGTCTGGGATGCGTTGCGACGCAGCGACCCCGCTCAGCCAAGCTTCGTCGAATCCGAAAGCCGCAAGGTCGGTCAGTGCCAGGTGCCCGAGGCCCTGATCGCCGCGATTCGCGCCAGCAGCCGCGGTTCGATCGTGAGCGCGAGCATGTCGGTGCGATGCGCGCTGCTGCTGCGCGAGTATCGCCACTTCATCGAGTCCCCTGAGCGTCTGCTGGCCCGGCTT
>JBIIHU010000045.1:0-17534 GCA_044235405.1 Burkholderiaceae bacterium
GAAGGAACGCGCGCTCGTGATGATGGTCGACCGGCTGTTCCCGCAGCGCACCGCGGGCTTGCGACCCTCGACGGCGCAGGAGATCAAGGCGACGTCGGTCGTGTGGATGGAGATCGACGACGCGTCGGCGAAGATCCGCGCCAAGGGCGTGGCCGACGATGACGAGGACTATGCGCTGCCCATCTATGCCGAGCGTCTCCCGATCCGCACGCTGATCGGCGAGCCAGAGCCTTGCCCGCGCCTGCTGCCCGGGGTGCAGCGCCCGGACGGGCTCGGCGACTACTCGCCGGGTCAGCCGCTCGAGGTGGCCCTTGCGCGTTCGCACGCGCGCTCCGTCGCCGGGTGAACGTTGCCCGGCGCCCGGTCGCCGGCTAGTGCCTTTCCGTGCTCACGTAGGGCGCCACCTCGCCGACGATGCGCCCGCATTCGATCGGCACGCACTCGCGCGGGAAGTCCTGCACGAAGGTCATCCCGGCGTCCTTCGCGCGCTGCACGAAGGTCTCCAGCCGATCCATCGCGCCGGTGGGCAGGTCGTGCACCACCAGCAGCGCATGCTCGAGCGCCGCGCACTGCGCGAGCGCGCGGTCGACCCAGCCGGTCGGGTGGGCCCAGTCGCCGGGAACCGCGTTCCAGAGGACGCAGGTGTGGCGGTTGTCCTGCAGATGGGCGAGCGCCTCGTGGTTGAGCAGCCGCTGGTCGAGCATGCCGCCACCGCCGAAGGGCCTGAAGAAGCGCCGCTCGTGGGCGAGGTCGGCGATCAGGGCCTGCGAGCGCGCGATCTCCCGCGCGGCCACGCCCGCCTCGACGGTGAGTCCCAGCGGCACGATGTGGTTGAAGGTGTGGTTTCCGATCCAGTGGCCTTCGGCATGCGCGCGCTCGGCGAGATGGCGCCGGTCGCGAAGCTTGTCGCCGAGCGGAAAGAAGCTCGCGCGGATGTCGTGCCGGGCGAGCACCTCGAGCACCTGCGGCGTCACCTCCGGATCCGGGCCATTGTCGAAGCTCAGGGATATCCGGCTCATCGGCGTTCAGTCCAGCCGGACGCCCGAGGCCCGGATCACCGGTACCCACTGCGCCTTGAAGGCTTCCACCGTGGCCCGAGTCCGGGTTGCGTCGGCCGAGACCGGCTCCGACTTCATCTGCAGGAATTTCTCGCGGACCTCGGGCAGCTGCATGATCGCGGCGATCTCGCGGGCGTACAGGGCGACGCGCTCGGCCGGCATCGTGGATTTGGCGTAGGCCGCATTCCAGCCGGTGGCGCTCAGGGCCAGGCCGGCTTCGCGCAGCGTGGGTACGCCGTCGATCGCGCGGCGCTCGGCCGAGGTGGCGAGGATGCGCAGCCTGCCGCCCTGGTGATGGACGATCAGGCTGTCGAGGGTGTCGACGCCGATCGCCAGATGGCCACCGATCAGGTCGGTGGCCAGAGGTGCCGAGCCCTTGTAGCCAACGACGGTGGCCCTGACCCGTGCCGCCTCGCCGATCATCAGCGCGAAGAAGTGCGGGATGCTGCCGTTGGCGGGGACGCCGAAGTTGCCCTTGTCGGGATTCGCGCGGATCCAGTCGAGCAGGCCGGCCACGGTGGTGGCCGGATGGTTCGCGGGCACTGCGAGTGCGAACTGGTACTGGCTGATCTGCGAGACCGGCTGGAAGTCGGCCTCGGCGTCGTAGCCCGGCTGGCTGACGAGGTTCGGCACCAGCGTGATCAGCGCCGGGTTCACGAACACCAGCGCGTCGGCATCGGGGGGCAGGGCGCGCATCTGCTGCATCGCGATCCGCCCGCCGGCGCCGACCCGGTTCTCGACCACCACCGGCCGCTTCAGGCGGGGACCGAGCTCGGCGGCGACGATCCGCGCCGAGGAATCGGATGCGCCACCGGGCGGGTAGGGAACGACCAGTCGCAGCGCGTTCTCCTGCGCTCGCGCAGGACCGAAGGAACTGCCGACGACGGCCACGGACAGCATGGCCAGAGCCTGACGACGACGCATGGGATCTCCCTTGAAGATGTATGGCGGCAGTATCGCCGAAAGACCTCGGCGTGCGGGTCCGGGTTGCAGGTACCGCAGCTGCAGCCGGTCGCGACGGCGTCGTGCCCGATGTCGTTCAGGCCTGACCCGATTCGCGTCGATGCAGCGCGGCCCACGCGCCGCCGGTGCCCATCAGGCGCGCGGGTGGACCCTGTTCCACCACCCGCCCGGCGTCGAACACCACGACATGGTCGGCGCGCGCCGCATCGCTCATCCGGTGCGTGACCAGCAGCACGGTGCGTCCGCCGGCGAGCTGGCGCAGGGTCGTCATCACCGCCTCGGCGGTCGGCGGGTCGAGGGCGCTCACTGGCTCGTCGAGCGCGAGCAGCCGCGGGCCGCGCAGCAGCGCGCGCGCGATGGCCAGCCGCTGGCGCTGCCCTCCGGAACAGGTGTCGCCCGCGACCATCGTGTCGTAGCCCGCGGGCAGGCTGTCGATCCAGGCATCGATGCCGGCCGCCCGCGTGGCCGCGCGCAGCGCGTCGTCGGTCGCGTCGGGGCAGCCGGCGCGCAGGTTCTCGGCGATCGTCGCGTGAAAGAGCAGGCTGTCCTGAAAAACCACCGAAGTCTGCCGCCAGTAGTCGTGTCGCGACAGCGTGGCGAGGTCGTGGCCGCCCAGCAGGATTCGGCCCTCGCGCGGGCGCTGCAGCCCGAGCGCCAGCGCCAGCGCCGTGCTCTTGCCCGAGCCGCTGCCGCCGACGAAGGCCGTAACCGCGCCACTGGGTATCGCCAGGCTCGCGGCGCTCAGCGCGTCGCGAGTCTCGCCCTCGTGGCGAAAGCTCACCGCCTCGAAAACCAGCCCCGCACCGGCATCGGGAGGCAGGACTCGCGATGCGCCTGGCGAATCGACGGGTTCGATCGGCTGCTCGGTCAGCTCGGCAATGCGCCGCAACCCTGCCGAGGCACCGATCAGCCCGGGAATCGACGTGGTCAGGCTGTAGGTGTGCGATGCGAAGCCGGAAAACAGCAGGTAGAAGGCCACCAGCCCGCCCGCGCTCATCTCGCCGCGGATCACCAGCGCGCTGCCGGCGGCCAGCGTCGCGAGTTCCACCAGCTCGATCGCGATCCACGGAGCGCGGTAGCTGAAGTACGAGTAGACGTTGTAGCGGGCCGACGCTTCGGTGATTCGCGCGTTGTGCTCGTCGAAGCGCCTTCGCGCGGCGTCGGCCATGCCGAACACCCTCAGCACCATCTGGTTGGCCAGGTTTTCCTGCAGGTAGGTGGCAAGCCGGCCGGTGGCCGTCTTCGCGGCATAGCTTTCTGCCGCCGCGCGCGGCGTCAGGAAGCGAGGTCCGATCAGCGCGAGCGGCATCATCGCCAGGCCGAGCAGCGCGAGGCGCCAGTCGGTCCACAGCAGCATCGCCGAGGAGATCACCAGGCCGCACAGGGCGGTGGCGACGTAGCCGAGCGACCAGAGCGCGGGCTCCACGCTGCCGGCGTCGGCGGTCACCCGAGTGACCAGATCGCCGTGCACCGAGGTGCGGACCCGCGACAGCGGCAATTGCTGCACATGGTCGTAGAGGTCGGCGCGAACCCGCGCGGGAATCCGGGCACACAGCCTCGCGTGAAGGAATTCATGAGCGAAGCCCGCGGCGCCCGAGACGATCGCCGCGGCCGCGAGGCCCGCCAGGATCATCACGAGCAAGGGCACGTCGGTCTTGAGGATCGCCTCGTCGATCAGGATGCCGAAGGCCTTGCGCTGGCCCATCTGCAACCCGAGCTCGAGCGCGATCAGCAGACCGATCAGCACGAAGGTGCCGCGATGAGGGGCAAGCAGCGGCGCGAGACGCCGAGCGAGGTCGGCGAGCCACGAGAAGCCGCGCGGCGTGTCGCCGGCGGCCGCACCGGTCGAGCGCGGGACGCCCGCGCTTTTGCCTGCGGTGTCGTGCGCCGGCTGCGCGGTGCCACCGGCCTCCGGGGTGGCCGGATCGAGCGGATTCACGGGGATGCTTTCCGCGTCAGCCCACCGCGTTGCGCGGCAGGCGCCGCCCCTGCGCCCACCAGACCAGGCACACCAGCAGCAAGGCTGGCAGATAGAACAGGTGCGGGTCGGGGCGATCGGAGGGCAGCTTCAGGCTGCGGATGGTCCAGCCCTGCTCGAAGCCGCTCTTCTGGGCAGGGCTGCCGAATTTCACCCGGGCGATCTGGGCTTCGCCGCCCAGGCTCACCACCGTGAGGCCGGCCTCCTGAAGACGCTTGCGACCATCCGGGGGCTCCCCCGCCGCCGCCGGTTCGCCGAGGCGAACCGCGACGGTCTTGACGACGTCGTCGCCCTCGATCGTGGTGCCGGCGATCACCATCACCACGCGACCGCCGGCCGGCGCATCGCGCGCGACCTCGACGAGGCTTGCCGGCTCGGCATCGCGGTACTCCGGGGCGAGGCGATCCATGAACCAGTCGGGGCGCAGCAGCAGGGCCACCGCAAACGCGAGCGCCAGCCACTCCCAGGCGCGCAGGCGCACGCGCAGCCAGTTCATCGTGAGCGCCGAGAACACCAGCATGGCCAGCGTACAGGCAATCACGACGATGACGCCCTGCAGAGCAGAGTCGATCTCGAGCAGCAGCAGCTGCGGGTTGAAGATCCAGACGAAGGGCAGCACCACCGTCCGCAGGGCGTAGAGCGCTCCCTGCACACCCGTTCGGATCGCGTCTTCACCCGAGATAGCGGCGGCCGCGAAGGTCGCCAGCCCTACCGGCGGCGTGATGTCGCCCATGATCCCGTAGTAGAAGACGAACAGGTGCACCGCGATCAGCGGAATGATCAGGCCGCTGCGCGCGCCGAGTTCGACCACCACCGGCGCCATCAGCGTGGCGACCAGCACGTAGTTCGCGGTGGTGGGCACGCCCAGCCCGAGCACCAGGCACACGAAGGCGATGAAGAGCAGCATCAGCATCACGTTGCCGCCCGAGACGAACTCGACGAACTCGGTCATGCGCAGGCCCAGGCCGGTCAGCGTGATGCCGCCGACGATGATGCCGGCGGTCGCGGTCGCCACGCCGATGCCGATCATGTTGCGCGAGCCGTCGGTGAGCCCGCCGATGACGTCGTTCGCGCCCGCGCGCCAGGCGCCCGCGGTCGGGCGCCCGCGCAGCCGCGCGATCAGCGGGCGCTGCGTGAGCATCAGCGCGATCAGCAGCGCGATCGCCCAGAAGGCCGACAGGCCGGGCGAAAGCTCCTCGACCATCAGGCACCAGATCAGTGTGCCGATCGGCAGCAGGAAGTGCAGGCCCGCGCGCACGGCCGGCCAGGTGTCGAGGGCGACCGGGTTGTCGATGTCGATGTCGTCGGGCAGATCGGGGCTGCGCGCGACCTGCTGCAGGCTCAGGCCATACAGCGCGAGCACCACGGCGCCGATCGCCCACGGCGCCGCGGCGCCGAGCACCGCCTTCAGCCCGACCAGCAGGTAGTAGATTGCGCAGACAACCGTGACGGTGCCCGACAGACCCACCGCGACGCGCATCAGGCGCTCGCGCCACGGACGGACCGCGCGCTGCACGATCGGATTCATGCCGAGCTTCAGCGCCTCGAGGTGCACGATGTACAGCAGGCCGATGTAGCTGAGTGTCGCCGGCAGGATCGCGTTGCGCACGATTTCCGAGTACGGGATGCCCACGTACTCGACCATCAGGAAGGCCGCGGCCCCCATCACCGGCGGCATGATCTGGCCGTTGACCGAGCTCATCGTCTCGATCGCGCCCGCCTTCACGCCTCCGTAACCCGCCTTCTTCATCAGCGGGATCGTGAAGATGCCGCCGCTCACCACATTGCTGACCGAGCTGCCGGAGATCATGCCGTTGAGCGCCGAGCTCACCACCGCCACCTTGGCGGGTCCGCCGCGGAGGTGGCCGAGCGCGGCGAAGCTGACCTGCATCATGTAGTTGCCGCCGCCGGCGCGGTCGAGCAGGGTACCGAAGAGCACGTAGACGAAGATCGCGCCGGTGGATACCCCGAGCGCGATACCGAACACCCCTTCGGTGGTCAGCCAAAGGTGCGACAGCAGGCGATTGAGGCTCGCGCCCTTGTGCGACAGCACCTCGGGCATCCAGGGCCCGAGCATCGCGTAGCCGATGAAGATCAGCGCCAGCGCGGCCATCGGCCAGCCGACGGTGCGACGCGTGGCCTCCAGCAGCAGCACGAGCCCGGTGCAGGCCACGGCGATGTCCATCGGCGTGGGCTGCCCGGGTCGGGTCGCCAGTTGCGCGTAGAAGAGCAGCAGGTAGGCGCCGGCGAAGGCGCCGGCCAGCGCAAAGGCCCAGTCCAGGATCGGAATGCGATCGCGCGGCGAGCCTCGGAAGGCCGGCCACGCGGTGAACGCGAGCAGCAGCGCGAGCCCCAGATGCAGCGCGCGCGCCTCGGTGTCGTTGAGGATGCCCCAGCCCAGCGCGAAGGGCAGTGGCGAGGCGTACCAGAGCTGGAACAGCGCCCAGATGAGCGAGACCGTGAAGATCACCGCCCCGGCGACACCCCGGGGTCGTCGGGCCCCGGTGTCGCTTTCGGCCACCAGCCGCTGCAGGGACTCGGGGGCCTTGTCGAGGTCGGTGGCCATCGCGGGCTCGCGTCAGGGTTGCCGGGGGTTCAGCGCAGCCAGCCTTTTTCGCGGTAGAAGCGCGCGGCGCCCTCGTGCAGCGGCGCCGACAGCCCGTTCTTGACCATGGCCTCCGGGGTCAGGTTGGCGAGCGCCGGGTGCAGCTTCTTGAATTCCTCGAAGTTGTCGAACACCGCCTTGACGACCGTGTAGACGGTGTCGGCCGGGGTCTTGCTGGAAGCGACCACGGTGGCGAGCACGCCGTAGGTGGGCGTGGGGTTCGGGTTGTTGGGATACAGGCCGCCGGGGATCGTGGCCTTGGCGTAGAAGGGCTTCTCGGCAACCAGCTTGTCGACCGCCGGGCCGGTCAGTGGCACCAGCTGCGCGCCGCAGGAAGTGGTCGGGTCCTGAATGTTGGCGCTCGGATGGCCCACGGCGAAGAAGAAGCCGTCGATCTTGCCGTCGCACAGCGCCGGACCATGCTCGTCGGCCTTCAGTTCGGCGGCAAGCGAGAAGTCGCCCATCTTCCAGCCCATCGCTGCGAGCAGCTCCTCCATCGAGGCCCGCGTGCCCGAGCCCGGGTTGCCGACGTTGAAGCGCTTGCCCTTGAAGTCGGTGAAGCTCTTGGCGCCCGCATCGCGGCGAGCTACCACCGTGAAGGGCTCGGGGTGCACCGAGAAGACCGCCCGCAGGTCGCCCCAGGGCCCGGCGTCCTTGAATTGCGCGATGCCGCGCAGCGCATTGAAGTGCACGTCGCTCTGCGCGAAGCCGAGGTCGAGTTCGCCGGCCTTGATGGTGTTGACGTTGAACACCGAGCCGCCGGTGGACTCGACCGAGCAGCGGATGCCGTGCTTGGCGCGGTCCTTGTTGACCAGGCGGCAGATCGCGCCACCGGCGGCGTAATACACGCCGGTGACACCACCGGTGCCGATGGTCAGGAACTTCTGCTGCGCGGCCGCCGGCATCGCCGGCAGGCCGAGGGCGAGGGTGGCGGCAATCGCCAGGGTTGTCTTGAAGCTCATCGCGAGGTCGCTCCGTGGCAGGGTTGTCGCACGCGCGGTGCGGGGTGAGGGAAAGGGAGAAAGTCGCGCAGGCGGTCAGCCGGCAAGGGATTCGAGCGCGGCTGCCGTCGCCGCCGCCAGCCGCTCGACGATGCGATCGAGATCGCGGTCGGTCACGGTGAAGGGGGGCGCGATCAGCACATGATCGCCGCGAATGCCATCGATGGTACCGCCCATCGGATAGACCATGAGGCCATTGGCCATGGCCTGGGCCTTGATGCGGGCGTGCAGCCGGTGCGCGGGATCGAAGGGTTCCCGAGTGGCCCGGTCGGCCACCAGTTCGATGGCCTGGAACAGGCCGCGGCCGCGGATATCGCCCACGTTCGGATGATCGCCGAAGGCGCCATGCAGTCGCTCGCGAAGCGCGAGGCCCTGGCTGCGCGCTCGCTCGACCAGGCGGTCGCGCGCGATCACCCGCTGCACGGCGAGCGCGGCGGCGCAGGCTGCCGGATGGCCGAGGTAGGTGTGGCCGTGCTGGAAAGCGCCCGAGCCATTGGCGAAGGCGTCGACGATGCGCGCCTGCGCCAGCACCGCGCCGATGGGCTGATAGCCCCCGCCCAGACCCTTGGCGACGATCAGCAGGTCGGGTACCACGCCCTCCGCGCTGCAGGCGTGCAGCGTGCCGGTGCGGCCCATTCCGCACATCACCTCGTCGAGGATCAGCAGGATGCCGTGGCGCGTGCACAGTTCGCGCACGCCCTGCAGGTAGCCCGGCACCGGCGTGATCGCGCCGGCGGTGGCCCCACCCACGGTTTCGGCGACGAAAGCGATCACGTTCTCGCCGCCCAGGCGGTCGATGGCGCTGGCGAGCTCGGCCACCAGGCGGTGTCCGTAATCTTCCGGGCTCTCGCCGGGTTCGCGGCCGCGGTATTCGTAGCAGGCCGACACATGGGTGACATCGATCAGCAGCGGCGCGAACTGGCGGCGTCGAGCCGCGTTGCCGCCGACCGCGAGCGCCCCCAGCGTGTTGCCGTGGTAGCTCTGGCGGCGCGCGATGAAGTGCCGGCGCTGCTGCTGACCGACCTCGATGAAGAACTGGCGCGCCATCTTCAGCGCGGCCTCCACCGCCTCCGAGCCACCCGACACGAAATAGGCATGGCTGATGCCCTCGGGCGCGTCGCGCACGAGCTGCTCGGCGAGCTGCTCCGCCACCTCGGTGGTGAAGAAGCTGGTGTGGGCGTAGTCGACCGCGTCGAGCTGCGCCTTGATGGCCGCCACCACCTCGGGGTGGCCGTGGCCGAGGCAGGACACCGCGGCGCCGCCGCTGGCATCGAGGTACTCGCGACCCTGCCGATCGGTGATGACCAGACCCGAGGCCCTGACGGCCACGGGCAGCGTGTGATGAATCTGGCGGTGCAGGATCTGGGTCATGGGGGCAACGCAGGCCGGGGAAGGCGGCATTCTCGCCGGGACGCCGTCGGCGGGGAAGGGGTTGCCCATCGTGGCGCATGCGCTGCCGGCGTCTCGGGAAGCGGGGCGCTTCGGCGGGGCTTGGCGGCCCGGTGGCAGAATGACATGTCCTTTCCCACCCTGTGGCCGCAGCCCGCTTACCGCCATGTCCGACGCCCCGCAGACCGCCGCCTCCGATACCTTCGTCGCCGATCCGCAGGACCTTGCCAGGATGCGCAGTTCACGCCCGCCCGGCCGCGGGCCGGTGCGCGCCTACGACTGGATCCGGCATCACCGCGCCAATCGCGGTCGCAAGGAGGCGGTTCGCGAGCTCGCCACGGGCCGCAGCTTCAGCTACGCCGACCTCGACCGGCGCGCCGACGCGATGGCCGAGCACCTCGCCGCGCTCGGCATCGGCCGCGGCGACCGGGTGGCGCTGCTCGCCCACAATGGCGTCGAGTATTTCGACCTGCAGTTCGCCTGCATGCGCACCGGCGCGATCGCGGTACTGCTCAACTGGCGCCTGACCGTCACCGAGCTCGAGTACATCCTCAACGACAGCTCGCCCAAGCTGCTGATCCACGATCTCGCCTTTGCCGATGCGGCGACCGAGCTGCAGCGTCGATGCGGCATCGGCCACCTGCTGTGCATCGATACCAGCGCGGCGCAGCCCGGCGGCAATCCCTACGAGGCGGCGCTCGAGGCCGCGACCGGCAAGCCGCCGCCGCCGCCGCTGCTCACCCATGACGACGTGGTCACGATCATGTACACGTCGGGAACCACCGGGCATCCGAAGGGCGCGATGATCACGCACGGAATGAACTTCTGGAACTGCGTCAACCTCGGCATTCCCTGCGGCATCGGCCTCGACACCGTGCACCTGTCGGTGCTGCCGCTCTTTCATACCGGCGGCCTGAACTGCTATTCGAACCCGGTGCTGCACGCCGGCGGCACTGTGGTGATCATGCGCGCCTTCGACCCCGGTCGTGCCCTGGAGGTGATCGGCGATCCGGCACAGGGCATCACCCACTTCTTCGCGGTGCCGGCGCCCTATCTGTTCATGGTCCAGCACCCGGACTTCGCCACCACCGACCTGACCCGGTTGCGGATGGCAGGCGTCGGCGGCGCGCCCTGCGCGCTCAGCATCCTGCAGGCCTGGGCGGCACGCGGCGTGTCGCTGATGCAGGGCTTCGGCATGACCGAAACCAGTCCGGCCTGCATTTTTCTCGATCCGGCCGATGCCGAGCGCAAGATCGGGTCCACCGGCAAGACGCTGATGCATACCGAGATGCGCATCGTCGACGACGACGGCAACGACTGCCCGCCCGACGCGATCGGCGAGCTCTGGGTGGCAGGGCCGAACATCACGCCCGGCTACTGGAACCGGCCGGACGCCACCGCGTCGAGCTTCGCGGGGCGCTGGCTGAAGACCGGCGATGCCGCCCGCGCCGACGACGAAGGCTTCGTCTACATCGTCGATCGCTGGAAGGACATGTACATCTCGGGTGGCGAGAATGTCTACCCCGCCGAGGTCGAGAACGCGCTCTACCAGTTGCCACAGGTGGCGGAGGCGGCGGTGATTGGCGTGCCCAGCGAGAAGTGGGGCGAGGTCGGCCTCGCGGTGCTGGTGCTCAAGCCTGGCCAGACCCTGGACAGGCAGACCGTGACCGCCTGGTGCAGCGAGCGGCTGGCGCGGTTCAAGGTGCCGGCCGACATCGCGATCCTCGATGCGCTGCCGCGCAATGCCACCGGCAAGGTGCTCAAGCGCGAGTTGCGCCTGCGCTTCGTGGGCAGCAACACGCCGGCGATCACCTGAGCGGCGGCTGGCCGGCCAGCCCGGCCAGCACCTCCGCGACCGAGGCGGTGTCGTGCTCGCCGCGGCCCTGCGCCAGCGCCGCGGTGTACAGGCTCGCGCAGGTGTCGAAGAGCGGCGTCGGGCAGCCCGCTGTCCGTGCCATGTCGGCGATCACCGTCATGTCCTTCTGCCACACAGCCACCTTCATGGTCGCTGGCTGGTAGCTGCGCGCGAGCATCATCGGCATGCGCAGCCGCATCAGCCCGGTGCCGATGTACGGACTCGCGCCCATGTGCTGCAGCGCCACCGCGGGATCGAGGTCCATGCGACGGCACAGGCCGACCATCTCGGCGCAGGCCACGTTGAGGATCGCCACCATGTGGTTGGCGGCGATCTTCAGCCGGGTGCCCGCGCCGAGCGCGCCGACCCTCGGCGCCTGCAGCGTGAAGGGGCCGACCGCGTCCGCGGCGCGCCGGCAATCGGCCTCGGCGCCGCTGAGGTACATGATCCAGGCCTGCTCGGGGTGGTCGGTCGCTGTCCCGCTGATCGGCGCATCGACCATCGTGCGGTGCTGGGCGCGCAGCATGCGCGCCGCCTGCAGCTTCTCGTCGACCGGCAGGGTGCTGGTCTCGATCACCAGCTGCCGGCGGCCCTTCACGGGCACAGCGGCGAGCTCCTCCACCACCGCGCGCAGCGCCGCCGCGCTTGGCAGCGACAGCAGCAGCAGCTCGGCCTGCGCGGCCACCGCGGCATTCGAGCCGGGCGTCGCCACACCGGCGCCGCGCGCCCGGGCACGCAGCCTGGCAATCGGATCGTGTCCCACGACCGTGCGGCCGGCCCCGCTCAGCGTGCGCGCCATCGTGCCGCCCATGATGCCCAGGCCGATCACGCCGACGGTCGGCATCCTGGCACTCATGATGCAAGCTCCTGCATGTGCGCGACGATCGCGCCGGGGGTCGTCACCCAGATCTCGCCCGCGTCGCGCGCCTGCGCGATCCGCTGCAGCGCGCGCCGCAGGTGTCGCAGCCGGTAGGGCTGGCCGACGAGGTAGGGGTGCAGCGCGATGCCCATCACCAGCGGCTGCGTGCGCGCCTGCTCGAGCATCTCGTCGAACTGGTCGACGATCATCTGCGCGAAATCCTTCGCGTCCATCTGGCGAGCCACGATCATCGGGATGTCGTTGAGCTCCTGCGGATAGGGTATCGACCACAGGGAGCCGCCGCCGCGGGTGCGCATCGGCACCGGCTGGTCGTCGTGGCACCAGTTCAGCGTGTAGGTGTAGCCGGTCTCGGCCAGCAGGTCCGGGGTGAGCGGGCTTTCGCTGATCCAGGGCGACAGCCAGCCTGTCGGCGCCTGACCGCTCGCCGCGAGCATCCTCGAGCGGCACTCGGCAAGCAGTCGGCGCTCCTCGGCCTCGGGCCACTGGCCCTGGCGCTCGGCATTGGTGTGGCCGTGCCCCACCAGCTCGTCGCCGCGCGCGACGCAGGCCGCGACCAGCGCCGGGCAGTGATCGTAGAGCGCGGTGTTGATCAGCGCCGCGGCGGGCAGGCGCAGGGCATCGAAGAGCTCGAGGCAGCGCCATGCTCCGACCCGGTTGCCGTACTCCCGCCAGCTGTAGTTGAGCACGTCGGGTTGCGGCGAGGCCGGGCCGATCATCGCGCCCATGCCCTCGCCGAAGGCGAAGTGCTCGTGATTCAGCGCGAGGTACACCGCAAGCCCCGCGCCGCCCGGCCAGCGGTAGTTCGGACGGTGGATGATCGGCGAGTAGGGGAAGCGTCCATGGTCGGGAAGGGGGCCCCGGTAGGCGCAAGAGGGGTCGGGCATCGAAGGGTCTCCGGGCTGTGCGAGATAAAGGTGCGTCTGGTGCACCAGGAAAGGGATTCGGCCGGCAGATTCGGGGTGCACCCGCGTGGAGCAAATCGCGTTCCAGTCGGGTGCGCAGGCCTGGGCGAGAGGGCGCGGTGCGGTGGTGGATGGTCGCCCCGCGACCGCCCGAGGCCGCTGGCGCGGATCGTGCTTGCGTGGCCCACCGTTTTTACCGATATCCCCTAAACCTCGTCCGCCCGCGCCTTGATGCGGGTCATCCGGGAGTCCGCATGAGACGCCGTCAGATCCTCGCCGCCGCCACCGCCGGTGCCGGCCTTGCCGCCGTGCCCCCCTTGCTGCGCGCGCAGACCCAGCCCGCCTGGCCCACCCGCGGCCCGGTCAAGCTGGTCGCGCAGTTCCCGCCCGGCGGTCTCGTCGACACCGTGTCCCGGCTGATGGCGCCGCATCTCTCGCAGATCCTCGGCCAGAGCGTGCTCGTCGAGAACCGCGCGGGTGCGGGCGGCCTGATCGGTACCGACTACGTGTCGAAGCAGCCCGCCGATGGCTACACGCTGCTGGTCAGCCATGCGTCGGTGCACATCTACGCGGCGGCCACCCGCAATGTGATGCCCTTCGATCCGGTGGCCGATTTCACCCACATGGCGATGCTGGTCGAGGCGCCGATGGTGCTGCTGGTGCGCGCCCAGTCGCCGTTCCAGACGCTGGCGCAGTACGTGACCGCCGCGAAGACCCGGCCGGTGCGCTACGGCACCTCGGGGATCGGCTCGGCCAACCACCTGTTCGGCGAGATGCTGAAGATCGAGGGCCAGGCGCCGCAGCATGATCATGTGCCCTACCAGGGCAGCGCCCCGGCCATGCAGGACCTGCTCGGCGGCAGCATCGACGGGCTCTTCGATCCGATCACGACCAACGTCGCGCAACTCAAGGGCGGCTCGCTGCGCGCGCTCGCGGTCTCCACGCCGCAGCGCCTGCCCGCGCTGCCGAACATCCCGACCTTCGCGGAATCGGGCTTCCCGTCGATGACCGGCTCGCAGTGGCTGGGGCTGTCGGCGCCGCGCAACCTGCCCGCGCCGATCGCGCAGAAGCTGATCTCGGTGGTGCCCGACATCCTGCGCAAGCCCGATATCGCATCGCGCCTCGAGGAGCTGCAGACGCTGCCGCGCAAGGCGCCGGTGGTCGGCGAGGAGTTCGTCAAGGTGATTCGCAGCCAGATCGATACCTGGACGCAGGTCGCCCGGCGTGCGAAGGTGGAGGTCATCGTCTGATCGAAGGGCGATCCCTCGCGAGCCAAACCGGAGCATGACAGGCGTGACCGAAGTCGATTTCCTGGGCCTGAGCGCTTACCAGCGCTACAAGCTGATGGCCAGCCTGATCATCCCCCGGCCGATCGCGCTGGTCACCACGCTCGGGGCGAGCGGCGTGGCCAACGCGGCGCCTTTCTCGATGTTCAACATGGTCGGCGAGGATCCACCCCTGGTCATGATCAGCATCAACCGGCTGAAGGACGGCAGGCTGAAGGACACGGCGGCCAACATCCTGGCCAGCGGCGAGTTCGTGGTCCACATGTCCGACGAGCCGATGGCGCAAAAGATGCACGCTTGCGGCGAGGCCTTTCCATCGGAAGTCAGCGAGCTGGCCGCGGTCGGGCTCACCCCGGTGCCCTCGCACGGCGTGCGGCCACCGCGCATCGCCGAGGCGCCGGTGGCCTTCGAGTGCGTGCTCGCCGAGCAGCTCGTCACCGAGAGCCGCTATGTCTTTTTCGGTGAGATCCGCTGGATGGTCGCGCGCGACGGCCTGATCGACACCGAGGCCTGGCGGGTCAACCTGCGCGATTACGCTCCCGTGGCGCGCTTCGGGGCGAGCTTCTACATCCGCACCGGCGACCGCTTCGCGATCGCCGACCGCGACGAGGCGCAGGGCGCGCGCGCGACCGCGATCGACCGGCTCTGAGCCCTGGCGGGCGCGGCAGCCAGCCGGCGTGATGCCTGACCTCGGGTAGTCCCCAGCTGGGGTCTGCCCCGATTGCCCGAGTGACGACGACCGCGCGAGGATCGAAGCAGGCGAGATCCGCCCGCCCGATGGTCGAGCGGACGCGATCCCGTCGTCCACGGGGGATTCCACCATGAACATCGGTTCCATCCTGAGCGGTGTCTCGGGGCTGGCGGGCAAGCTGCTGCCCGGGCTCGGCCCTGTCGGACTGGCGGCCTCGCTGCTGCTCGATCCGCTGAAGGATCTGCTGCTGCAGCAGCTCCAGGCGAAAGCGCCCTCGCTGCCGGATGCCGCGGCGCAAGCGATCATCGGCAAGGTGACCAGCGGCTTTCTCGAGGGGCTTGGCGCGTGAGTCTGCGTGGTGACCCGGACTGGCGGCGGATCATGGACCGTCTGGCCGAGCTGCGAGAGGCCGGCGCGATCGGTTCCGACGAGGAGCTCGAGCTGATCCGCCACTACCACGCCACGCGCGCCGCGCTCGCCTCGGCGCTCGACCGTCTGCTGCCGGCCTATCACCAGCGGCGGGCGAGCGAGGGTGAGGAGCGGGCGCTGCACTGGCTCTCCGAGGCGGCCGAGGAGGTGGGGCGTCGCGAGGGCCGTGCCGCGCAGCGGGTTCTCGAGCAGCTGGGGCTGGAGCGGCCTGTGGCATCCTGAGATCCTGCGGCGCGGCGCGCCGCCCTCGAGGACCGCACCCATGAAGCTCGGCAAGCCCCACCTCGACGTGGGTCTCTTCACACGGCAGCGTGAACCGCAGCTCGCCTTCTGGCAGCAGACGGTCGGGCTCGCCTTCGATCACATCGGCAAGCTCGGCGGCGGACTTCAGCAGCTGCGCCATCACGCCAATGGGTCGATCATCAAGGTCAACCATGCGCGCGATCCGCTGCCCGATGCGCCGCCCTCGGGAATCGCCGGGGTGCGCATCGCCCGCACCGGCCTTGGGCAGCGATGCGAACTCGCCGACCCCGACGGCAACCGCGTGCTGCTGGTGCCGCCCGGCGATGAAGGCGTCGCCGGCATCGCGATCGAGCTCGCGGTCAGCGACCGGGCTGCCCATCGGCGCTTCTGGTGCGACGTGATGCAGTTCGGGTCGCCGGCGCCCGATGTCTACCTGTGCGGCGACACCCGGATCATCGTCGTCGACGAGCGCCCGGTGGCGCGCGCGAGCGACTGGCGCGCGCCGGGCTGGCGCTACCTGACGGTGCAGGTGCACGACTGCGTCGCCGAGCATGCCGGCATCCTCGCCCGTGGTGGCGAGGAGGGCGCGCCGCCACGCGTACTCGGCGACACCGTACGATACTCGTTCGTGCGCGATCCGGACGGCAATTTCATCGAGGTGTCGCAGCGCGCCTCGCTGGTCGGGAGCCTTGGCGCATGACGACGCAGCGATTCCGGGTGCTAGCGCCCGAGGAGATGACCGAGTCCCAGCGCGCGCTGGTGGACAGCATCCGCTCCGGGCCGCGGGCCGCGGTGCCGGGATCCGCGGCTGCGCGCACCGACGGTTCGCTCGGCGGGCCGTTCAACGTGCTGCTGCGCAGCCCCGAACTCGGCGAGGATCTGCAGCGGGTCGGCAGCTACATCCGTTTTCGCAGCGTGCTCGGCCCGAAGCTCACCGAACTCGCGATCCTCGTGACTGCCCGCCACTGGAGCGCGCAGTACGAGTGGCACGCGCACCATCGGCTGGCGCTGCAGGCAGGGCTCGCGCCCGCGATCGCCGACGACATCGCCGATGGCCGATCGCCCGCGAGCATGTCCGACGACGAGCAGGCGGTCTACCGGTTCAGCCGCGAACTTCACGAGGACAAGCGCGTCAGCGACGCCACGTATGCGGCGGTGTGCGAGCGCTTCGGCGAGCAGGGCGTGATGGACCTGATCGCGGTCAACGGCTACTACTCGCTGGTGTCGATGGTGCTCAACGTCGATCGCACGCCGATACCCGGCGGCGCGCCCGATCCGCTGCCCGCGCTGTGATCAAAGACGCGCAAAGTCGTTGTGTGCACAACAATATCGCGAAGACCCGATGATGAGACGAAAGACGATCATCGCCGGCGTGCTGCAGGTCGACTACCTGGAGCACGGACCGGGCGACGGCTGGCCCTGCGTGATGGGTCACGGCTTTCCGTACGACGCCCATGCCTACGACGCGAGCGCCGAGCTGCTCGCGCGGGCCGGCGCGCGCGTGATCGTGCCGTGGCTGCGGGGTTTCGGCGGCACGCGCTTCCTGTCGCCCGACACGCCACGTTCGGGCGAGCAGGCCGTGCTGGGCGCCGACCTGCTGGCGCTGCTCGACGCGCTGGGCATCGAGCGCGCGGTGCTGGGCGGCTACGACTGGGGCGGCCGCGCGTGCTGCGTCGTCTCGGCGCTGTGGCCCGAGCGGGTCGTCGCGCTGGTGTCGGCGAACACCTACAACATCCAGAACATCGCGCGGGCGCTGGAGCCGGCGGCGACGGCCGCCGAGGAAGCCGCGCTCTGGTACCAGTACTACTTCCACGGCGAGCGGGGGCGGCGCGGGCTCGAGCGCAATCGGCGCGACATCGCGCGTACGCTGTGGCGGATGTGGTCGCCGACCTGGGCCTTTGACGACGCGACCTTCGAGCGCAGCGCACCCGCGTTCGACAACCCGGATTTCGTCGACGTCGTGATCCACTCGTACCGCCACCGTTTCGCGCTGGTGCCGGGCGACCCCGCGGTCGCGGCGATCGAGGCCCGACTTGCCGCGCAGCCAGTGATCCCGGTGCCCGCGGTCACGCTCGACGGCCGCGACGACGGCCTGCGCACCGACACCACGGCCGGCGCCCCGAAGTTCACCGGAGCCCACGAGCATCGCTTCCTGGCCGGTTGCGGGCACAACCCGCCGCAGGAGCAGCCCGTTGCGTGGGTCGATGCGGTGCTGCGCGCGCGTGAACTCGCCGGCGAGCGCCCGGCTCAGGTT
>JBIIHU010000238.1:0-5612 GCA_044235405.1 Burkholderiaceae bacterium
CAGAGACGATGGTCGCGACGTAGCCCTCGGCAAGCTGGCGCATCCGGCGACCCCCGGCGGGCAGGTCGTAGGTGACTTCCGGCACGTGGAGCTTGAGGCGGTCGAAGTCGATCAGGTTGATGTCGGCCTTCAGCCCGACCGCGAGACGGCCCCGGTCGTTGAGCCCGGCGAGCGTGGCCGGTTCGCTCGTGAGCGCGGCGATCGCCTGGGGCAGGTCGATGCGCTCGGCAGGCGCCGCATCGCGGGCCCAGCGCAGCAGGAAATAGGTGGGGAAGCTCGCGTCGCAGATCATGCCGTAGTGCGCGCCGCCGTCGGCCAGACCGACCACCGTCCGGGGGTGCTCGAGCATCTCGCGCACGGCCGCCAGGTTGCCATCACGGTAATTGGCGGCGGGCTGGTAGAAGACCGCACGGCCCTCGTTGGCGAGCAGCAGGTCGTAGGCGTATTCATCCACCGGCAGGCCAGCCTCGCGGGCACGGCGGTCGATGCGGTCGGCGAGGTCGGGCTCGTACTCGGGTTCGTCGCGCCACGCGTAGCAGTACTGGAAGGCCTTGACCGTCTTCAGGTTCACCGGGTTGGTGTCCTCGGGCTGCTCGGCGAGCAGTCGAGCCCTGAAGGCCGGCTCCTTCATGCGCGCCACGCGCTCGGCGAGCGGCAGGTGTGCGATCGCCTTGTAGCTCGGGTGGAAAGCGAAGGGATGGAAGCTGAGCTCCAGGCCGTAGAACATGCCGACCGGCCGCGGCGCGACTTGCGCGCGCATCTCGAGCCCCGCCTGCGACGCTTCCGCGAGGCGGCGAAGCGAGGTACGCCAGGCTTCGGTGTCGCCGGTGGGCATCTGGATCAGCGAGTACGACAGCGGACGCCCGCAGCGCTCGGCAAGGCGTCGCATCAGCGCGAACTCGGTCTCGGCATCGCCCATCGGCGCCGGGATGATCTGGAAGACGCCGCGACCGGCCTCCTTGAGGCCATCGGCCAGCGCGCCGAGTTCCTCTTCTTCCGAGAACAGGCTCGGGGCGAGTTCGCCAGCCTTGGTGCGATGCAGCAGGTTGCGCGAGGTGGTGACCCCGAGCGCTCCGGCGCGGATCGCCTCGACGGTGAGCTCGCGCATGCGTGCGAGGTCATCGGCCGAGGGCGGCTCATGGGTGGCGGCCCGCTCGCCCATCACGTAGACCCGCAGGGCCGAGTGCGGCAGCTGCGCGGCGATGTCGATGTCGTACTCCCGCGCGTCGAGGGCGTCGAGGTATTCCGGGAAGCTCTCCCAGTTCCAGGGCAGGCCTTCGGTCATGACGACCTCGGGCACGTCCTCGACGCCTTCCATCACCTTGACCAGCAGATCACGCTGATGCGGCTTGCAGGGGGCGAAACCGACCCCGCAGTTGCCCATCACGACCGAGGTGACGCCGTGACCGGAGGAGGGGGCGAGCCGGTTTTCCCAGGTGGACTGGCCGTCGTAGTGGGTATGCACATCGACGAAGCCCGGGGTGACGATCAGGCCGCGCGCATCGATCTCGCGTGCCGCGCTGCCGCTGACCGCGCCGATGGCGGCGATGCGCCCGTCGCGAATGGCGACGTCCGCGATGCGCGGCGGGCTGCCGGTGCCATCGTGGACGGTGCCGCCCCGGATGATCAGGTCGAAGTCGGACATCATGTACCTCTTGGGTTTGGCGTGAGGGAAGGGCGTCGCCCGGGCTGCGTGAGGGTGACGGGGCGGTCGATCAGGCGGCGGGCTGCTCGAGCGGGACGAGTTCGAGCCCCTGGAAGGAGCCCTCCTTGCGCCACGCATCGAGCATGCGGATGAACACCATCGGGCCACGCCAGAACTGCGAATTGCGCGCCGTACGCTCGTTGGGCTTGCCCTCGTTGTTGTAGTAGCCCGGAGTGCACTCGTTCAGGAAGGGCTGCCGGGCCCGCGCGAGCTTCACGATGGTGTCGGTCCACTCGGCCTCGGCCTGCGCGCTGGCCTCGACCGTGCCGATGCCGCGCTCGCGCACGGCGGTCATCAGGTGCGCCATGTGCCGGGACTGTTCGTCGAGCATGTGCTGGAAATTGGCGCTCTGGCCCGACTGCTGGGTGCCCATCACGAACATGTTCGGAAAGCCGCGGGTGAACAGGCCGTGGAAGGTCTGCGCGCCGTCTTTCCACTTGTCGGTGAGCGTCAGCCCACCGCGCCCGTGCACCTCGAAGCCGAGCCGCCGGGTGAAGTCGGTGCCGACCTCGAAGCCGGTGCCGAAGATCAGGCAGTCGAGTTCGTACTCGCGCCCGCCCACGACCACGCCGCGCTCGGTGATGCGCTCGACGCCGCGGCCGGCGGTGTCGACCAGATGCACGCTCGGGCGGTTGAAGGTTTCCAGGTACTGGTCGTGGAAGCAGGGCCGCTTGCAGAACTGGTTGTACCAGGGCTTGAGGGCCTCGGCGGTGGCGCGATCCCTGACCACCGCATCGACGCGGGCGCGCACGCGCTCCATCTTCTGGTAGTCGGCAAGCTGGATCAGCGCCATCTCGTCGGCCACCGCTTCGCCGGCGCGTGCCTTGCGGCGCGCCGCGAGCAGGATGTTGCCGATCAGGTCGGTCCAGCCGTCGTTGACGAGGTCGACGTCGAAGCGGCTGCCCGAAATCACCGCGGTGAAGTTGTCCATCCGCTCGCGCTGCCACCCCGGCTTCAGCGACCGAGCCCACTCGGGATCGGTGGGGCGGTCGTTGCGCACGTCGACCGAGGAGGGCGTGCGCTGGAACACGTAGAGCTCGCGCGCGCTCGCACCGAGGTGGGGCACGCACTGGACGGCGGTGGCCCCGGTGCCGATGATCCCCACCCGTTTGTCGGCGAGGCCCGCGAGATTGCCGTTCGCATCGCCACCGGTGTAGGCGTAGTCCCAGCGGCTGGTGTGGAAGGTGTGGCCGCGGAAGCTGTCGACCCCGGGAATGCCGGGCAGCTTCGGGCGGTTCAGCGGGCCGCCCGCCAGGACCAGAAAGCGCGCGCTGATCAGGTCGCGCCGGTCGGTGCTGATGCGCCAGCGCGCTCGCGCCTCGTCCCACCGCACGTCGGTGATCATGGTCTGGAAAAGCGCCGAGCGATACAGATCGAAGTGGCGGCCGATGCGCTGCGAATGTTCGAGAATCTCCGGGGCCCGGGCGTACTTCGCCTTGGGCATGTAGCCGGTTTCCTCGAGCAGCGGCAGGTAGATGTAGCTTTCGGTGTCGCAGGCGGCGCCGGGATAGCGGTTCCAGTACCAGGTGCCACCGAAATCGGCTGCCCTGTCGATGATGCAGAGATCCTCGTAGCCGGCGGCGCGCAGGCGCGCGGCGGCGAGCAGACCGCCGAAGCCGCCGCCCACGACCATCACGTCGGTGTCGCGAACGACCGGTTCACGCTGAAAGCCGGGATCGGCGTAGGGATCGTCGAGGTAGTGCGCGAAACGCCCGTCGATCTCGACGTACTGCTCGTTGCCGTCGTCGCGCAGACGCCGATCACGCTCGATGTCGTAGCGACGGCGCAGTTCCGCCGGGTCGAAACCGAGTTCGTCGACCTGGGGCAGTTCGAGAAGATTTTCCGACATGGTCATTTCCGGGAGCGAGGGCCATGAACAAGGCCCGATCCGTGAGTGTAGGCCGGCCGGGGCCCGGCGTGACGACTGTCGACAGGCGATTGCGGAATCGTGCGCTCGTTGTCCGCCTTTCACCGTCGATCAGGAATCTCCCATCACTTCCGGGAATGCATGTCACCATCGAACGCTCCGCACGGGTCGATCGGCTCGATCGACGCAGCAACCCGAGCGCCCGCAGCATGGCCGTGACCGCA
Organism: Burkholderiaceae bacterium; assembly: GCA_044235405.1. Classification (GTDB taxonomy): domain Bacteria; phylum Pseudomonadota; class Gammaproteobacteria; order Burkholderiales; family Burkholderiaceae_E; genus Quisquiliibacterium. Next base: position 3,797 of record JBIIHU010000238.1, read on the forward strand.
CCTCCGCCGTTCCCCAGTCGCCCGGTTGCCCCATCACCCGCATCGCAGGCGGGCGCCACCGTCGTCGAATTCGTCGTCGTCAGCGCCATTGTCGGCGCGCTCGGCGCAGTCGCTGTCCAGGGCTACAAGAATCAGGTGCTCAAGTCCCGTTGGTCGGCCGTCGTGAACATGCTGCGCGGGGCCGAGGTCACGATGCAGGAGTGCATCGCAAGCAAAGGGGTTGGCGGTTGCGACTGGAACGCGATGCTCAACGACAACACCTTGAGTCTTCCGCCCGAAGGCCTGCCGCCGGGCATCACGGTGCGTGCAGCCGACTTTGGTGTCGGAACCGGGTTGCGCGTCGATGGTGACAAGCGCTACGGCGAGTGTGCCGTCGGCATGCTCCCGACCCTGGACGCCGCCAAGGGCTACGCGATCACCCGGTGGGGCAACCTCAGTGGCGGGGGCATCGGTGCCGGCAAGGTCTGCGACGCGAGCGTCACCGGCCTAGGCGGCAAGCCCGAGTTGTCGCCGCCACCGCCGCCGCCGCCCAAGCCGCCGTCGCCACCGCCGCCGCCCAAGCCGCCGGCTCCGCCGCCGGCCAAATCGCCGCCACCGCCGCCACCGCCGCCGCCACCGCCGCCACCGCCGCCGCCGCCGCCGCCGGCACCGCCTCCGGCCACGAAGAACCAGTTCTGGTGATCGAACGCGGGGAGCCCGCGCTCGTGCCGCTCCGGTACGATCGCTTCTCCGCGATCGTCTTTCGGAAGGCTTTCCCATGCAGACCCATCATTGGCCCGCGCAGCAGCGCGTCCACGCCGGCATCGGCGCGCTCGAGAAGGCCCTGCCGAAGGAGCTCGACGCCTTCGGCTGGCGCCGTCCCCTGCTCGTCACCACCAACTCGCTGATCCGCAGCGGCCTGGCCGATCGGGTTCAGGCGCTGCTCGGCGACCGTTGTGCCGGCCGAGTGGCCGATATCGCCGCCCACTCGCCGGTGACCGCGGTGGCGCGCCTCGTGGACGACTACCGGGGTAGCGGCGCCGATGGCGTGGTCGCCCTTGGCGGCGGTTCGGTGATCGATGCGATCAAGGGCCTGCTGGTGGCGCTGGGGGCCGGCCTGCAGGCCGCGGAGATCACCGGCGAGCGTCTGGTGGCGGCCAATGGCGGCGGCACCAGCCAGTGGGGCACCGATTTCGCGCGACCGCGGATGGTCGCCATTCCGACGACGCTGTCGGCGGCCGAGTTCACCTCCTTCGGCGGGGTGACCGATACCGCCATCGGGCGCAAGCTGATGGTCAGCCACCCGCTCGCGGTGCCCGCGGTCGTGATCCAGGACCCGGCCTGCACCCTCGACACCCCGCCCGAACTGCTGCTGTCGACCGCTGCCCGCTCCGTCGATCATTCGGTGGAGGGTTTCTGCGCGACCAATGCCTCCCCGATCAGCGACGCCACCGCGATCGAGGCGGCCAGGCGCATGTGGTCGGCGCTGCCGCGCATGCACGACGATCCCTCCGATCTCGCGGCGCGGGCCGATGCGCAGGCGGCGGCCTGGCTGTCGATCCAGGGGCGCAGTGGCGGGGTCTACCACGGCGCCTCGCATGGCATCGGCTACCTGCTCGGGGGCGGCTACAACGTGCCGCACGGCCTGACATCCTGCGTGATGCTGCCGGCGGTGCTGCGCTGGAACGAACGGGTCAACCGGGATCGGCAGCGCGCCTTCTGCGAGCGCGCGGGGCTGGAAACGTCCATCCCGCTGGCCGAGCATGTGGAGCGCCTGTTCGCGGGGGCCGGGCTGCCCACGCGCCTGTCGGGCGTGGGCGTGGGCCCCGACCGCTTC
>JBIIHU010000046.1:0-17485 GCA_044235405.1 Burkholderiaceae bacterium
ACGCCGGCCTGCTCTCGCCCATCCTGCACGCGCTGCCGCTGCAGCTGCTCGCCTATCACGCGGCGCTGGTCAAGGGCACCGATGTGGACAAGCCGAGGAACCTGGCGAAGAGCGTGACGGTGGAGTGAACGAACCGGGGCCACCTCAACCGGTTGTCGTCGCGCCGCCAGGAGGCGGGCGCCGGGTGTCATGGCTCAGGCCTGAACCACCCGCGGCGCAAGGCCCAGCCTGGCTGCCTTGCGCACGAAACCCTTGTCGAAGCTGATGAAGGCCTCATCGCCGGAACTCAGCGCCAGGTGCAGCGCATCGGCAAAGTCCACGCCCTGCGCATAAGCGCGCAACGCGGCGCGCACCGCATCGGCCTGCGCGGGCTTGAAGTTCGGCAGGCCCAGCAGCAGCAGCATACCGCGCTCGATCTCGAGTGGGCTGCAGTCGTTGGCCTCCAGCACCCTCACCAGCTCCAGCAGCACCGTGACCGGCGCCGTGAAGATCTGTTCGGTCTGCAGCAGCGCCTTGACGCGCTGATGCTGTGCGGCATCGTCGCGCAGCAGCAGCCGCGCCAGCAGGTTGGTGTCGAGGGCCCTCATGGCGCGTTGCGCGACTTCAGCCTCGCGCGGATGGCCGACCGCGTCTGCGTCGCGCTCAGGGGCTTTCGCCCCGGGCGCGCCAGGCAGCCGGCCACCTCGTCGAGCGTCGTGACAGGCAAGTTCGCCATCGGCCGCAAGCGGATCTCGCCATCGACGTAGCGCACCGACAACTGCGATCCGGGCACGATCCGGGCATGCTCGCGCACGGCCTTGGGGATGACAAGCTGGCCCTTGCTGGAGAGCGTGACGGTGTCCATGGGCGGATGGTTGCGACGAAAAGTAAGACGCATGGTAAGCCGACGTCAGGTCCCGGGCAAGCGCGCGTTCATTCGAGCGCAGGCGGCGGGTTGGTTCTGGTTCTTGTCGGTCGACTTCCTGGGTGACATTTTCAATGCCCGCATGGACCTCGTTCTCATCGAGCGCCAAAGGCGATGCCTTTACACGCCGAGATCCGCTCCACGGCATACGATGGGTATGCTCGTGAGGAGTGGAACCTGAGTCGGTAACGTGTATCCAATTCATCGCGACCATGACGACCATTCTGGAGTACTCGCATGATCCTGCAAGCCTCGAGGAAGGAGCAGCAGAGAGCCCCGGAACGACGCTTCCGAGAGCCCTCGGACGATGAACGCTGCCGTCTCTACGACTTCTACGAACTGATCCACGCGAGCCCGTTCGGGCGCTCGAAGAAGCGCACCCTCATGACCGTTGCGCTCGGCGAGGAGCCGTGGTCGTGGCGTGTCGTGGGAATCAGCGTCGCGGCAATCCAAGCAATTGCGAGAAACGACTTCAACCACCCTGCCCATCAACTCGCTCGGGACCATATCGTTCCACGAGCCCAGACCTATGACGAGATCTTCTCCGGGGCGCTTCTCCCGCTGGACTGTTGGTGGTCTCTGGTCTGGGAAAACGATCGTACCCGCCTGCTGACCCAGGACGAACACCACAGGCGGCAGCGACTCACACGGGTCATCGAGATCGATCCAGCGTTGGGCTTTTTCATGGACGCACCCACCGCAGGCTGGTACCACTCCCGAAGACGGGAAGGAGAATTCGTGCGATGTCTGGCAATCAACGAAGGCATCGAATGGTGATCCAGCGGTACCAACGCCAGCCCAACCCGGCAGCATTCCTCGGCACCAATAGTCGATCGCCTGTTAGGCCGATCCTTCCGGCCTATTCACCGAACCTGAATGCCGCCTTACAATGTAAGTCGTCAGAACGCGTGAACGATAGCCATGACGACCATACTCGTCTCCTCGAAGGGTCAGATCGTGTTGCCCGCAGCGCTTCGGCGACGCATGGGGATGGGCGCAGGCGCCAGGCTCGAGGTGATCGAGCGGCCTGACGGGGTCACCCTTCGCGTCGCTCGCCCGGTCGCGATCGCCGAGGTCGCACCCCTCGCCGGGCTCGTCAAGGCGCGCTCGCGCGGAGTGCCGCGACGACTGGAGGATTTCGATCCCGCATCCTTGTTGGTCGGGACTCGTCGGCGCAAGCCATGAGAGCTCTCGATACCTGCGTGCTCGCACGCTTTTTCGTCGATGACCCGGATGATGCGCAGGCGGTCCGTCAGCGACCCGCCGCGATCGCGGCGCTGTCACAGCGATGCTGGGTTTCCGTGACGGTCCTGCTGGAACTCGAATGGGTTCTTCGCGGCTTCTATGGCCTGCCAGTCGGGGAGGTTTCCCGTGTGCTGCGAGCGCTGGCGAGCGTTCCCCATGTCACCCTCGAGGACCGCGATGCGGCCATCGCGGCGATCGAGGCCCTGGACCAGGGTCTCGACTTCGCCGACGCACTGCACATGACGCGCAGTACGCGGGCCACCGGATTCGCAACCTTCGACCGTCGCCTTGCACAGCGAGCCGGGCGCCTGGAACTGCCCACGCCGGTCGAGCTGCTGTCCCCTGGAAGATGAACCCCGCCCTCGAAACCGCTGGGCAGCCCGCGCCGGCCCAGCATCGGCTACCCCGGAACCTTTGTTGCCAGCCATGACTTCACCGCTGCCCCCCGGCGACCCCGCCGCCCACGGCCTGAGCCCCGAGGGCCTGGCCACCCTCGACGCCTTCCTCGAGCGCGAGATCGCGGCCGAGCGCCTGCCCGGCGCGGTGGTCGCGATCGCGCGCGACGGCCGGCTGCTGCACTACCGCGCCTGCGGTTTCCGGGACCCGGTAGCCCGCGCGCCGATGACCCTCGATGCGGTCTTCCCGCTCGCCTCGATGACCAAGATCATGGTCAGCGTGGCGGCGCTGCGGCTGATGCAGGAGGGGCGGCTGCCGCTGCGCAGCCGGCTCGACGCCTTCTTTCCGGCCTTCGCCGACATGCGGGTGGGCAGCGACGACGGCCGCGGCGGCCTTGCGCTCGAGACGCTGCATCGCCCCATCCTGATCCACGATCTGCTGCGCCACACCTCGGGCATCACCTACGGCGGGCGCGGCCTGGGGCCCGCGGCGGCCCGCTGGCCCAGCGCCAGCGAGGTGATGTTCGCCAACACCGCGGCCGACTTCATCGCGCGCATCACCCGCCTGCCGCTGACCCATCAGCCGGGCACCGCCTTCGAGTACGGCTTCTCGACCGACGTGCTGGGCCTGGTGATCGAGCAGGTGACCGGCATGCGCCTTGGCGAGTACCTCGCGCGGATGCTGTGGGAACCGCTCGGCATGCACGACACCGGCTTCGAGCTCACCGCCGATCGCCGCGCCCGCGGCGCCCGGCCGCTGCCGCGCAATCCGCTGGACGGCTCGCCGCAGGCGGTGTCGGTGATGGAGCGCCAGACCACGATCGACTGGGGCGGCGCGGCGGCCATGGGCACGGTCGCCGACTACCTGCGCTTCGGCCAGATGCTGCTCGACGGCGGCGCGCTCGACGGCCGGCGCATCCTCAGCCCCCAGACCGTGGCACTGATGACCGCCGACCACCTCGGCCCCGGCGTCGTCAACACCGTGCACCACACCGAGCCCCACCGCGAGGGCTACGGTTTCGGGCTGGGCGTGGCGGTGCGCACACAGGCGGGCCTGGCGAGCGTGCCGGGCCGGGTCGGCGAGTTCACCTGGAACGGCGCCTACGGCACCATCTTCTTCGCCGACCCCGCCGAACGGCTGGTGGTGGTGGCCGGCACGGTCGCCCCAGGCGAGATTCGCAAGCACTACCGAGAACAGCTGCAGGTGCTGGTCTACGGGGCGCTCGAGCGCTGACGACCGCGCCGGTCGACGGACACCAGGGCGTGCGCGGCACCGCCGCCCTGGCGCAGCCACCTTACGCGCCGGTGAGCATCTCGCGCAGCACCGGATGCGCGAAGCGCCGGCGCATCGTGATCGCGTAGAAATTCTCGGTCAGCTGCGGGATCGCGCAGCGCTCGATCAGCGTGCCAGCGGCCAGCTCATCACGTACCACCACCGGCGGCACCAGGGCGAGCGCGCCGGTCTCGCGCGCCAGCAGACGCAGCATCGCCATGTCGTCGACCTCGGCAAGTACCTGCGGCCGGATGCCAGCCTCCTCGAGCAGCAGATCGAAGGCCGGACGCACCGCGCTGTCCTCGCTGGGCAGCAGCAACGGCTGTCCGTCGAGATCCTCGGGGAAGCGCAAGGGCTTCGCGCCAGCACGGCTGCGCCGCCGCGGCGGTGCCGACACCAGGCTCAGCGACTGCCGGTCGATGCGCCGGCTGACCCAGCCCGCGGCCTTGTCCCGCGGCGCGGCCTCGGTGGCGAGCACGACATCGAGTGTGTGCGCCGACAACTGGGCGAGCAGCTCGCGCATCTGCCCGGACACCAGCCGGATCTGGATCTGCGGATCCTTCAGCATCGGCGCAAGCCAGCCGAGCTGGAAATTGCGCGACAGCGTGGCCACCGCGCCGATACGCAGCACCGCACGCGTCGCGGCGGGGGTGCCGCGCAGGGTGCTGAGCAGTTCCTGCCCGGTGCGAAAGATGGTGTCGGCATGCTCGAGCGCGATGCGACCCGCCTCGGTCAGTACCAGCTGGCGATTTCGGCGCTCGAACAGCGCGTGACCGAGTCGCTCCTCGAGCTGCCGAAGCTGGATCGACAGCGCCGACGGCGACACGTGCAGGGCCTCGGCGGCCCGCGTGAGGTGGCGATGCTGCGCGACGGCCCAGAAGTAGCGCAGGTGGTGGAAGTTCAGTTCGGCCATCGCCTAAGTTTAATTTTATCGAACGTTCCGTGCTTGAAGATGTATTGGACTGACAGGTTTTGGCGCCCGTAGAGTCGCGGCCGTCACGGTTCGCGGGGCGCGGTGCCTCGCGGCGAATCAGCGCCACGGAGACACCATGCCCGGACTGGATCTGCTGCTCACCAACCTGTTGCAACCCATCGTGCTCGCCTTCCTGCTCGGCACGCTGGCCGGCGCCGTCAGAAGCGAGCTCGAACTTCCCGAGGCGGTCGTTAAGCTGCTGGCGATCTATCTGCTCTTCTCGCTGGGCCTCACCGGCGGGCGCGAACTCGCCCGCGCCGAGATCGGCGCCGTGTGGCCGCTGATCGGCATCACGCTGCTGATGACCTTCGGCATCCCCTCGCTCGCCTACCTGGTCACCCGGCGCATCGGCCGCATGGACATCAGCAACGCTGCGGCGATCGCCGCCCACTACGGCTCGGTGTCGACCGCGACCTTCTTCGCCTCGATGAGCTTCGCCACCGCGATGGGCGCGCCCGCCGAGGGCTACATGGCCGCGATGGTCGCGCTGATGGAATTCGGCGTGATCTATTCGCTGGCACTCGCCCGGATCGCGATGGGACGGGAGAGCGGCCAGAGCGTGCGTACCGCCGAACTCTTCATGAGCGTGATCCGCGGCCGCGGCATCCTGCTGCTGCTCGGCGGCATGCTGATCGGCACCATCGCCACCGACAAGCAGTGGCAGCAGATCTCGCCCTTCTACGAGGGGCTGTTTCGCGGCATGCTGATGCTCTTCCTGCTCGAGATGGGCATCACCGCGTCGCGCCAGATCAAGGCCTTCCGGCAGGTGGGCATGTTCATGGCGTTCTTCGGCATGGCCATGCCGGTGCTCCACGGTCTGATCGGGGTGAGCCTCGCGCACCTGGCCGGCCTGTCGGTGGGCGGCGCCTTCGTGTTCGGCGCGATCTGTGCGAGCGCCTCCTTCATCGACGCGCCCGCCGCCTGCCGGGCCTCGCTGCCCGAGGCGAATCCCGGGATCTACCTGACCGCCTCGCTCGGCGTCACGCTGCCCTTCAACCTGCTGATCGGGCTGCCCCTGTACTTCCAGTACGCCCGCTGGCTGGCGGGCTGATCCTGAGGCCGCCGCGCCGGCCGGGGGGCGACCCGCGGCCGGCCCGGCGCGCACCTCAATCCGGACGGACCTCAACCCCGGCGCGGGTGAGCAGCTCGCGCCAGATCGGGCGCTCGCGCGCGTAGGTGGCCGCGAAGGTGGCGGCATCGGCGCCGATCGGGTCCATCCCGAGTTCGAGCAGGCGATCGTTGACCTCGGGAGACTGGATCGCGGCGAGGTACTCGGCACCCAACCGCTGCACGGCTGCCGCCGGCGTGCCCGCGGGCGCCATGATGCCGATCCAGCCAGCGGTCATCCGATAGAGCGGCGCGCCGAAGCCCTGCTCCGCGAGCGTAGGCACCGCCGGGAACATGCGCAGCCTGCGCGCGCCGGTCACGCCCAGCAGCTTCACACGCCCGGCCTCGGCAAGTCCGCGCACGGCGGGCGGTGTCGCGAGCGCGAGCTGGATCTGGCCGCCGGCGAGATCCTGCAGCAGCGGCGCCTCGCCCTTGTAGGGCGAGTGCGTCATGTCGGCCTGATGCGCGTCGCTCAGTTCCTTGATCACGACATGGCCGAAGTGCCCCACCGCCATCGAGCCGTAGGCGAGCTTGCCGCGCTGCTCGCGCAGCAGCTTCGGCAACTCGGCGGCGCTGCCGACCGGCAGCGCGGGGTGCGCGACCAGCAGCATCGGCGCGGCCGCGAGCAGTGCGACGAACACCAGGTTGCGCGCGGGCTCGGGCGGCGACTGCGGGTTGGTGAGCGGCGTGGCGATCAGCGTGGAGGTTGCGCCCACACCGAAGGTGTAGCCGTCGGCCTTCGACTGCGTCAGCGCCGAAGTACCCACCAACCCGCCGGCGCCCGGACGGTTCTCGATGACGATTGGCTGCCCGACGCGCTCGCCGACATGCTTGCTGAGCATTCGCAGCGTGATGTCGTTGGCGCCTCCCGCGGCGTAGGGCACGATCAGGCGGATCGGCTGGCTCGGCCAGGATGCTTGCGCGCGCAATGATCCGGCCAGCGGCAGCGTAACGACACCGGCAGCTGCCCGCAGCAGCGCACGGCGGGACGGCGGGGTGATCAGGGGCATCGGCAGCTCCGCAGCATGGGTCGGGTGAATCCCGATTCGATCAGCACGCGACCGCATGCGAAACGTCGCGCCATTCCGTTATCGCGCCCCGGGATGTCCGCGGGGTCCGATCGGCGGGTGGCGCACCGGCTCGGCCTGTGCCAGCCGGTCCGCGTCGGGGCTCAGGGCGCCACCTCGACAGCCACCACGGTGAACTGCCCACCGACCCGCTCGGCACGAAAGCGCACGCGGTCGCCGGGTTTCAGGCCCTCGAGCAGTTTCGGGTCGGCGACCTGGAAGACCATCGTCATGGCCGACATCCCGAGGTTCGGAATCGGCGCATGGCGCAGTGTCAGCTTGCGGGCCTCGGTGTCGACGCGGCGAACCTCGCCGTCGACGAGTTCGGTCGCGCCGGCCATCGCGGCAACCAGCGCCAGTGCGCCGAGCAGGGTTTTCACGATCATGGACATCTCCCTTTCCCGAATGCAGAAACCTCGATGAGCGCCGCGCGACGGTGAAGCGGTTCGCACAGGCCGGGCGATGCGCGCGCGACGAGACAGCACGGCCCGGGATCACGCGTGCGCTCAGTGGCGGTGGCCATCGGGCTTTCGCGCGCGCGGCGTGCCCGCGTCGCCGGCCGGTGCGGGGGCGCGCGCCGGGTCGGGCAGCGGGGCGTTCCATTCGCGCGCAACCGTACCCGGCGGATGCGCATACCAGCCCGGGTCGCTGAAATCGCCGCGCGCCTGATCGTCACGGACCTTCAGCACCGTGAACATCCCGCCCATCTCCAGCGCGCCAAAGGGCCCCTGGCCGGTCATCATCGGCAGCGTGTTCTCGGGCAGCGGCATCTCCATCTCGCCCATCTCGGCCATGCCGCGCTCGCCCATCGCCATGTAGTCGGGCACCAGCCTGCGGATCCGCTCGGCCACGTCGCGCTGGTCGACGCCGATCATCGTGGGCACGCCGTGGCCCATCGCGTTCATCGTGTGGTGCGACTTGTGGCAGTGCAGTGCCCAGTCGCCGGCCACCGCGTCGAACTCGATCGCCCGCATCTGGCCGACCGCCACATCGACCGTGACTTCCGGCCAGCGCGCCGCCGGCGGCACCCAGCCGCCGTCGGTGCCGCTGACCTCGATCACATGGCCGTGCAGGTGGATCGGATGATTGGTCATCGTCAGGTTGCCCACCCGGATGCGCACGCGTTCGCCGGTGCGCGCCACCAGCGGATCGATGCCCGGGAAGACGCGGCTGTTCCAGGTCCAGAGGTTGAAGTCGAGCATCGTGTTGACCCGCGGCGTCGCGCTGCCCGGCTCGATGTCGTAGGCGGCCAGCAGGAAGGCGTAGTCGCGCTCGACGCGAAGCCGGCGCCGGTCCTTCGGATGCACGATGAACAGGCCCATCATGCCCATCGCCATCTGCACCATCTCGTCGGCGTGCGGGTGGTACATGAAGGTGCCGCTGTGGGCGACGGTGAACTCGTAGACGAAGGTCTTGCCCGGCGGAATCTGCGGCTGGGTGAGCCCGCCCACGCCGTCCATGCCGCTGGGCAGCAGGATGCCGTGCCAGTGGACGGTCGTGTGCTCGGGCAGCCGGTTGGTCACGAAGATGCGCACCCGGTCGCCCTCGACCGCCTCGATCGTCGGCCCCGGCGACTGCCCGTTGTAACCCCAGAGCCGGGCCTTCATGCCGGGGGCGAACTCGCGAACCACCGGTTCGGCCACCAGATGGAACTCCTTGACCCCGTCGTTCATCCGGAAGGGGGCGGCCCAGCCGTTCAGCGTGACCACCGGGTCGTAGGGCCGCCCTGCCGACGGCGGCAGCGGCGGCTCGGTCAGCGGCGACCCGCGGGTGGCAATCTCGGGCAGGCTCGCCAGGGCTGGGCGGCTGACCGCCGCGGTACCGAGCGCCACCGCGCCCGCGCTGCGAAGAAACTGTCGGCGTGTACCCATCGCGTTCTCCTGGCGAGACATCAGTGGATCGCCGCGCCGGAGCGCGGCGTGGCGGGCGGCGAAGCAAGCGCCCGAGGAGTCGCGGTCGTCGCGCCGGCACCGGGCGCACCCGTGCTGAGCGCATCGCGAAGATCGGCATCGGCGAGCCAGAAATCGCGCAGCGCCTGCACGGCCTCGATCTCGCTGCGAAGCTGGGCGCGCACGTCGACCAGCAGCTCGAGCGTGCCGATCAGCATGCCGTTGTAGCGAAGCAGCGCCTCCTCGGCGATCTCGCGCGCGAGCGGCACCACCTCCTCGCGATGATGCCGCGCGAGCTCCCAGGCGCTGTGCCACGCGGCATGCGCCTCGCGCACCTGCGAGCGCGCATCGCCCTCGGCCTGCGCCAGCCTGAGCCGTGCCTGCTCGTGACGCGCGCGAGCTCGAGCCACGCGCGCCGACCCGTCGTCGAGGAGCGGCAGCGGCACACCGACCGCATAGCCGTTGCGCCGCCCGTCGTGGCCTTCGCTCAGGTTCGCGTAACCGAGCTCCACGCCGTCGACGAAGCGGGTCGATACCTCGAGCGCCAGCGCCGCATCGAGGGTAGCCACCTCTCGCCGAGCGATCTGCAGATCGAGCCGACGGGCCATCGCGAGCCGTTGCGCGTCGTCATCATCGACGGGCTGCGCGGGCAGCGCCGGCAGGCCGGCCGGCAGCACCAGACGCTCGCGACCGGCCTCCAGTCCGATGGCGCGCACCAGGCGCTCGCGGTCGGCGCTCGCCTGCTGGCGCGCCCGGGCGAGCAGCGCCCTCGCCTCCAGTTCGATGGTCTGCTCGCGCATCCGGGCGAGGCGACTGACATTGCCCGCGCGTGCCATGCGGCGGGCGAGCTCGGCGGCAACCTGCGCCGACTCCGCAAGCTGCTGGGCACCCGCAAGCGCCTGCGCCGAGGCCACCGCGGCGATCCATGCGCGTCGGGCCCGCCCCGCTGTCGCGACCGCCTCGGCCGCGGCGCGCAGCTGTGCCTCCTCGAAGCGGGCACGCTCGAGGGCCACCCGCTGCGGCATCGTCAGAAGCCCGAGCAGGTCGAACACCACCGAGCGCTCGATCTTGTAGGCATGCGGGTTGGCCACGTTCAGGAACGAGAAGACAGGGTTGCGCAGCCGTCCTGCCTGCACGAGATCGGCCTCGGCGACGCCGAGTTCGCGCAGGGCGGCCTGCAGACCCGCATGCCGCAGCAGCGCGAGTTCGATCGCGGCATCGACGCTCAGCGGCGCGCCGAGCAGCTCGTCGCTACGGGTCTGCAGCAGACCGGCATCGTCGGCTCCGCGAAGCACCCGCGGCGCGTGGCCGGTGCGTTCACGGGCAAGTTCGCCCACCCGTTCCAGTCCTCCGTCGGCGGAAAAGCCCGCGCAGCCGGCAAGCATCAGGACCAGCACGAGCACGCACGAGGTGCGCAGCGCGCGCGCCCGCGCAGGCCGGGTCGGAGTCTTCGTCATGGGCAAGTCGTCGACCACCGCGGTCTCGCGCGGTGAGCCGGCATCGTTGTGGCGCGTCATGGGGGCGCCTCCCTGATTCCAGGAGCCATCGGCCTGCCGGGGCCGACCGGGATCCGGTGCGAGGCCGGATCGATGCCTGCGCAGGCACCGTCCTGACAGCGGCGGTGGCGCGCGTCACGCGGCCCGGGCAGCGGGCCGCGGAAGGCTCAGGCGCGCTGGGGAGGTCGTTCGGGGGTGGCAGGCACGCGACCGGCCAGCGGCAGGCTCGGATGCTCGCGCCAGTCGGGCCCGGGGTCGGGCGAGAGGACCGCCGGCCCGCGAGCGCTGGGCAGCGGCGGCATGCCGCAGATCGCGGCGCAGGCGAGACAGGCCGCGCGCTCGGCCGACCGGGTATCCGCATCGGGCGGCTGGGAAGCCGCTTGGGGTGCCTGGGCGGCATCGAACAGCTGGGCCGAAGGGTCAGATGGTTGGGCCTCAGCGTCGGATGGCTGGGCAGCAACCTCGGCAACCAGGTGGCAGGGCGGCACGCCAGGCACGGCAGCCTCGGTGCCGGCCTGCATGGCCGTTCGGTGGCAGGCGATACCGCCCGCCGCCAGGGCGCCCTTGAGCGGGAGCACGAGCGCAAGCAGCAGCACCAGAAGCAAACGAAGCCGTCGACCCATGACGATCAGCCTAACACGAGGCCATGATGACCGGATCGGCCTGGCCTGCGTGCGCTCAGCGGCGAGTGCCCGGTACCGGGGCGGGCGTGGAACCGGGGCCCGGCGTCCCGGTGGACGCAGGCGCTGACGAGGGCGCCGATGGGGGTGCCGATAGGGGCTGGGGCACCGGCGCGGGCGCGACCACAACCGCCGGCGCGGCGGGCGCGGATCCCGACAGCAGCCCGTTGTTCACCATCGGCTGGACCACCGGGGCCCGCGGCGGGCCGGTCTGCACCGACTGTGTCGTTGCGGCCGGGGTGTCCTTGCCCGCCGGATCGTAGAGCTTGCCGAGGCTTCGGGCACTGCCTGCGCCCCGCGACTCGAGCGCGCCGTCGATCAGCACCGTGATGTCGACGCTGAGCGCGGGGCCGAGCCAGGAAGCCGCATTGCCGCGGATCGCCTCGAGTTGATCGACGGAGCATGTGGCGGTGTTCTGCTGCAGCCAGGCCTGCACCCGGCCGGCCCGCTCGCCGGGGTCGTGAGTGCCCAGGGCGAGCCCCTTGAACTGCGCGACCTGGCAGCCCGCCGCGGTCGCGGGGGCGGCCGCGGTCGCAGGCGTGGCACCGGGGCGGGCCGCGGTCGGCGCTGATGCCCCGATGCTCCCGGGGCGGGCAGCCGTCTGGGCGGACACGGCTGCCGCGCCGGCAATCAGCAGCAGCATGCCGAGGGCCGCGTGCGCGATGGCCTGCATGGTTGGACTCTCCGGAGAGGTTCGTGGCGCCCCGGCCCGGCGCGGCCCTCGGACGAGGGATGGCCGTCGGACCGGCACCGCAACCCTAGCGCCGCGACCCGGCCCTTGTCGAGCCCGGAAAGCCGGATATCGTCCTCGGCGTGGGATGACCTCGGTGCGACAATCGGCGCCCCCGACACCTGGAGCCGGCCCGCAGCCGGCCTGAAGCCCATGAGGCAGGACGCCTGGCGGCGCGACGCCGCTGCCTACCCGCTGCGCGGCGAATTCATGCCGCGCTATACAGACGTCGATGTCTGGCAGCACATGAACAACAGCGCGCTGATCGGCCTGCAGGGCGAGGCGATGCAGCATGCACTGCGCCACGCGCTCGGCCCACGATTCTGGCGCGATAGCGATCCGGTGATCGCCTGCCGAGCTCTGGCGACCGATTTCCTGGCTGAGACGCACTACCCCGAGGCGATCGGCTGGGGCGCACGCCTGCTGGGCGTCGACCGGCAGGGCCTGCGGGTGGCCACCGCCCTGTTCCAGCACGGCCGCTGCGTCGGCCTGCACGAGGCGCTGGTTGCCGGCTGGGTGAACGGGCTCGCAACTGGCCTCGGCGCGGGCGCGCTTGCCGCGCTGCAGTCGGCGAAGGTCCCGGGCGACGATCCCGGCAGCGAGGCCGCCGTCGCTGTCGATGACGAACCGCCCTCGCGGACCCTCGCCAGCCTTCCCTGGCGCACCACGATCGCCAGCCGCTTCGCCGACAGCGATGCACGGCGCCTGGCCAGCGACACCTTTCTCGCACGATGCGCCGAGCAGGTGCGGGTCGCCTTCCTGGGCGAATGCTTCGGCGGGCATCCGCGCCGCATGGGCAGCATGATGGTGGCGCACGTGACGCTGCGCTGGCACCGTCGGGCCGCACCCGGTCGCCAGTGGGAAGCGGGCTGCGGCATCACTCGGGTCAGCGAGCGCTCACTGTCGGCATCGAGCGCGTTCTACGAAGACGGGGTCTGCGTGGCAAGCAGCGATTCCGTGATGGTCGCGATCGATCCCGACACCCGCCGCAGTGCCACGCTGTCGGCGCAGGCACGCGAGCTGGTCGCGCCGTGGCAACTGGCGGATCTCGCCGCCACGCGCTGATGCACTCGCAAAGACAGCGCGTCAGCGCCCGCCCTGCGCGTCGTCGACCCGCACGGTGGTGCCGGTGACGAATTCCGAGGCCGGCGACACCAGGAAGAGCAGCGTGCTGTCGAGCTGCGCCGGATCGCCCAGGCGCGGCCGCGGAAAGTTCTTCGTGATGTCGCCCATGCGCGAGAGCATGCCGTCCATCATCTCCGACGAAAAGGCACCGGGCGCGATCGCGTTCACGTTGATGTGGAAGCGCGCCCACTCGACCGCGAGCGTCTCGGTCATGCGCACCACCGCCATCTTCGAGGTCGCATAGAGCGCGGCACCGCGCCCGTCGTAGGCATAGGCGGCCCGCGAGGCGAGATTGACGATGCGCCCGGGCTTCTCGGCGGCCATCAGGCGACGCGCCACCTCGCACGACAGGATCCAGGGCGCGCGCACATTGATGTCGAGCACGCGGTCGATCAGCTCGACCGACATCTTGTGGGCGCGCTGCGCATCCGGGATGCCAGCGTTGTTGACGAGGATCGTCACGGTGCCGAGCACCGCCTCGGCCTGACCCACGACGCGGATCAGCTGGTCGGCATCGGTGACATCGAGCTGCAGCGGAAGCGCCACGCCGCCGGCGGCACGGATCTCGGCGGCGAGCTCCTCGAGCTTGTCGAGACGGCGCGCCGCGATGGCCACCTTCGCACCGGCTGCCGCAAGCACCCTCGCGAATCGTCGGCCGAGGCCGGCGGAGGCGCCGGTGACCAGGGCAACCTGGCCGGTGAGGTCCTGGGAGGCGTTGGGCAGCGGGAAGGCGGTCATCGGCGGGCTCGTTCGACAAGGGGTGCCCGAAAGTGAGCGCAGCGCGCCCGCCTGTCAAACCGCGGCGCCCTTTCCCGAGATACGGGTCGGCCGCCCTCGGCGCGAACGCTGGCGCGCGCGGGCCGGCGCCTGCTAAGGTCCGCCTTCACCGCGTGCCCCGCGCCCGCGCCCGCGCCCGCGCTCGCGCTCGCAACCACTCCCACTCCCGCGCCCCTGCCCGCGCACCGACCCGAGGAGAGCTCGCGCAATGACCCAGGTCATCCCCGCCGGCATCTGGAACTACGGCGACCTTTTCGACGCGCTGGCCGATATCGTGCCCGCCGACCAGCCGGCACTCGTGCACGGCGACCGCAAGATCGCCTGGGGCGATTTCGTCGCGCGCACCAACCGGCTGGCCCGGGCGCTGCATGCCGATGGCGCGAAGCCCGACGAGAAGATCGCCCTGTACCTGCGCAACCACCCGGCCTACCTCGAGGCCACGGTGGCCGGCTTCAAGTCGCGGCAGGTGCATGTCAACGTCAACTATCGCTACGCGGCACAGGAGGTGCGCTACATCGTCGACAACGCCGACGCCACCACCGTGGTGTTCGGTCGCGAGTTCGGCCCGCTCGTGGCCAGCATCCGCGCGCAGCTGCCCGGTGTCCGGCGCTGGATCGCGGTCGACGACGGTTCCGGGGCGCCGCTGCCCGAGTTCGCCACCGACTTCGAGACGCTGGTCGGACAGGGCGACGCCTCGCCGCTGGCGATCGCGCGCTCGCCCGACGACCTGTTCTTCATCTACACCGGCGGCACCACCGGCATGCCCAAGGGCGTGATGTGGCGCCACGACGCGCTGCGCCGCGCGCTGATCAACCCCGCGCTGGTCGTACGCGTGCCGCAGAGCCTCGCCGACCACCTCGACATCGTGCGCGAGAACGGCCGCGGCCCGGTCAACCTGCCCGCCTGCCCGCTGATGCACGGCACCGGCCTGCTCACCGCGATCTCGGCGCTGGTCAACGGCGGCACGGTCGTCACGATGCCCGAGAAGAACTTCGATGCGGATGCGATGTGGCAGACGATCGCGATCCACCGCGTCGACCAGCTGGTGATCGTGGGCGATGCCTTCGCGCGACCGATGGCGCGCGCGCTCGACGAGGGCGCGGGCCGCCTCGATCTCGCCTGCCTGCTGTCGATCGTCTCCTCGGGCACGATGTGGAGCCTGGAGGTCAAGCAGGCCCTGCTGCGCCATCTGCCGCAGGCCACGCTGCTCGACTCCTTCGGCTCGTCGGAGGCGGTCGGCTTCGGCCTGTCGGTGATGACCGCGGCTGGCGAGGTGCAGACCGCGAAGTTCCAGATCGGCGATGAGGTGAAGGTCTTCGACGACGATGGCCGTGAGGTCGCACCCGGCAGCGGCGAGGTCGGCATCATCGCCCGCGGCGGCGCGATCCCCGAGGGCTACTACAAGGACGAGGCCAAGACCGCCGCCACCTTCCGAACGATCGGCGGCGCCCGCTACTCGATGCCGGGCGACTTCTGCACGGTCGAGGCCGACGGCACCATCACGCTGATCGGCCGCGGCAGCGGCTGCATCAACACCGCCGGCGAGAAGGTGTTCCCCGAGGAGGTCGAGGAGGTGCTCAAGCGCCACCCCGACGTTGATGATGCGCTGGTGGTCGGGCTACCCGACGAGAAGTGGGGCCAGTCGGTCACCGCGGTGGTCGAGTTGCGCGCCGGCGCCCGGCTTGACGAGGAGGCGCTGCGCGCCCATGTGCGCGGCGAGCTCGCCGGCTACAAGACGCCCAAGCGCGTGGTGGCGGTGCCGCGCATGCTGCGCGCGCCCAACGGCAAGGCCGACTACAAGGGCGCGCGGGAGCTCGCGGCGAAGGCGCTGGCTGCGAGCGGCTGAGGCGGCCCCGACCCGAGGCGCCCGCCCGGTCGGCCAGGCGAGGCCGCTCTCAGCCCGGCCCGCTCACCGCGCCCGAGGAGAACAGCTGCCCGATGCGGGACTCGTCGTAGCCGAGCAGTTCGGCGAGCACCGCGCGGGTGTGCTCGCCGACGTGGTGCGGCGCGCGATCGCGCGGATGCACCGGGTGCCCGTCGAGGTGGTAGGGGCTGGCGGTCACGCGCACCGGCCCGGCGACCGGATGCTGGACGGTCGGGAAGAACTGCCGTTGCGCGAGATGTTCGGAGGCGATCACCTCCTCCGGGTACAGGACGGGGGCGCAGGGGATGCGCGCCTTGTCGAGCACGGCGAGCGCGGCGTCCACGCTCGGAAAACCCTCGAGCCACTGGCCGATCCGCGGCCCGAGTTCGCGCCAGTGCGCCGACCGTCCCTCGGTGGTCGCGAAGCGCGGATCCTGCGCCAGGTCAGGCCGGTTCATGACTCCGAGCAGGCGGTCCCAGAGATCGGCCGCGCCGACGATCTGCAGCGCGAGGTGGCGCCCACCGATGCCATGCACGAGCATGCCCGGGCGCGGGCTGCCCTGCGGGGGCCCGCCGTTGAGCACCGACGGGTAGGTGACGCTGTCGGCACCGATCAGCGCCTCGAGCATCGAGACGTCGATCACCGCGCCGCGACCGGTGCGCTCGCGGCGGAACAGCGCGCCGACGATGGCGCCGACCGCGTGCGTGGCGGCGAGCACGTCGGCGGCCTGCAGATTCGACGATCGCGGGTTCGGATCGTCGCCCTGCTCGAGATGCATCATGCCGGACATCGCGTTGATGCTGTGGGCGAAGGCCGGGCGCCCTCGCCAGGGCCCGGTCTGCCCATAGCCGGAGATCGAGCAGTAGACGATGTCGGGGCGAACCGCCCGAACCGCGTCGGGACCGCAGCCGAGCCGCGTGGCCACCCCGGGGGCGAAGTTCTCGATGAAGACATCGGCGTGTCGCGCAAGGTCGAGCACCACCGACAGTCCCTCGGGACCCGACAGGTCGATGGCCACGCTCTGCTTGCCGGCGCTGACCCGCGAGAAGTAGCTGCTCTGGTCGCGGCGGCCGGGCTCGAGCTGCTTGGGGGCGGCACGGGTGTTGTCGCCCGTGCCGGGGAGCTCGACCTTGATCACGCGCGCGCCCATGTCGGCAAGCAGCCGGGTGCAGTAGGGCCCGGCAAGCACGCGGGTCAGGTCGAGGACGACGATGCCGGCAAGCGGCAGCGAGGAATCGGTGTCCGGCATCGAGAGGGATCTCCTGAACGTGAGCGACGCTAGCAACGGCGCGCGCAGGGCGCAGGCGGGCGGCGCGGATTGCGGAACCGCGCCACCCTTAAGATCGCGAAGGAGCGGCACACCACCCCCGACCCGCAAGGAGATCCCCATGCAAGGCCTCGTCTTCACCGGCAACCGCCAGGTCGAACTTCGCAGCTTTCCCGATCCCACCCCCGGCCCCGGCGAGGTGGTACTCGAGATCCGCGCTTCGGGCATGTGCGGCAGCGACCTCAAGTTCTACCGTTCGGCGCCCGGCGAGGCGCAGCGCGCGCTCGGCCTCGGTTCGACCGACCTGTGCATCGCCGGCCACGAACCCTGCGGCGTGGTGGTGGCCGTCGGCGCGCACGTGAACCCGCGCCAGGCCTGGGTGGGCCAGCGCGCGATGGTCCATCACTACCGGGGCTGCGGCGCCTGCCCCCACTGCAGCACCGGCTGGCAGCAGCTCTGCGTCGATGGTGTGGCCGAGGTCTACGGTGTCACCGGCCATGGCGCGCACGCGCGCTACATGAGATGCCCGGCCAGCACGCTGGTGACGCTGCGCGACGAGCTGTCCTTCGCCACCGGCGCGGCGATCGCCTGCGGCACCGGCACCGCGTGGGGCGCGTTGCAGCGGCTGGGCCTCACCGGCGAGCAGACCGTCGCGGTCTTCGGCCAGGGGCCCGTGGGGCTATCGGCCACGCA
>JBIIHU010000239.1:0-5608 GCA_044235405.1 Burkholderiaceae bacterium
AAGCAGCTCAGGTAGGGATTGCCGATGCCGCGCGTCGCCCTCAGACGGCCCAGCGCGCCCGCCGCGGCCGCCTCATCCAGACTCGGCACGGGTGGCAGGTCGAGCTCGAACGCGACCGGTCGGGCCTGCGCGTAGAGCACATCGCCGCGCATCAGGGCCAGCCCCTCGGGCGCGGGCCGCAGCTCCAGCGGCTCGTCCAGCGGCGGGGGCGCGCGCAGCGTCACTTCGACCGCGCCGTCGCCGCCGATCGAGCGACGCAGGGCGGCTGCGAGCAGGCCCGAGACATAGCCGCCGTTGCCGGAGGCCGGCGGGCCGTTGTAGCGGCGCGGGATGACGCAGGTGTCGGGCATCGCGGGAACTCCGTCGGCTCAGTGTACCCTAGCGCCCCGCGTGCGCCGCTCGCCCCAGAGGCCCCCGCCGGCCACCTGCGCGTCCAGCCCCCTGCCCTCGCTGACCACCTGCCCGCCCCCGATCCCGTCGAAGCACTGACGTCCATGAAGCTTTCCGAGTTCGACTACGAGCTGCCCGATGCGCTGATCGCGCGCCACCCCACCGAACGTCGCACCGACAGCCGCCTGCTGGTGGTCGCGCCCGAGGGCGGGCTGGCCGACCGGGGCATCACCGACCTGCCCGGCCTGCTGCGCGCGGGCGACCTGCTCGTGCTCAACGACACGCGGGTCATGCGGGCGCGCCTGCTCGGCAGCAAGACGGGCAGCGGCGGACGCGTGGAGGCGCTGATCGAGCGCATCACCGGCACCCACGAGGCGATCGCGCTGCTGCGCGCGAGCAAGACGCCGCGCCCCGGCACCGAGCTGCGCCTCGGTCAGGCGCGGGTCGTGGTCGGCGAGCGCGCGGGCGACTGCTTCATGCTGAGATTCGACGAGCCGGTCGACGCGGTGCTCGAGCGCGATGGCAGCGTGCCGCTGCCGCCCTACCTCGGCCGCACGCCCGAGGAGGCCGACAGCAACCGCTACCAGACCGTGTACGCGCGCGAGTCCGGCTCGGTGGCGGCGCCCACCGCGGGGCTGCACTTCGACGAGGCGCTGCTCGCGCGGCTGCGCGAGGCCGGCGTCGGCACCGCCTTCGTGACGCTGCATGTCGGCGCGGGCACCTTCCAGCCGGTGCGGGTCGACGACGTGTCGCAGCACCGCATGCACGCCGAGCGCTTCGAGGTGCCGGCCGCGACCGCCGAGGCCATCCACCGAACCCGGGCCGCCGGCGGTCGCATCGTCGCCGTCGGCACCACGTCGCTGCGCACGCTGGAGAGCGCGGTCGACGACGCCGGCGCGGTGAGAGCAACCTCGGGCGAGACCGAGCTGTTCGTGACCCCGGGCTTTCGCTTTCGCGCGGTCGACCTGCTGCTGACCAACTTCCACCTGCCGCGCTCGACGCTGCTGATGCTGGTGTCGGCCTTCGCCGTGGTGCGGTGCATCCGGCAGGCCTACGCGCACGCGATCGCCGGCGGCTACCGCTTCTACAGCTACGGCGACGCGATGCTGCTCGAGCGCTGCGCCGATGCGCTCGCCAACTGACGCGCCCCCTCGCGCCGAGGCTCACGCGCCATGCTCCGATTCGACCTGCTCGCCACCGACGGCAACGCACGCCGCGGCCGGCTGCATCTGAACCACGGCGTCGTCGAGACCCCGATCTTCATGCCGGTGGGTACCTACGGCGCGGTCAAGGCGATGAGCCCGACCGAACTCGAGGGCGCGGGGGCGCAGATCATCCTCGGCAACACCTTCCACCTGTGGCTGCGCCCCGGCCTGCCGGTGATCGAGCGCTTCGGCGGCCTGCATGGCTTCAACGGCTGGCAGCGCCCCATCCTCACCGACTCTGGCGGCTTCCAGGTCTTCAGCCTGGGCGCGATGCGCCGCATCAGCGAGGAAGGCGTGCGCTTCGCCTCGCCGATCAACGGCGACCGGCTGATGCTCACGCCCGAGGAGTCGATGCGCATCCAGCGTGTGCTGAACTCGGACATCGCGATGATCTTCGACGAGTGCACGCCCTACGAGATCGAGGGCCGGCCGGCCACCGAGGCGCAGGCCGCCGACTCGATGCGATTGTCGCTGCGCTGGGCGCGACGCTCGCGCGACGCCTTCGATGCGCTCGTCAACCCGAACGCGCTGTTCGGCATCGTGCAGGGCGGCATGTTCGAGCACCTGCGCGACGAGTCGCTCGCCGGCCTGGTCGACATCGGCTTTCACGGCTACGCGATCGGCGGGCTGTCGGTGGGCGAGCCCAAGGAGGACATGATGCGGGTGCTGACGCACACCGGCCCGCGCCTGCCCGCCGCCGCACCGCGCTACCTGATGGGCGTGGGCACTCCCGAGGATCTCGTGGCCGGCGTGGCCAGCGGCATCGACATGTTCGACTGTGTGATGCCCACTCGCAACGCGCGCAACGGCTGGCTCTTCACCCGCTTCGGCGACCTGCGGCTGCGCAACGCGCGCTTTCGCGACGACACCCGGCCGATCGACGAGCGCTGCGGCTGCTACGCCTGCCGCAACTTCTCGCGGGCCTACGTGCACCACCTGCAGCGGGTCGACGAGATCCTTGGCGCGCGCCTGGCAACCATCCACAACCTGCACTACTACCTGGAACTGATGGCCGGGATGCGCGAGGCGATCGCGCAGGGACAGTTCGAGGCCTGGCGACGCGACTTCGCCACGGACCGCGCCCGTGGCGTGGGATAGTCGCCGCGGCTCACTATAATGATCGGTCGACCTCCGGAGACGATTCCATGCTGATTTCCACGGCCTACGCGCAATCCGCGGGCGGTTCCACCGAACAGCAGCTGATGGGCTTCCTGCCCATCATCCTGATGTTCATCGTGCTCTACTTCCTGATGATCCGGCCCCAGATGAAACGGGCAAAGGAACATCGCACCATGCTCGAGGCCCTGAAGAAGGGCGACGAGGTCGTCACCTCGGGCGGCGTGGTCGGGCGTGTGGCCCGCGTCGGCGAGTCCTACGTCACGATCGAGATCGCCCGCTCCGGCGACAGCCCGGTCGAGGTGCATGTGCAGAAGGCAGCCGTGCAGACGCTGCTGCCCAACGGCTCCATCAAGGCCATCTGACGCGCCCCGGCCATGAACCGCTACCCGGTCTGGAAGTACGCCATCATCGCGGTCTCGCTCGTCTTCGGCCTCGTCTACACGATGCCGAACTTCTTCGGCGAGTCGCCGGCGGTCCAGGTCTCCAGCGGCAAGGCCACCGTGCGCGTCGATACCGCGCTGCTCGGGCGGGTCGAGACCGCGCTCGGCAAGGCCGGCGTCCCGCCTTCCGGGCTGCAGTTCGACGGCAACTCGATCAAGGCGCGCTTTCGCGACACCGACAGCCAGCTCAAGGCCAAGGATGCGCTGCAGCGCGAGCTCAATCCCGACGCGACCGACCCGGTCTACGTGGTCGCGCTGAACCTGCTGTCGGCCTCGCCCGACTGGCTGGCGCGGCTCGGCGCGCTGCCGATGTACCTCGGCCTCGACCTGCGCGGCGGGGTGCACTTCCTGCTCGCGGTCGACACCCGGCAGGCGGTGACCAAGCGCATCGAATCCATCACCGGCGAGCTGCGCTCGCTGCTTCGCGAGAAGTCGATCCGTCACGCGGGCATCACTCGGACGGGCGACCGCATCGAGATCCGCTTCCGTGACGAGGAAACCCGCGCGCGCACCCGCAGCCTGCTGGCCGCCCAGCAGCCCGGGCTGGCCCTCGCGGACGCGGCCGAGGCCGGCGAGCCGCGGCTGCTGATCTCGCTGCGCCCGGAGGTCGCCAAGGAGGTGGTCGACAACGCGCTCA
This sequence comes from Burkholderiaceae bacterium, assembly GCA_044235405.1. Classification (GTDB taxonomy): domain Bacteria; phylum Pseudomonadota; class Gammaproteobacteria; order Burkholderiales; family Burkholderiaceae_E; genus Quisquiliibacterium. Next base: position 3,792 of record JBIIHU010000239.1, read on the forward strand.
AGCAGAACATCAGCACGCTGAACAACCGGGTCAACGAGCTCGGCGTGGCCGAGCCGGTCATCCAGCAGCAGGGGGTCGACCGCATCGTCGTGCAGTTGCCCGGCGTGCAGGACACCGCCAAGGCCAAGGACATCCTCGGGCGCACCGCCACGCTGGAGGCGCGTCTGGTCGACGGCTCGGCCGAGGCGCAGGCCGCACTCGCCAACGCCGGTCCGGTGCCCTTCGGCAGCGAGCTCTTCAAGGTGGGACGCGGCGCCCCGGTGGTGCTGCGCAAGCAGGTGATCTTCTCGGGTGAGCAGCTCACCGGTGCGCAGGCCACCTTCGACGAGAACCAGCGCCCGGCGGTGGGGATCCAGCTCAACGACGGCGCCGGTCGGGTGCTGCGCGAGGTCTCCCGCGAGAACCTCAAGAAACCGATGGCGGTCGTGCTCTTCGAGCGCGGACGCGGCGAGGTGCTCACCGTGGCCACGATCCAGGCCGAGCTCGGCTCGCGCTTCCAGATCACCGGGATGGACAGCCCGCAGGCCGCCAACGACCTCGCGCTGCTGCTGCGCGCAGGCGCCCTGGCCGCGCCGATGGAGATCATCGAGGAGCGCACGATCGGCCCGAGCCTTGGCGCCGACAACATCGCCAAGGGCTTCAACAGCACGCTCTACGGCTTCATCGCGATCACGATCTTCATGATCGCCTACTACCTGCTGTTCGGCGTGATCTCGTCGCTCGCGCTGGCCTTCAACCTGCTGCTGCTGGTGGCGCTGCTGTCGCTGCTGCAGGCCACGCTGACGCTGCCGGGCATCGCCGCGATCGCGCTGACGCTCGGCATGGCGATCGACGCCAACGTGCTGATCAACGAGCGCGTGCGCGAGGAATTGCGCAACGGCATGCCGCCGCAGACCGCGATCGCCACCGGCTACGAACGCGCCTGGGCCACCATCCTCGACTCCAACGTGACCACGCTGATCGCCGGCATCGCGCTGCTGGTCTTCGGCTCGGGTGCGGTGCGCGGCTTCGCGGTCGTGCATTGCCTGGGCATCCTCACCTCGATCTACTCGGCGGTCTTCTTCTCGCGCGGCCTGGTCAACCTCTGGTACGGGCGCCACAAGAAGCTCGGCAAGATCTCGATCGGCCAGGTCTGGAAACCCACCTGACCGACCGCCGGCACACCCGCGCACAGGCCACCCGACATGGAATTCTTCCGCATCCGCCGCGACATCCCGTTCATGCGGCATGCGCTGGTCTTCAACCTGATCTCGGCGCTCACCTTCCTCGCCGCGGTGGGCTTTCTCGCGGTGCGCGGACTGCACCTGTCGATCGAGTTCACCGGTGGCACGGTGCTCGAGGTCAGTTATCCGCAGGCGGCTGACCTCGGCCAGATCCGCCGCAGCGTCGAGCAGCTCGGCTTCAGCGATGCGCAGGTGCAGAACTTCGGCACCTCGCGCGATGTCATGATCCGGCTGCCGCTGCGCAAGGGCGAGACCTCGGCAAGGCAGAGCGAGCAGGTCATGCAGGCGCTGAAGGCCATCGACGCGAAGGCCGAACTGCGCCGCGTGGAGTTCGTCGGACCGCAGGTAGGGGCCGAACTCGCCACCGACGGCGCGCTCGCGCTGCTGTTCGTCGTGATCGGCATCGTGGCCTACCTCGCGATCCGCTTCGAATGGAAGTTCGCGGTCGCGGCCATCGTGGCCAACCTTCACGACGTGATCATCATCCTGGGCTTCTTCGCCGCCTTCCAGTGGGAGTTCTCGCTGTCGGTGCTGGCGGCGGTGCTCGCGGTGCTCGGCTACTCGGTCAACGAGTCGGTGGTCATCTTCGACCGG
>JBIIHU010000047.1:0-17474 GCA_044235405.1 Burkholderiaceae bacterium
AGCCGCCTTCGCGATGATCGACAAGGGCGCCGACGTGATGTACGCCGAGCGCTTCGGGGTCAGCGACGCCGCGAAGGAGCGCAAGGTGCTCGCGATCGGCAACGTGATCGACACCCAGCCGCAGTACCCCGAGACCGTGGTGGTGTCGGCGCTGTGGCACATGGAGCCCACCATCGACCGCGCGCTGAAGCTGGTGCGCGAGGGCAAGTTCATCGCCGAGGACTACGGGCAGTACTCGATGATGAAGCACAAGGGGTCGGAGATGTCGAAGCTCGGCACCTTCGAGGGCAAGGTGCCGGCGCCCATCGTGGCCAAGGTCAGACAGCGCGAGGCCGAGATCCTGTCGGGCAAGTTCGTCGTCAAGGTCGACGACTCGCAGCCCAAGTCGAGTGGCGCCCGCTGACCGGGTGTCCGGGGCGTCTGCCGACGGCGAGCCCGGGGCGGCAGCCGCCCCGGTGCTCGAGATCGTCGAGGTCAGCAAGCGCTTCGGGGCGCTGCAGGCCAACGACGCGATCAGCCTGAGCCTGCACCGCGGCGAGGTGCTCGCGCTGCTCGGCGAGAACGGCGCCGGGAAGTCGACGCTGATGTCGATCCTGTTCGGCCATTACCGTGCCGACAGCGGCCGCATCCTCGTCGGGGGCCGGCTGCTGCCACCGGGTGATCCGCGGGCCGCGCTGGCCGCCGGCATCGGCATGGTGCATCAGCACTTCACGCTCGCCGATAACCTGAGCGTGCTCGACAACGTGATGCTCGGCAGTGAGCCGCTGTGGCAGCCCTTCACGCGCCGGCGCGCCGCTCGCGAGCGGCTGCTCGCCCTCGCCGCGCGCTTCGGCCTGCCGGTGGCGCCCGAGGCGCGGGTGCGCGAGCTCTCGGTGGGCGAGCGCCAGCGCGTCGAGATCCTGAAGGCGCTGTACCGCGGCGCGCGGATCCTGATCCTCGACGAGCCGACCGCGGTGCTGACGCCGCAGGAGAGCGAGGCGCTGTTCGCGGTGCTCGCGACGATGGTCGCGCAGGGCCTGTCGGTGATCTTCATCAGTCACAAGCTCGGCGAGGTGCTGCGCGTGTCGCACCGGATCGCGGTGCTGCGCGCCGGGCGCCTGGTCGCGCAGGCGCCGGCGGCCGAGTGCGACCAGGCGCGCCTGGCGCGCTGGATGGTGGGCCACACGCTCGACGCCCGCGAGCGCACGCCGGCGGTCGCACCGGGCGAGGCCTTGTGCAGCCTGCGCGCGGTCAGCACGGAGCCCGATGCCCGCGGCGGGCGCGAGCGCCTGCGCGGACTCGACCTGACGCTGCGCGCGGGCGAACTGATGGCGATCGCCGGTGTGTCGGGCAACGGGCAGCGCCACCTCGCCGAGCTGCTGTGCGGGGTGCGCGCCGCCAGTGGTGGCGAGCTGCGGCTGCTGGACGACGTGCTGCATGCCGATCCCGCGTGGCTGGTGGCGCGCGGGGTGGCGCGGGTTCCCGAGGATCGGGCGGCTGTCGGCGTGGTCGGTGAGCTGCCGCTGTGGGAGAACGCGGTTGCCGAACGCCTGCGCGGCTCCGCCTTCGCGCGCGCCGGCTGGATCCGACGGGCGGCGGCGCGTGCGCAGGCCGACCGGGTGCTCGGCGCCTTCGATGTGCGCGGCGGCGGGGCCGAATCGCTGGCGCGCGCACTTTCCGGTGGCAACATGCAGAAGCTCATCCTCGGGCGAGCGCTGCTGCCGCCGCCGGGTGCGTCGGCGCCGCGGCTGATCGTCGCGCATCAGCCCACCTGGGGCCTCGACGTGGGCGCTGTCGATTTCGTGCAGCGCCAGCTGCTGCAGGCACGCGACGCTGGCGCTGCGGTGCTGCTGATTTCCGACGACCTCGATGAGGTGCTGGCGATGGGCGACCGGATCGCGGTGATGCACGACGGGCGCATCGTCGGCGACCGGCTGGCGCCCGACTGGACGCGCGAGGCGATCGGCTTGGCCATGGCGGGAGGCGCAGGTGCGGCTCGAGCGGCGTGACGGGGCCTCGCGACTGGGGCTGATAGCGGCGCCGCTGCTCGCGGTGGCCTTCACGCTGCTGGTCGCCTCGGGGCTGGTGCTCTGGGCGGGGGCGCCGGTCGGGCGTACCTGGTCGCTGATGATCGCGGGCGCCTTCGGTTCGCCGTTCGCGCTCGCCGAGACCCTCACCCGGGCGACGCCTCTGATGCTGACCGGCCTCGCGGCGGCGGTGGCCTTTCGCGCGCGGCTCTACAACATCGGCGCCGAGGGTCAGCTCTACGCGGGCGCGATCGCGGCGGTGGCGGTCGGCGGGCTCCGCGACGGCACCGCGCTCGCGTTGCCGCCAGTGCTGCTCTTTGCGCTCACGATGGCGGCGGCGGCGCTCGCCGGGGCTCTGCTGCTGCTCGGGCCGGCACTGCTGAAGTCCCGGCTGGGCGTCGACGAGGTCGTCACCACGCTGCTTGCCAACTTCGTGGTGCTGCTCGGCGTCTCGGCGCTCCTCGACGGGCCGATGAAGGACCCGCTGGCGATGGGCTGGCCGCAGAGCGTCGCGCTCGATCCGGCGCTCGAGCTCGGCCGTCTGATCGAACGCACGCGGCTGCACACCGGGCTGATCGCTGCGGTCGCGGCGGCGGCCGCGGTCTGGGCGCTGCTGCGCTTCACGGTCTGGGGCTTCGACATCCGGGCCACCGGCGCGAACGCGCGCGCGGCGGCCTTCGCCGGCGTGCCGGTGGGCCGCACTGTCGTGCTCGTTGCGATGCTCTCCGGCGCGCTCGCCGGGCTTGCCGGTGCGATCGAGGTGGCTGGGCGCACCGGCTATGTCACGCTCGACATGTCGCCCGGCTACGGCTACAGCGGCATCGTCGTCGCGATGCTGGCGGGCCTGCATCCGCTCGGGGTGGTCGCCGCGAGCGTGTTCGTGGCCGGCGTGCTGGTCGGCGCCGACTCGATGAGCCGCGCGATCGGCGTGCCTACCTACCTCGCCGACGTGATGGTCGCGATCGCCCTGATCGCGGTGCTCGTGGCTGGGCTCTTCGCCCGCTGGCGGCTGCGCTGGCGATGAACGCGATCGGGCGACGGTCGCGCGGAGGACGCGGGTGAGCGAAGTTCTCGAACTGCTGGCCAACCCGGCATTCTGGGTTGCGGTGCTGCGCATCGCCACGCCGCTGCTGCTGGGCACGCTGGGGGTGCTGCTGTGCGAGCGCGCCGGCGTGCTCAACCTCGGCATCGAGGGGATCATGGTCGCTGGCGCCTTCACGGGCTGGCTCGCGGTCTGGCTGGGTGCGCCGCCATGGGGCGGCGTGGCGGTCGCCGCGCTCGTCGGGGCGGCCTTCGGACTGCTGCACGCCGCGCTCACCGTGGGGCTCGCGTTGTCCCAGCACGTGGCCGGGCTGGGCATCACGATGCTGGCCACCGCGCTCAGCCACTACGCCTACCGGGTGAGTTTCCCGAAGGTGAACACGCCGCCGACGATCACGCCCTTTGCGCCGATGGACTGGCTGCCGATCCCGGTACTCGCGGCGCAGACACCGCTGACGCTGCTCGCGCTGCTGCTGGTACCTGTACTGGTCTGGTTGCTCTATCGCACGCCCGCCGGGCTCGCGCTGCGGATGGTCGGCGAAAACCCGCAGGCGGCCGAAGCCCAGGGCGTCGGCGTGATCGCGACCCGGACCGCGGCGATCGTCGCCGGCTCGGCACTGATGGGGGTGGCCGGATCCTTCCTGACGCTGGCCGCCTTCAACGCCTTCTTCTTCAACATGGTGAACGGGCGCGGCTGGATCTGCGTGGCGCTGGTGGTGTTCGCCTCGTGGCGGCCGGGCAAGGCGCTGGCCGGGGCGCTGCTTTTCGCCTTCTTCGATGCGCTGCAGCTGCGGCTGCAGCAGGCCGGCAGTGCGGGTGCGCTGCCCTACCAGCTCTACCTGATGCTGCCCTACCTGCTGTCGATCCTCGCGCTGGTGCTGATGGCGCGCCGTGCCGCGTACCCGCAGGCGCTGATGCAGCCCTGGCGCAAGGGCGAGCGCTGAATGCGCGGGCTGCCGGCCGCGGTGCCCGCCCCGAACCCGCGGATCGTCGCCAAAGACCCTGATCGGCGGATTCGAGTCCGCTGCCAGGCCGGAATTCCCGCTAGCCTCGTGTCTTTGCCGGAGATCGCCCGATGCCGCCCGATGCCCCGACGTCACGGCACATCCGCCTGACCTCCCATCCCGCGGCCGGCGCGACGGGTGCCCCGCTGCTGCGATGGGGCGCGGCGACGCCCGCAGAGCGCGGCCCGGTGGTCGGCTCGACCGCCGACCGGGCCCGACGCAACGTGATCGGCACCCACTCCGGTTCCTACGGCGTGTATCGTGCGCTCGCCGTCGCCGCCGGGGCGCTGCAGCGCGATCATCGTCCCGACCTCACCGACACCGCGCCCACCGACCCGATCGGCCCCTACCCGTCGTGGTCCGAGCCCGAGCGCATCGTCTCGCTCGACCCCTGGGGCGCGGTGGTGGCCCAGGCGTTCGCCGCGCCGATCGCGCAGGGCGTCGACGTGCGCCCGACGATCGCGGTCACCAAGGCCCACATCGACCTGCCCGAGATCCGCACCGCGATCGCCTTCCAGCGCCTGCGGCCCGACGGTCGGGTGTTGCTCGACAACGGCTCGGCGGTGGTGACGAAGGCGGCGATCGAGCCGGTGTGGTGGCTGCCCGGGGTGGCGCGGCGTTTCGGCGTGGCCGAGACCGAGCTGCGCCGCGCGCTGTTCGAGGAGACCGGCGGGATGTACCCGGAGCTCGTCACGCGCGGCGATCTCGATGTCTTCCTGCCGCCGATCGGCGGCCAGACCCTCTACATCTTCGGCAATCCGCAGCACCTCGCCGACCCATCGGTGCCGCTGACCGCGCGCGTGCACGACGAGTGCAACGGCTCGGATGTCTTCGGCTCCGACATCTGCACCTGCCGTCCCTACCTCACGCACGCGATCGAGGAATGCATCCGTGGCGCGCAGCGCGGCGGCGTCGGCCTGATCGCCTACAGCCGCAAGGAGGGGCGCGCGCTGGGCGAGGTCACGAAGTTCCTCGTCTACAACGCCCGCAAGCGGCAGCCGGGCGGTGATACCGCCGATCGCTACTTCGCGCGCACCGAATGCGTGGCGGGTGTCCAGGACATGCGCTTCCAGGAACTGATGCCCGACGCCCTGCACTGGCTGGGCATCCGGCGCATCCATCGGCTGGTGTCGATGAGCAACCTGAAGTACGACGCCCTCACAGGGTCGGGCATCGAGGTCGGCGAGCGGGTCAACCTTCCCGACGAACTGATCCCGGCCGATGCCCGCGTCGAGATCGACGCCAAGCTCGCCGCGGGCTACTTCACGCCAGGCGATGTGCCCGACGAGCAGGCGCTGCGCGAGACCCGCGGCCGCGGGCTGGGCGAGTGAACGCGCAGACCCTGGACGAGGCGGTCGCGCTGCTGCGGCGTACCGACACGGTGCGCGAGCGCGCCAGCGCGCTGCTCGCCCTTGCCCGAGCCGGCGACAGCGCGCACTTCACGGTCGACGACGGCGCGCTCGGCCCGGCAGCCGCGCAGGTCGCGGCGGTGACGCGGCGGCGCTACCCGCAACTGCGCATTCCGTACCACAGCCGCTGGCGGCACTTCGAGCCGGGCGGTGTCGATCGCCTTGCCTGGCTCGACGAGGCGCTGGGCGAGGTCGATGCCGCCGAGCGTGCCCGCGCGCGCATCGACCTGGCGGTGGTCAGCGTGCTGCTCGATGCGGGCGCTGGTGCGCACTGGCGATTTCGCGAGCCGCGTACGGGGCTCGAGCTTGACCGCTCGGAGGGGCTGGCGCTGGCCAGCCTGCACGCCTTTCTCGACGGGCGCTTTTCCAGCGACCCGGCTCGGCCGGCCCGCTGCGACGCGATGGCGCTCGCCGCGCTCGACAGCGACGCGCTCGCCGCGGCCTTCCAGGTCGACGCCGGCAACCCGCTGCTCGGTCTCGAGGGGCGCGCGCTGCTGCTGCGACGTCTGGGCGGGGCCCTTCGCGAGCGCGCCGATGTCTACGGACCGCAGGGCCGGCCCGGCGGGCTGTACGACCACCTGCTGGCCGCCCGTCCGCAGGGCGTGGTCGCGCACGACATCCTGTCGGTGCTGCTCGACACGCTGTCGGCGATCTGGCCGTCCGGGCAGTCGCTCGGCGGCGTGCCGCTGGGCGACTGCTGGCGGCTGCCGGCGGCCGGCGGCGCGGGCGTTTCCGAGGGCTGGATGCCCTTCCACAAGCTTTCGCAGTGGCTCGCGTACTCGCTGATCGAGCCCTTCGAGTGGGCTGGCGTGCCGGTCGGCGGCCTGGGCGCGCTCACCGGGCTGCCCGAGTACCGCAACGGCGGGCTCCTGCTCGATCACGGCGTGCTGGCGCTGCGTGAGCCGGTGACGGCCGGCCAGCGCCTCGCGCCCGGCGATGCCCGGGTGGTCGAGTGGCGTGCGCTGACCGTGGCGCTGCTCGACGAACTCGCCCCGCGCGTGCTGGCACGGCTGGGGCCGGCCGCCGCCGGGCTGCCGCTGGCCTGCGTGCTCGAGGGCGGCACCTGGGCCGCCGGGCGTGAACTCGCCGCCGAGCGGCGCGGTGGTCTGCCGCCGCTGGCGATCGACAGCGACGGCACGGTGTTCTGAAGCGTGCGCGAGCCGTCTATCATCGCCGACAGCGCGTCACGCCGAATCGTGTCCCGCCGAATCGTTGTCCGCCCGATCGTAGCCCGCCGAATCGTTGTCCGCCCGATCGTGGCCCGCCGGGCCACGCCCCTGCCAACCCCTCTGCCCTGCCGCCGATGACCGAATTCCGCCCCGACGTCCGCGTGGTCGACCACCCGCTGGTGCAGCACAAGCTGACGCTGATGCGCAACCGCGAGGCCAGCACAAACAGCTTCCGTCGCCTGCTCAACGAACTCGCGATGCTGATGACCTACGAGGTCACGCGCGACGTGCCGACGCAGGAGATCACGATCGAGACGCCGCTCGAGACCATGCGTTCGCGCGTCATCGACGGCAAGAAGCTCGTCTTCGTGTCGATCCTGCGCGCCGGCACCGGCATCCTCGACGGCATGCTGTCGGTCGTGCCTGGGGCGCGCGTCGGCCACATCGGCCTGTACCGCGACCCCGCCACGCTGGTCGCGGTCGAGTACTACTTCAAGATGCCGCAGGACATGCACGAGCGCGATGTCGTGGTTGTCGACCCGATGCTCGCCACCGGCAACTCGGCGATCGCCGCGGTCGACCGCATCAAGGAACTCTCCCCGCGATCGATCAAGTTCGTGTGCCTGCTGACCTGCCCCGAGGGCATCGCCGCCTTCGGTCGGGCCCACCCGGACGTGCCGATCTACACCGCCGCGATCGACCGCCAGCTCAATGAGCACGGCTACATCCTGCCGGGCCTGGGCGACGCGGGCGATCGCATCTTCGGCACCAAGTGAGGCCCGCACCGTGAGCCAGGCCGATCTGATGGTGCGCAACGTCGGCCTGCCCGACGGACGTGCCGGCGTCGACGTCGCCGTGCGCGACGGTCGCATCGTCGAGGTGGGGCCGGCGATCGCGGGCGAGGCCCGCGAGACCATCGACGGCGGTGGCATGCTGCTGTCGCCGCCCTTCGTCGACGCGCACTTCCACATGGACGCCACGCTGTCCTACGGCCTGCCGCGGGTCAACGCGTCGGGCACGCTGCTCGAGGGCATCGCGCTGTGGGGCGAGCTCAAGCCGCTGCTCACGCAGGACGCGCTGATCGAGCGCGCGATGGCCTACTGCGACTGGGCGGTGGCGCGCGGGCTGCTCGCGATCCGCACGCATGTCGACACCTGCGACCCGCGGCTTCTGGCGGTCGAGGCGCTGCTCGAGGTGAAGCGCCGCGTGGCGCCCTGGATCGACCTGCAGCTGGTCGCGTTCCCGCAGGACGGCGTGCTGCGCTACGACCCGGCGCGCGACGCCCCTGGCTGCCGCGACAGCGCCTTCGACCTGCTGAAGAAGGCGCTCGACCTCGGCGTGGACGTGGTCGGCGGGATCCCGCACTTCGAGCGCACGATGGAAGCCGGCCGCGAGTCGGTGCGCCTGCTCGCCGAGGAGGCGGCGCGCCGCGGGCTGCGCATCGACATGCACTGCGACGAGACCGACGACCCGATGTCGCGGCACATCGAGACGCTCGCCTTCGAGACGCGGCGGCTGGGGCTGCAGGGGCGGGTCAACGGCTCGCACCTGACCTCGATGCACTCGATGGACAACTACTACGTGTCCAAGCTGATCCCGCTGATCGCCGAGGCCGGCGTGTCGGCCACCGCGAATCCGCTGATCAACATCACGATCCAGGGTCGTCACGACACCTACCCGAAGCGCCGCGGCATGACGCGGGTGCCCGAGCTGCTCGCGGCCGGGGTGCCGGTGGCCTTCGGTCACGACTGCGTGATGGACCCGTGGTACAGCCTGGGCAGCGGCGACATGCTCGAGGTCGCCCACATGGGCCTGCACGTCGCCCAGATGACCGGCCAGCAGGCGATGCGTCAGTGCTTTGCGGCGGTGACCGAGGTGCCGGCCCGCATCCTCGGGCTCGAGGGCTACGGGCTGGCGCCCGGCTGCCATGCCGACTTCGTGCTGCTGCAGGCGCGCGACCCGATCGAGGCGATCCGCCTGCGCCCGCCGCGGCTGGCGGTGGTGCGCCGCGGGCGGGTGATCGCGCGTGCGCCGGCGCAGACGGCGCAGCTCGCGCTGCCCGGGCGGCCGGCGCAGGTCGACTTTCTCGCGCGCGCGCCCGGCTGAGGCGCTCTGCCCGGCGATGGCCGCGGCGCCGGGGCCTCGCACCGTACCGAATCCCGCGGCGGCGCATCGGGCAGGCAACGGCACGCGGGCTGCGCTCGGGTAATCTGCGCGCCAGCTTTCCCGTCGCAGGAGTACTGCCTTGTCGAACCCCCTGTCCAGTTGCCCCGCCGGTCGCCGGCGAGTACTTGCCGCGGCGCTCGCCACCGTCGCCAGTGCGGCCGTCACGCCCGCCCGTGCCCAGGCCTTCCCGGCCAAGCCGGTCACGATGATGGTGCCCTTTCCGCCCGGCAGCGCGACCGACGCCGTGGCGCGCGCGCTCGCGCCCCAGGCCGCGAAGGCCCTGGGCCAGCAGGTGATCGTCGAGAACCGGCCGGGTGCCGCCGGCACGATGGCCGCGAGCATCGTGGCGCAATCGAACAACCCCGACGGCTACACGATCGCGATCGCGCCGGCTTCGATCTTCCGCGTGCCGCACGTCCAGAAGGTCAGCTACGACCCGCTGAAGGATCTGACCTACATCATGGGTTTCTCGGCCTACACCTTCTCGCTGGTGGTGGCCGAGAACCTGCCGATCCGCACGATGCCCGAGTTCGTCGCGTACGCGAAGGCCAACCCGGGCCGCATCCAGGTCGGGGCGAGCGGCGCCGGCAGCACCGGTCACGTGGTCACCTTCCTGCTCAACAAGCTCGCGGGCATCGACCTCACCTTCGTGCCCTTCAAGGGCGGCTCCGAGGTGCTGCAGGCCTTCGTCGGCGGTCACATCAACGCCGTGATCGACGGCGGCTGGGCGCAGATCGAGAAGCAGGGCAAGGGCCGGGTCATCGTCACCTTTCAGGAAAAGCGCATCGCCCGTCTGCCCGACGTGCCCACCGCCCGCGAGGCCGGCTACGACCTGGTCGCGAGCAGCCCGATCGGGCTGGTCGGCCCGCGCGGCATGGATCCGCGCGTGGTCCGTACGCTGCACGATGCGTTCCGCGGCGCACTCGCCGACCCCACCTACCGCAAGTTCCTCGAAACCTACGACCTCGTCGACGCCTACCTGCCGGCCGACGATTACCAGAAGCTCGGCGCTCGCCTCTGGGTCGACGAAAAGCGCAACTTCGACGCGATCGGCTTCAAGGGCCAGTAGCGTCGGCAGCAGCGCGCGGCGAGCATGACCACCGCGCCCAAGGCGGCCCCGGCCGACATCGCCCGCGAGGTCTTCCGGCGACTCGCGCGGATGCGCCGCCCGCCGACGCCCGAGAATTACGCGCGGGTGTTCGCGGAAACCGCCGGTCTGACCTACGCCCAGGTGCAGCCAGCCGCCGCCGCGATGGAGACGCTGGCGCGTGGCGCGCTGGCCGATGCGCCCGGCGGCGAGTTTGCCCGCGAGCTGCGACAAGCCCTCGATGGCGGCCGCTGGAGCCAGGCGCAGCGGCTCATCCGCGCCGCGCTGCGGCGCCCCGTGTCGGCACCGGCGGCAGGCGAGGATGGCCCCGCACGCGAGCTCGTCGAGGGCGCCGAGGCGCCTGCGCCCGCCCTCCCCGAGGGCCGCATGCTCTCGGCGTTGCTCGCGCCGATGCTCGAGCCGAGGCTGGGTTTCTCGCCCGAAGCCCTTGCCGAGCTCGGCGAGGCGCTCGACGCGCTGCGCACCGCATCCTCGAGCGGCACACTGGCCGCTGCCGGCGAGCGGCTGCGAGCCTGCTGGGAGGCGCTCGAAGCGCGCGGCGAGGGGCCGGCGCCCACCATCCGCGGGCTGCATGAACTCGTGCGGCTGATGGTGCGCAACATGGGCGATCTCGTGGTCGACGACGCATGGGTCCACGAGCAGACGGCGCGCATCCAGGCGCTGCTCGACCGGCCGCTGGGCCCCGACGTGCTGGCGCAGACCGCGCGCAGCTACCGCGAGTTCGTGTTCCGGCAGGGTACGGTCAAGCACTCGATGGACGAGGCCGCCTCCACGGTGCGCGAGCGCACCGCCTCGCTGATCGACCGTGTCGGCGGGCTGGCCGACTGGAGCGGCGAGTTCGCGCTGCGCATCGGCGACTATGCTCGGCAGGTGCGCGACGCCGACGATCTCGCGCAGATGAGCGGCCTGCTCGAGGCGCTGCTCGCCGAGCTCGAGGCGATGCGCAACCGCTTCGTGCAGGCGCAGCACGAGCTCGCGCAGGCCGGCGAGCAGGTGGCGCGCGACGAGCAACGCATCCGCGAGGCTCAGCAGGCCCTCGGCCAGGCCGGCGGGTTGCCCGCGGAGGATCCCGCGACCGGCTCGCTGGCGCGGCCGGGCTTCGAGCGCCAGTTCGACTTCGAGCTCGCCCGCGCGCAGCGCCGGTCGCTGCCGATGTGCGTGGCCGCGCTCGACGTGAGCGCGGTGCGGCAGCTCGCCTGGCCGCAGCAGCGCGCGGCCGATGCCGGCGAGGACGATGCGCAGCCCGGTGGCGACACGCCGATGCGTCGCCTGGCCGCGGGGCTGCGCGAGGCGCTGCGCTCCACCGACTCGCCGGCTGCCTGGGATGCCGAGACCTTCGCGATCCTGATGCCCGACACCGCGCCCGACGAGGCCGAGCGACAGATGATCCGCGTGCAGCGCGAGCTCACCAAGCGGTTCTACCTCGAGGACCCGGCTCGCGGTCTTGTGACCTTCGCGACCGGCGTCGCGGCGCGGCGACCCGGCGAGGCGCGCGTCGAGGTGGTGGCCCGCGCCGAAGCGGCGATGCGGCGCGCCCGCGAGGCCGGCCGCAATCGCGTGTGGCTGGCCGGCGAGGACGACGACCCGGCGCAGGCGCCCGGCTAGGCGCGTCGAGCTTCCGGCAGGAAGCGCACGCCGGCGCGCGCCAGGCCGCCGCCCACGCCCACCGGGGCGCCGTCGGCGCGCCAGCAGGCCGCGCCTTCCATCGTGCCGTCGTCGTCGAAGGCGATCGCGTTGAGCCCGCCGCCGACGTTGGGCACGCGCTGCACGGCGTGGCCACGGGCGGCCAGCGCCGCGGCCACCGCCTCGGGGACCTGCGGCTCGAGCTCGAGCGCGTAGCCCTGCGTCCAGATGCGCGGCGCCTCGACCGCCTGCTGCAGGCTCATGCCGTGGTCGATCAGGTTGAGCAGCGCCTGCATCGCCGAGGGAAAGATGCGCAGGCCGCCCGGCAGGCCCAGTGCCCAGCGCGGGCGCCCGTCGCGCAGCACGATCAGCGGCGCCATCGACGAGGTGACGCGCTTGCCGGGCGCCAGCGAGTTGGCGCGGCCCGGGTGCGGATCGAAGACGTACAGGTAGTTGTTCGGGATCGCGCCGAGCGAGGGCACCATGTAGCGCGCGCCGAACAGCGAGTTGATGGTCTGGGTCGCGCTGACGATCAGCCCGTCGCGGTCGGCCACCGTCAGGTGCGTGGTGTGGGCGCCCTCGGCCGGCAGCACCCCGGGTGCCCAGTCGCGGCTGCGGGCCGGGTCGATCTGCGCGCGGCGCTGCGCCGCGTACTCGGCGCTGAGCAGCCGCTCGACCGGCACCGGGACGAAGTCCGGGTCGGCGGTGGCGGCCGCGCGATCGGCGAAGGCGATGCGCATCGCTTCGGCCACCCGATGCAGCGTGTCGGTGCTGCCGCTGCCCATCGCGCGAAGGTCGAAGCCTTCGAGGATGGCCAGCATCTGGCCGATGTGCAGCGGCCCGGAGCAGGGCGGCGGCGGGCCGATGATCTCGTGGCCGCGGTAGGTGGCACGCAGCGGCGCAAGGTTGCTGGTGCGGTAGGCCGCGAGGTCGGCCGGCGTGATGTGGCCGCCGTGACGGCGCATGTCCTCGGTGAAGGCCGCGCCGACCGAACCGTGGTAAAGGGTGCCCGGGCCCTCGCGCACGACCGTGCGAAGCGTGTCGGCATAGGCGCCGTTGACCACGCGCTCGCCGGCGGCCAGCGGCTTGCCGCCGGGAAGAAAGACCGCCGAGATCGCCGGGTCGCGCAGCATGTCGGCCGCGCAGTCGGCCACGCAATCGGCGAGGAAGGGAGTGGCTGCGAAGCCGCGCTCGGCGTGGCGAATGGCCGGCTCGACGACGTCGGCCAGCGACAGGCGGCCATGGCGCTCGAGCAGCAGGCACCACGCCATCAGGTTGCCGGGCACCGCCACCGATTCGCGCCCGACGCTGTTGCGGCGCCCGAGCGCGTCGAGCGAGCCTGGCGGCGCGGCCGGGTCGGGCGTGAAGGTGTCGGCGCCGACCGCCTGCGGGCAACGGCCCTGGCCCTCGAGCACCGTGTGCGTGCCGTCCGGAAGGCGCAGGTGCGCGAAGCCGCCGCCGAGGATACCCACCATCATCGGCTCGACCACGGTGAGCGCGAACAGCGAGGCGATCGCCGCGTCGACCGCATTGCCGCCGGCGGCGAGCATCTCGGCCCCCGCGGCGCTGGCCAGCGGGTGGTTGGTGACCACCATGCCGAGCGAGCCGCGGGCCGACTGCTTCTCGGTGGTGCCGGCTCCGTGGGCCGGGAGGCGATTGCTGCGCGGGCTGTCGGTCATCGGGGTCTCGCGTTGGCGGATGCGGATCCACTATAGGGGATCGGGCGCGGCCGGGCGCCGATCGACGGTCCGCAAGCGCCCGGCCCGGCATCGCCGGGGTGTCCGACCCCGCGCCTTCCGGGTCTGCTTGACACCCGCGCGGGCGCTCCTTAGGCTTGCGGGCTGCGCCGATTTGACGATCAGCTTGCGGGCGCTCGATAAATACGGCTAAAGCGGCGGGGAGGTCTGCCTTCCCCACAGCCCGACCCGGCCGCATGCCAAGCTGGTCGGGTTTTTTTTCGCCGCGAGTCGTCCTGTTGCCACCCGCCCCTGCCCCGAACGCCGCCGCCGACCCCGGGTCGGTGGGCGTGGTCGCGCCCGCCCGGCTGCGGGTGACGCAGCCGCTGGTGCTGGCGAGCGGGGCCACGCTCGCCGACTACGAACTGGTCTACGAGACCTGTGGCGAACTCAACGCCAGCCGCTCCAACGCGGTGCTGGTCTGCCATGCGCTGAACGCTTCCCACCATGTGGCGGGGGTGCATGCCGATACCGGTGCCGAAGGATGGTGGGACAACATGGTCGGGCCGGGCAAGCCGCTCGACACCCGTCGCTTTTTCGTTGTCGGTGTCAACAATCCCGGCAGCTGCTTCGGCTCCACCGGCCCGATGTCGATCAACCCGGCCACCGGACGGCGCTACGGGCCCGACTTCCCGGTGATCACGGTCGAGGACTGGGTGCATGCGCAGGCGCGTCTGGCCGACGCGCTCGGCATCGAGCGCTTCGCGGCGGTGATGGGCGGCAGCCTCGGCGGCATGCAGGCGCTGGCCTGGTCGGTGCTCTATCCGCAGCGTGTCGCGCACTGCATCGCGATCGCCTCGACCCCGAAGCTGTCGGCACAGAACATCGCGTTCAACGAGGTGGCGCGGCGGGCGATCATCACCGACCCCGAATTCCACGAAGGCCGCTTCTACGATCATGGCGTGGTGCCGCGGCGCGGCCTGCAGGTGGCGCGCATGATCGGTCATATCACCTACCTGTCCGACGACGTGATGGCCGAGCGCTTCGGTCGGGCGCGCCGCGGGCGCGCCGAAGGCGACGATTACGACTTCGGCTTCGGTGTCGAGTTCGAGATCGAGTCCTACCTGCGCTACCAGGGCGAGAAGTTCTCCACGTACTTCGACGCCAACACCTACCTGCTGATCACGCGCGCACTCGACTACTTCGATCCCGCGGCGGCCCACGGCGGCGATCTCGCGGCGGCGCTCGCCCCCGCGACCGCGGATTTTCTGATCGCATCGTTCACGACCGACTGGCGCTTCTCGCCGGCGCGCAGTCGCGAGATCGTGCAGGCGCTGCTCGCGAACCGCCGCGCGGTGACCTATGCCGAGATCGACGCGCCGCACGGCCACGACGCCTTCCTGCTCGACGACCCGCAGTACCACGGGGTCGTACGCGCCTACTTCGAGCGCATCGCGCGCGGCCTGCGATGAGATCCTCGACACGTCCCGCCTGGCCCCCGCTGCCGGGCACCGCTCGAGATGGCGCCGGCCTGCGTCCCGACCTCGCGCTGATCGCGGGCTGGATCGCGCCGGGCGCTCGGGTGCTCGATCTCGGCTGCGGCGACGGCGCGCTGCTCGATCACCTGCGACGCGACAAGGGCTGCCCCGGCTATGGCGTCGAGATCGACGACGCGGCGGTTCTCGCTTGCGCCCGCCGGGGCGTCGACGTGATCCAGGGCGACATCGAGGCCGGGCTCGACATGTTCGGCGCCGCGCAGTTCGATGTCGTGGTCTCGTCGATGGCGATCCAGGCCACGCACCGCACCGAGGCGGTGCTGCGCGACATGAGCCTGGTCGGACGCGAAGGGGTGGTGTCCTTCCCGAACTTCGGCCACTGGTTCCATGCGTGGTCGCTGCTGCGCGGGCGGATGCCGGTGTCCAGCGAGATGCCCTATCAGTGGTACGACACGCCGAACCTGCATCTGGCGACGCTGCGCGACTTCGAGGACCTGCTCGGTCGTCTCGGGCTGGCGGTCACCGGGCGCGCCTTCCTCGCCGACGGCAGGCCGGTGCGCATGCTCCCCGCCTGGCGAGCCACGCAGGCGATCTACCGCTTCGCGCGGCGCTGAACGGCGCTGTCGCGCCTTCCTGCCGGGAGACTCATCATGGATGCCGCGCGCTGGCGCTCGCTCCTCGGTTACGGCGGCCTGCTGCCCTTCGCGGGCCTGGCGCTGCTCGCGTGGCTGGCCCCGCCGGCCGTCGCGCGCCTCGCGATCACCGCGCAGGTCGGCTATGGCGCGGTGATCCTCGCCTTCGTGGGTGCGCTTCACTGGGGGCGCGCGCTGGCGGCCGACGAGCCCGGTGCGCCTGTCCACAGCGATGCCGGTCGGGGTTCGCGCGCCGCCGGTGGTGGAGGCGCACTGCTCTGGAGCGTCATGCCGTCGCTGTGGGCGTGGGCGGCGAGCCTGCTCGCGCCGCGCGTCGCGCTGCTCGCGCTCGCGGCCGGTCTGGTGCTTGCCTGGGCGGTCGACCAGCGCCTCTATGCCGAGGACCGCGATCGCCGCTGGCATGCCGGGTTCCTGCGACTGCGGGCCCTGCTCACCGCGGTGGCGACACTCGCCCTGCTTGCGAGCGCGGCGGCGCCTGCCGCTGCCTGAATAGCCCTCGAGGTGCACCAGGTCGGGGATTCGTGCACTATTTCGGGCTTTGCATCGTCGCGAGCTATCGCGGTGCGACGGTGCTGCTGCGCGCGGAACGGCGGGGCCTGAAGCCGATCGGCGCGCCTGCCGCGTGGCATGGCGATTGCTTGCCGCGGCAGATCACGCCAACCACCGGCCGTGCCGGGAAGGAGACTCACCGATGGATCGTTCGTTTGTCACGAAGCCCCTGGCCCGTCTGGGCGCCGCCGTTGTGCTCGGCAGCGCGCTCGTCGCCGCACCCGCGATCGCGCAGGAAAAGGTGCTGCGCGTCGCGATGACCGCCGCCGACATCCCGCGCACGCTCGGCCAGCCCGATCAGGGCTTCGAGGGCAACCGTTTCACCGGCATCCCGATGTATGACGCGCTCACGCACTGGGACCTGTCCAAGGCCGATGCGCCGAGCGTGCTGATCCCGGGTCTGGCCACCTCCTGGGCGGTCGACGCCAAGGACAAGACCAAATGGGTCTTCAAGCTGCGTCCCGGCGTCAAGTTCCATGACGGCTCGGCCTTCAACGCCGATGCCGTGGTCTGGAACGTGCGCAAGGTGCTCGACAAGGAAGCCGTGCACTTCGATGCCAGCCAGGTCGGCGTCACCGTGTCGCGCATGCCCACGCTGCGCAGCGCCCGCAAGATCGACGACCTCACCGTCGAACTCACCACCAGCGAGCCGGATGCCTTCCTGCCGCTGAACCTCACCAACCTGTTCATGGCCTCGCCCGCGCACTGGCAGAAGAAGTTCGACGCCGCGCAGGGCGCCACGCCTGCCGACAAGGCGCGGGCGGCCTGGATCGCCTTCGCGGCCGATTCCTCGGGCACCGGACCCTTCCGCATGGCGCGCTTCGTGCCGCGCGAGCGCCTCGAGGTGGTCGCCAACAAGACCTACTGGGACCCGAAGCGCACGCCCAAGGTCGACCGTGTGGTGATGGTGCCGATGCCCGAGGCCAACGCCCGCACCGCGGCGCTGCTCTCCGGCCAGGTCGACTGGATCGAGGCGCCGGCGCCCGACGCGATGCCCACCATCCAGCAGCGCGGCTACAAGCTCTACTTCAACCCGCAGCCCCATGTGTGGCCGTGGCAACTCTCCTTCGCCGAGGGTTCGCCCTGGCTCGACAAGCGTGTGCGCCATGCGGCCAACCTGTGCGTCGACCGCACCGGCCTGCTCAAGCTGCTCGGCGGCATGATGGGTGTGCCCAAGGGCACGGTGCCGCCCGGACATCCGTGGTGGGGCAACCCGAAGTTCGACATCCGGTACGACCCCGAGGCCGCCCGCAAGCTGATGGCCGAAGCCGGTCACAGCGCCGCCAAGCCGCTGAAGGTCAAGGTGCAGATCTCCGCCTCGGGTTCCGGCCAGATGCAGCCGTTGCCGATGAACGAGTTCGTCCAGCAGTCGCTGAAGGCCTGCCACTTCGACGTGCAGTTCGACGTGATCGAGTGGAACACGCTGTTCACGAACTGGCGCAAGGGCGCCAAGGACCCGTCGGCCAACGGCGCCAACGCGATCAACGTCAGCTTCGCGGCGATGGATCCCTTCTTCGCGATGGTCCGCTTCACGAGCACCAAGACCTTCCCGCCGGTGTCCAACAACTGGGGCT
>JBIIHU010000240.1:0-5591 GCA_044235405.1 Burkholderiaceae bacterium
CGCGATCGCCATCGACATCGCGATGCGGTGATCGCCCAGCGACTCGACCAGGCCGCCGGCGATCGGCAGGGCTTCGCCACCGCGGCCTTCGATGATCATGCCGTCGGGCGTGGGCTGCACCGGCAGTCCGACGGCGGCAAGGCCATCGGCCATGGCCGCGATCCGATCCGATTCCTTGACGCGAAGCTCCTCGGCGCCCGTGACCACCGTGCGCCCCTCGGCACAGGCGGCCGCAACGAAAATTGCGGGAAACTCGTCGATCGCGAGCGGCACGAGCTCCGGCGGCACCTCGATGCCGCGCAGCGCGGCACTGCGGACTCTGAGATCAGCGACCGGCTCGCCACCGACCTCGCGCGGATCGAGGACCGCGATGTCGGCGCCCATCAGACGCAGGATGTCGATGACGCCGGTGCGGGTGGGGTTCATGCCGACATGCTCGAGCACCAGGTCGGAACCCGGCGCAATCGACGCGCCCACCAGGAAGAAGGCTGCCGAGGAGATATCGGCCGGCACATCGAGCGTGGTGGCGCGAAGGACCTGGCCGCCTCGCAACGCCACCCGGGGCCCGGCGCGCTCCACGGCCACGCCGAATCCGCTCAGCATCCGCTCGGTATGATCTCTGGTGGGCGCGGGTTCGGTCACCGCGGTCCGGCCTTCGGCGTAGAGCCCCGCCAGGAGCACCGCCGACTTGACTTGTGCGCTGGCCACCGGCATCGCGAAATCGATGCCCTGCAGGCGCGCCGCCGGCAGGATGCGCACCGGCGGGGTGCCTGCGGACGAGGTCTCGATGCGAGCGCCCATTCGCGACAGCGGCTCGGCGACCCGGCGCATCGGGCGCCGCGAGAGGCTTTCGTCACCGACGAGCACCGACTCGAACCGCTGGCCGGCCAGGAGCCCCATCAGCAGGCGCATCGCGGTGCCGGCATTGCCACAGTCGAGGTTGCCTGAGGGCGGGCGCAGGCCGTGCAGGCCAACCCCATGCACGGTGACCCGGCCGGCATCCGGCCCCTCGATGCCGACGCCCATCGCACGGAACACGTTCATCGTCGAGATCGCATCGGCGCCCTCGAGAAAACCGCTGACGCGAGTGACGCCCTCGGCGAGCGCGCCGAGCATGATCGAGCGATGCGAGATCGACTTGTCGCCCGGAACACGCAGCCTCCCCACCAGCCGGCCGCCGCCGGCGACCTGGAATCCGATTGCCATGAAAAAATTCCTGTGCCCGCAGGCCGATAGGACGCAGCATCCCCGCGAAAGACGCGGTCGCAGCGATCACCGCTCGCCACCGTCCGTCCCGATTCTACCGGGCAAGGAGGCCCGGTCCATGGCGAAACCCGTCCCCTTCGACGACCCGCAGGTCAACGCGCTCCTCGCAAGGATCTCGCAACAGGCCGCCCGCACGGTCGCCCGCAACCGGGCGGCACGCGGGGTCGACGCCTTGAACCCCGGGGCATCCTCACCGGTGCGCTACGGACGCCGGCGTACCGACCGACCCCTCGCGCCGGGCGAGCAGGAGCGGCTTTCGGACCAGGCGATCCGGCTGCTGCAGGCGCTACCGGCCGAGATGCACCTGGTCGTGCTGCGCGGCGAATACCCGCGGATCGTCAACGGCATTGCCGCCCGATGGCAGGAGCCGCTCGAACTGCAGCGCTACTTCGACTCGCTGCTCATCGACTCGCGGGGAGGCCGCGTGGGGTTTCCATTCAGGGTACTCGCCGAACTCAGCGAGCTGCGCGCCTACCACCTGCGGCTGATGTCGGGACGCCCGCCCGGGTTGTGATCGCGGCGTCCGGATCGGCGCCGGCCGCGGCCCGGCCGCTCAGGGATGAACCAGCCTGGCTCGCCAGGCACTGGCCACCTCGAAACGGGCGGCGAGCGCAGCATGGTCTCCCTCGCGCAGCGCGGCAAGTACCGCGGCGAGCTCCGATTCGAAGGCCGCCGCGCAGGCCAGCACCGCGTCGCGGTTGTCCAGGAGGATCTCGGCCCAGAGCTCGGGCGAGGACGCGCCGATACGGGTTGTGTCGCGCAGGCCGCCACCGGCCATTCGCAGCGCATCGGACGCGAACTCGCCACGTGCGATCGCCCCGCAGAGCGCGAAGACTAGCGCATGCGGCCAGTGCGAGACCTCCGCGAAGATGCGGTCGTGGCGAGCCGCATCGAGGCTCATCACGCGCGCACCGAGCGCACGCCAGAAGGCACTGATCCGCTCGACGACTTCCGGCGGGTTCTCGGGCTGCGGACACACGACCGCCACGGCATGGCGAAAGAGCCCGGCCCGGGCGGCCGCCGGGCCATGCTTCTCGGAACCCGCGATCGGATGCGCGGGCACGCAGCGCGCGAAGGCCGGGCCGAGCGCCGCACGGGCAGCCGCCGTCGTCGACAGCTTCGTGCTGGCGCAGTCGGTGACCAGCGCATCGGGGCGCAGGTGCGCGGCGATCGCGGCGAAGAGAGCGGGCTGCGCCGGGATCGGCGCGGCCAGCACGACCAGATCGGCATCGGCCACCGCCGCAGCCGGCGATTCGGCGACCTGGTCGACCAGACCGAGGGCGAGCGCTTCCCGGGCGTCGTTACCCGGCGCGTAGCCCGTGATGCCCGAGACGCAACCGGACTCCCGAGCCGCAGCCGCCACCGAACCACCGATCAGGCCGACGCCCAGTACCGCGAGGCGGCCGAAGGGCGCTGCCGAAGCCACGGGGGCGTCGATCACGCGTCGCTCAGGCGAGCGCCGCGCGCAGCGCGCGCAGGAAAGCCTCGTTCTCCTCGGGCAGGCCGACCGATACCCGCAGCCAGCGCGGCAGCCCGTAGCCGCCCACCGGCCTCACGATGACCCCGGCGCGCAGCAGCTTCTCGTAGACGGCCGCTCCGTCGCCGACTTCCACCAGCACGAAGTTGCCGTACGAGGGGACGTAACGCAGTCCCATCGCCGTGAACGCCGCCTGCAGGGTGTCGAGGCCCTGACGGTTGAGTTCGTAGCTGCGGCGCAGGAACGCCTCGTCGCCGAGCGCGGCCACCGCCGCGGCCAGCGCAAGCGAGTTCACGTTGAAGGGCTGGCGCACCCGGTTGAGGAGATCGGTGAGTTCGGGCTGGGCGATGCCGAAACCGACCCGCAACCCTGCCAGGCCATAGGCCTTGGAGAAGGTTCGCGAAACCAGCAGGTTCGGGTAGCGGCGGACCCAGGCGACGGAGTCGAAGCGATCCTCGGGACGCAGGTACTCGTTGTAGGCCTCGTCCAGCACCACGGAGACCGAAGCCGGCACGCGCGCGAGAAAGGCCTCGATCTGCGATGCCGGCACGAAGGTTCCAGTCGGATTGTTCGGGTTCGCGATGAACACCAGCCGGGTATCGCGCTCGATGGCCGCGGCCATCGCCTCGAGATCGTGACCGAGATCGCGCGCCGGCACGACGATGGCCCGCGCCCCGACCTCCTGGGTCGCGAGCGCGTAGACCGCGAAGGAGTGCTGCGCGTAGACGATCGACTCGCCCGCCTGCACGAGTGCATGCGCGGCGAGCTCGAGGATGTCGTTGGAGCCGTTGCCCAGGGTGATCCACTCGGCGGGCACCTGATAGCGCGCGGCCAGTGCCGCCTTCAGGTCGAAACCGTTGGAGTCGGGGTAACGGGCGAGCTCGTCGACCGCGCGCAGCATGGCCTCGCGCGCGGACGCCGGCATGCCGAGCGGGTTCTCGTTGGAGGCGAGCTTGACGATCGAGCCTTCGTCGAGCCCGTATTCACGGGCGAGTTCGGCGATCGGCTTGCCAGCCTGGTAGGGCGCGATGCCACGGACATGGGCGGGGGCCTGAATACTCATGTGGATGCCCTGGGATAGGAGCCTGAGAGCTTGTAGAAGGCCGCATTGCGACGCAGTTCGATCAGGGCCTGCGCAACCGGGGGATCATCCTCGTGCCCGATCAGGTCGAGATAGAAGTAGTACTCCCAGTTGCCCTGCCGGGCCGGCCGCGACTCGAAGCGCTTCATCGACACGCCATGGCGCGCCAGCGGCTCGATCAGCGCGTGGACCGCGCCGGCGCGGTCGGGGACCGACAGGATCAGCGAGGTCTGGTCGGCGCCGCTCGGCGTGCACGCGTGCCGGCCCAGGACCAGAAAGCGGGTCCGGTTGTGGGGGTCGTCCTGGATGCCGCGCGCCGCCACGGCAAGCTGGTAGCGCGTGGCGGTCGATTCCGCGGCGATCGCCGCGGTCGCCGGTTCGGCGCTCGCCAGACGCGCCCCCTCGGCGTTGGATGAGACCGGCACGCGCGCGAGCGCGGCCGCGTGCCGGTCGAGCCAGCCCTGGCATTGCGCAAGCGCCTGCGGGTGCGCGCACACCCGCGTGATGCCCTCGAGGGATCCCGACCGCGTGAGCAGGCTGTGGTGGATCGGCAGCGTGACCTCGCCGCAGATGCGCAGCGCGGTCTGCAGCAGCAGATCGAGGGAGCGGTTGACCGCGCCCTCGGAGGAGTTCTCGACCGGCACGATACCGAAGTCGGCCCCCTGCGCCTCGGTAAGGCGGAACACCTCGTCGATGCTGGCGCAGGCCAGCGCGTCGACGCCCTGGCCGAAATGCCGCCGCAGCGCCTGCTCGCTGTAGGTGCCGGCAGGCCCGAGATAGGCCACCCGCATGCGCCGTTCGAGCTCGCGGCAGGCCGACATCACCTCGCGCTGGATGGCCTCGATGGCATCGCCGCCGAGCGGGCCGGGGTTGCGCTCGCGCAGCCGCGCGATCACCTGCGCCTCGCGCTCGGGGCGGTATACCGGTGCGCCGGTGATCTTCTTGACCTCGCCGACCTCGATCGCGAGGCGGGCTCGCCGATTGAGCAGCTCGAGAAGCTGCGCATCGACTTCGTCGATACCGACGCGCAGCTCGGCGAGCCGGGCATCGGGACTCGGATGGGGAGTGGTATCGGACATCGCGCGATGGTAGCAAAGGCCGCCCGCCGGCCCGGACCGAAAGCCCCTCGGGAGCCCGCCGCATGGCGAGCGCCCGGCTCAGCCCTCGACGATGCCGTCCTCGTCGCCGTCGCCCTCGACCACGCGCTGCACGCCGGTGAGGCGCATGCCCTCGTCGACGCTGATCAGCGTGACCCCCTGGGTGGCGCGCCCCATCTCGCGGATCTCGGACACCCTCGTGCGGATCAGGACGCCGCCGGTGGTGATCAGCATGAGTTCGTCGCGCGGCTCGACCAGCACGGCGGCGACGACGCGCCCGTTGCGCTCGCTGGTCTGGATCGCGATCATGCCCTTGGTGCCGCGCAGGTGGCGCGTGTATTCGGAAACCAGGGTGCGCTTGCCGTAGCCGTTCTCGGTGGCGGTAAGCACCGAATGCGTCTCGGAGCCAGCCACCAGCATCGAGATCACGCGCTGACCCTCGTCGAGCTGCATGCCGCGCACGCCGCGCGCCGCGCGGCCCATCGGACGCACGTCGTTCTCGTCGAAACGCACCGCCTTGCCGGCGTCCGAGAACAGCATCACGTCGTGCCGGCCGTCGGTGACCGCCGCGCCAATGAGGAAGTCGCCCTCGTCGAGGTCGACCGCGATGATGCCGCGCTTCATCGGCCGCGAGAAATCGGTCAGCGGCGTCTTCTTCACGGTGCCCAGG
>JBIIHU010000241.1:0-5589 GCA_044235405.1 Burkholderiaceae bacterium
TCAGCATCTGGCGGTCGGCAAGGAAGTTCGCGACGGGGTCACCGTCAGCCGCATCGCAAGGCTCGACCGGCCCGCCCGCGTCGAGGAACTCGCCCGGATGCTCGCCGGCAGCGAGATCACCGCCACCAGCCGCAAACACGCGCGCGAACTGCTCGCCGGCGCCTGAGCAGGCCCGGATGCGGGTCGGCGGGCTCGCGCAACGCCGATCGCTTTGCCGCCCTTGCCACCTGTCGGATGCCTGCGGCGCGGCGCGGCGGAACAGGCTTTCATGCGAGGCCCACCGCCCGCATCCGATGCCGTCCGACCGCTCATTCCCGATCCGCAGGACTCGCCCAGCCAGCCGCTCGCTGCCCTGGATGGTGCTGCCGGCGCTTGCCTTCCTGGTCGCCAGTGGCCTGCTCGCCTTCGCGCTCACCCAGGGCCAGCTGCGCAGGCTCGCCATCGAAGGGGTGCCGCAGATCGAACAGAACCTCGAGCGGATCGCCCGCGAGCACGCGTCGGCGCTGACGCGCGCCGAGGCGGCGCCACCCGGTACACCCATCGAGATCCGGTCGGGTCCGGGCGAGCGGCCCGGCGGCGACACCCGCAACCTGCGGGTCATGCTGCCCCTGCGCGATGGCGCCCGCCTGATTCTGCCGGCCACCGCCGACCAGCTGCTCGGATCCCGGGTATCGGCGGCTCTCGATCCCGGTACCTACCTGTGGATCGCCGACACCCAGGCGCCCGCGGCGAACGCGACGGCGACCGAACCACCACGGGCGTGGCTCGGCGAGCGCCCGACAGGCAGTCTGCTGCTGGTCGCCGACGCCCGCTCGAGCCGACATCGTTTCACGCTCGGCGCGGGGATCGACACCGCGGGTCTGTGGCACCGTCACGCGTGGCTGTCGCCCTTCGTGCTGGCCGGTGCGGCGATCGCCGCGGTGCTGGGGCTGGCCGCCTCGCGACGGCGCGAAGCGGTCGCCGGCACGCCCTTCGGCGAGCTGACGGCGGCCCTCGGTCGCGGCGAATTCGAAGGCCACCTGCAGCCGATCGTCGAGCTGGCGACCGGCCGCTGCATCGGTGCCGAGATGCTGGTGCGCTGGCGCCATCCCGAAGAGGGCGTGCTGCTGCCCGAGCGCTTCCTCGCCCAGGCCGATGAAGCCGGCCTGCTCGGGCGCATCAGCGAAGCCTGCTTCCGCCAGGTCGCCGATCAGCTCGAACGCTGCACGACGCTGCCTGAAGGCTTCATGCTGAGCGTGAACTTCTCGGCCCGGCAGCTCGCGAGCGAGCGCGACGCGGCGGCCTTCATCGCGCTGGCCAGGCCCGGCGGACGGCGCTGGTACACGGTGATCGAGCTGCGCGAGGGCGACGCGCGGAATCAGGCCCTGGTCGCCCGGCTCGTGCAGCTGCAGGACGCCGGCTTCCTGATCGCGCTCGACGACTTCGGCAGCGCCCACGGCGGCGCGCGCTGGCTGGAGCGGCTGCCGGTCGACCTGCTCAAGATCGACCGGCCGATCGTCGGGACGATCGGTACCGATTCGGTGACCCGCCCGGTGCTAGACGCGATCGTGCGACTGAGCCGGCAGACCGGGGTCCACCTGATCGCCGAAGGGGTCGAGACGCGGGCTCAGGAGGCCGAACTGCTGCGGCTTGGCGTCAGCGCCGCGCAGGGGCACCACTTCAGCGCCGCCGTGCCTCCGCCCGCGTTCATCGCGCGCTGGCTGCCCGCACCTTCGCAGGACGACGACGATGCGGACGCCACCGACGACCCGCTCGACCCGGTGACGCGCACGCTCGAGGCGGTGCGCACGATCATCGCCCGGGCCTGAGCGGCAATGCGGTTCAGGCCCGGGCCTGGACCTCGGCGACGCTGAGCAGGTCTTCGCCGTCGCCACCGAGCCGTACACCGCGAACCGGGCAGGCATCGAGGTAGTCGAGGCCGGTGGCGAGCTTGATGTGGCCACCGCAACCCTCGGTCTCGCCCACGTCGAAGCCTACCCAGCGGTTGGCGATCCACGCCTCGGCCCAGGCCCGGCTCGCCACCCGGTCGCGCTCGGCGGAATAGGCATAGCCGCTGACGTAGCGGGCCGGCACGCCGAGCGCGCGGCAGGCGACGAGAAAGACATGGACCTGGTCCTGACCGACCCCGGCGCCGAGCGCGAGCGCCTGCGCAGCCGTGGTCTCGACCGTGGTGAGGCCGACGCGGCGGGGCAGCCGGTCGAGGACCGCACTGGCGAGATCGGTGATGCCGATCAGCGGGCGTGCGCGAACCGTCGCGCGCATCGGCTCGGCGAAGGCGCGCAGCGCATCGTCGGGCGCGGTGAGCCGCGTGCTGCGCAGGAAGACCTTCGGATTGATGCGCCCCGCGGGCTCGCCGTCGTCGGCATCGGGCACCTCGACACTGCCGCGCGCGACCAGCCTGATCTCCTCGTGGGGGCGGTCGAGGGTCAGCACGTGCGTGAGGTTGTCGAAGGCATCGCGCATCGTCACGCAGGGCACCGGCAGTTCGAGCCGCCAGTCGATCACCCGCTGCTGCGCGACCGCGCTCGGCGTGAGCCGGATGTACTGCGTGCTGCGCGAAACCTCGACCTCGTAGTGGTAGCGCGTCGAGTGGACCACCGACAGCAGCATCTAGCGCATCTCCATGTAGGCGGCGTGCAGCGCCGAGCCGAGGCTGTTGTTGTCGAGCAGGAACTGATCGAGGAACGCGCGCAGCCCCCGTGCGAGCACCTCGTCGAGGTCGCCGTGCGCCAGTCCGGCGCGGATCACGGCCGCCTGCCTGCGCGCCGGACGGGCCGCTTCCTGGGGCAGCGCCGCGAGGATGCGTTCGATCTCGTCGAAGCAGGAGCGCAGCGAGCGCGGCAGCTGCGGGTTGAAGATCAGCAGCTCGGCGACCCGACGCGGCTCGATCAGATCGCGATAGGTGTCGCGGTAGGCCTCGAGCGACGACACCGATCGCAGCACGGCCGAGAGGCGATAGTAGTCGTCGTCGTCGCCGCCGAGGTCGCTGCCGCCCTGCTTGACCGAAAGAATCCGCGCGGTGTTGTCCGCGCGTTCGATGAAGGTGCCAAGCCGGATGAACTGGTAGGGCTGGTCGCGGCGGATCGTCGCGAAGGTGACGCCCCGGAACAGGTGGCTGCGCTCCTTGACCCAGTCGAAGAACTCGGAATCGATCGGTTCGCGGCCGCTGCGCCGGCGCGACTGCAGCTGCAGCCAGGTGTCGTTGATCGTTTCCCACATCTCGGAGGTGACCGAGCCGCGCACCGCGCGGGTGTTCTCGCGGCTGGATTCGAGGCAGTTGACGATCGACGAGGGAAGCGCGGGATCCCAGGCGAGGAAACGGGCGACGTTCTCGGCATTGACCGGACGACCGGTGGCGCGGAAGGCCTCCAGGGAGTCGGTGATGACCAGCAGCTCCGTGGCGGTGGAATCATCGGACGCGCCGGAGAGCAGCGCCAGCGAATGGCCGACATCGATGATCCGCGCCATGTTCTCGGCGCGCTCGAGGTAGCGCGACAGCCAGTACAGATGGGAGGCGACCCGCGACAGCATCACGGCCTCCCGCCCGACGACGGCCGCGCGAGCGGCGACGACGAAGCCTGCGACTGCAGGGCGGAGGCGGTCGACTCGGGCACGGGATCCTCGTCGTCGTCGAGCACCCAGGTGTCCTTGGTGCCGCCGCCCTGCGAGGAGTTGACCACCAGCGAGCCGCGTCGCAGCGCCACCCGTGTGAGCCCTCCGGGGACGATGTTGACCTCGCGACCGACCAGCACGAAGGGACGAAGGTCGATGTGCCGCGGCGCGACGCCTTCGTCGACGAAGGTCGGGCAGGAAGACAGCGACAGCGTCGGCTGCGCGATGTAATTGCCGGGGTTGGCCTTGAGCACCGCGCGGAAGTTCTCGATCTCGTCCTTCGAGGCGGTGGGCCCGACCAGCATCCCGTAGCCGCCCGCGCCGTGCACCTCCTTGACCACCAGCTCCGGCAGATGGGCGAGCACGTGGGCGAGATCCTCGGGACGGCGGCACTGCCAGGTGGGCACGTTGTTGAGGATGGGCTCCTCGCCGAGGTAGAAGCGGACCATCTCGGGCACGTAGGGGTAGATCGACTTGTCATCGGCCACGCCGGTGCCCACCGCATTGGCGATCACGACATTGCCGAGCCGGTAGGCGGCCATCAGACCCGGCACGCCAAGCATCGAGTCGGGGCGGAAGGCGAGCGGATCGAGGAAGCTGTCGTCGACGCGACGGTAGATGACGTCGACGCGCTGCGGCCCCGACGTGGTGCGCATGTACACGAAGCCGTTCTTGACGAACAGGTCCTGCCCTTCGACGAGCTCGATGCCCATCTGCTGCGCGAGGAAGGTGTGCTCGAAGTAGGCGCTGTTGAAGCGACCCGGGGTCAGCAGCACCACCACCGGATTGTCGACCACCGCCGCCGAGCGCAGGGTCTGCAGCAGCAGCGCCGGGTAGTGCTCGACCGGGCGGACCCGGTAGCGCCGGAACAGGTCGGGGAACAACCGCATCATCATCTTGCGGTTGCTGAGCATGTAGGACACGCCCGAGGGCACCCGCAGGTTGTCCTCGAGCACGTAGTAGCTGCCGTCGTTGTGGCGGACGATATCGACGCCGACGATGTGCGCGTAGATGTCGTGCGGCACGCGCATCCCGATCATCGCGACCTGGTACTGGTCGTTGGTCAGGATCTGGTCCTCGGGGATCAGCCCCGCGCGCAGGATCTCCTGGGCGCCGTAGATGTCGGCGAGGAAACGGTTGATCGCGGTGACCCGCTGGATCAGGCCGCGGCGCAATCGCGTCCATTCGGTCGAGGGGATGATCCGCGGCACGACATCGGACGGGATCAGGCGCTCGGTACCGCTCTCGTCGCCGTAGACCGAGAAGGTGATGCCGATCCGGCGAAAGATCAGGTCCGCCTGCGCACGCTTGGCGGCCATGGCCTCGGCGGTGGTCGCACCGAGCCACTCGGCGTACGGCTGGTAGTGCGGCCGTGCCGAAATCGCCTCGTTGTCGAGCATTTCATCGAAAATGCCCGGTCCTGGTGCAATCAGTTTCAGGCTGGTGGCGGTCATGGCCCCATTGAAGCAAAGGCCATGCCGTGTTTCAACCGGAACCTTTCAGCGGCGCACTTCGCGGCGCGGGCAATCGGGCTTGATGCAGTTGCCGTACAGGGCCAGCGCGTGGTCCTGGAGCTCGAATCCGTGCTCGCGGGCGATGCGCTGCTGACGGCCTTCGATATCGGCGTCGTAGAACTCCTCGACGTGCCCGCACTGCAGGCAGACGAGGTGATCGTGATGCGAACCCTCGTTCAGCTCGAAGACCGCCTTGCCCGACTCGAAGTTGCTGCGATGCAGCAACCCTGCCTGTTCGAACTGCGTGAGCACCCGGTAGACGGTGGCCAGGCCGACGTCCTCGTTGACCGCGAGCAGCTCGCGATAGACATCCTCGGCGCTCATGTGGCGGTGTCTACCGGCGCGGAAGATCTCGAGGATCTTGAGGCGGGGCAGCGTTGCCTTCAGCCCGATGCTCTTGAGTTCTTGTGGCGACGGCATGACGCGACCCTGGAAACCGGAATCGCTATCATAGAGGCAAGCC
>JBIIHU010000242.1:0-5575 GCA_044235405.1 Burkholderiaceae bacterium
CCTCGATGACACGCTCGGACCCGAGCAGTCGCACGCGGGTCTCGAGCACGAAGAAGAAGGTGAAGCCGCTGCGCTGGTCGCCGTTGGCGTCCTGCCAGACCGGATCGAGCCGGTAGGCGCCGACCGTGCCCGCCGTGTCGCGCAACGACGACGGGCCCAGCAGCGGAAGCACCAGGTACGGACCCGCCGGCAGACCCCAGCGGCCCAGCGTCTGGCCGAGGTCTTCCTGGCGGCGCTCCAGGCCGATCGGGGTGGCGAGGTCGACGACACCGGCGAGCCCGAGCGTCGAGTTGAGCCCGAAGCGGGCCAGCCCGGCGAGTGCCTCCACGGGCTTGCCCTGGAGCAGCTGGTTGACGACCGTCCAGGGCTCGAGGAGGTTGTTGACGATGTTGCCGATCGCCACCCGCAGGACCTCGGGCACGGCCGCCTGGTAGGCCCGGGCGGCCGGACGCACGAGCAGCGCGTCGGCCTGGTCGTTGAAGGCGAACACCGCGCGGTTCATTGGCTCGAGCGGGTCCCGGGCACTGCCCGGGCCGGGGCTCGCGCAGCCGCCGGCGAGTGCCAGCGCGGCAAGCAGCGCGGCCGCGCGCACACGGACGAGCACCGGCAGGCTCACGGCTTGCCTCCTTCGGCCGCCTTGCCGTAGAGGAACTGGCCGATCAGGTTCTCGAGCACCACCGCCGACTGCGTCATCGTGATCTGGCCGCCACCCTCGAGCATCGCGCTGTCGCCGCCCGGCTCCAGGCCGATGTACTGCTCGCCGAGCAGCCCGGAGGTGAGAATCTTGGCCGAGCTGTCCTTCGGGAAACGGTAGCGGGCATCGATCGCGATCAGCACCTCGGCCTGGTAGGCCTTGTCGTTGAAGCGGATGGCGGTGACCCGCCCGACGACGACACCGGCGCTGCGCACGGCGGCACGGGGCTTCAGCCCGCCGATGTTGTCGAAACGGGCCTTCACCTCGTAGGTGTCGCCCAGCCCGATCGCGCTCGTCATGTTGCCGGCGCGCACCGCGAGGAACACGAGCGCGCAGAAGCCGAGGACCACGAACAGGCCGACCATGACATCGACGGAGAGATTGCGGTTCATGAGCGAGGGACTCCGGGTGCCAGTCAGGTGCTGCTGAACATCAGCGCAGTCAGGATGAAGTCGAGCCCGAGGATGGCGAGCGAAGCCACCACGACCGTGGTGGTGGTGGCGCGGGCGACGCCTTCGGGCGTGGGATCGGCCTCGTAGCCGACGAAAAGCGCGACGAAGGCGACCGTGAAGCCGAAGACGACGCTCTTGACCACGCCATTGCCGACATCGCGCAGCCAGTCGACGCCACCCTGCATCTGCGACCAGAACGCGCCGGGATCGACGCCGATCATCTCGACCCCGACCAGGTAGCCGCCGAGCACGCCGAGCGCCGAGAACAGCGCCGCGAGCAGCGGCATGCAAAGCAGCGCCGCGACGAAACGCGGCGCCAGCACGCGCGCGACCGGGTCGACCGCCATCATCTGCATCGCGTCGATCTGCTCGCCAGCCTTCATCAGGCCCACCTCGGCGGTGAGCGAGGTGCCGGCGCGCCCGGCAAAAAGCAGCGCGGTGACCACCGGCCCGAGCTCGCGCACCAGCGACAGCGTCACCAGCAGCCCCAGCGCCTCCTCGGAGCCGTAGCGGCGCAACGTGTAATAACCCTGCAGCCCGAGCACGAAGCCGATCAGCAGCCCCGAGACCAGGATGATCGACAGCGAGTAGTTGCCGATGAAGTGGATCTGGTCGACGACCAGGCGCGGACGGCGCAGCGACAGCAGGCCGAGCCCGCAGAGTCGCAGGAAGAAGCGTGTCGCGTAGCCCGTGAAGGCGAGCGCATCGCGCAGCCGCCGCAGTGGCGCCAGGGGCGTGGCGCTCACCGCGGGATCCCGAGGTCTTCGGCCAGCGTGCGGCGGCTGGCGTGGTGGAAGGCGACCGGGCCGTCGATGTCGCCGTCGAGGAACTGGCGCACCGCGGGATCGGCCGAGGCCCGCATCTGCGCGGGCGTGCCCTCGGCGGCGATGCGACCGCGGGCAAGCAGGTAGACGTAGTCGGCGATCGCGAAAGCGTCCTTGATGTCGTGCGAGACGACGATCGAGGCGACGTTCAGCGCATCGTTGAGCTGACGGATCAGCTGCGCGACCGTGGCGAGCGAGATCGGGTCGAGCCCGGCGAAGGGCTCGTCGTACATGATCAGCGGCGGGTCAAGCGCGATCGCGCGGGCGAGCGCGACGCGGCGCGCCATGCCGCCCGACAGCTGCGAGGTCTGGTAGTGCGCGACGCCGCGCAGACCGACCGCGTTGAGCTTGAGCAGAACCAGGTCGCGGATCAGGGCCTCGGGCAGGTCGGTGTGCTCGCGCAGCGGGAAGGCGACGTTCTCGAAGACCGAAAGATCGGTGAACAGCGCGCCGAACTGGTAGAGCAGGCCCATGCGTCGACGAGCCGCGAACAGGCCCTCGCGGGAGAGTTCGTGAAGGGTCTGGCCTTCGAACACCACGCGGCCCGCAGCCGGGCGCAGCAGCCCGCCGATCAGCCTGAGGATGGTGGTCTTGCCCGAACCCGAACCGCCGATCAGGGCCACGACACGCCCGCGCTGGAAGCGCAGCGAGACCCCGTCGAGGATCTGACGCTCGCGGTAGCCGAAGCGGACATCGTCGACGGTGAGCAGATCCTGGGCCACGGGCGGACGGGCAGCGATGAGACAACGAGGCCGGAAGTGTAAACCCGGGGCGGCATCGGCCCTCGAATGCCCCGACCGCCCGGGCGGCAGGGATGACCTTCAGCGGCCCTCGAGCCGCGCCTGCGCCTC
Source organism: Burkholderiaceae bacterium (assembly GCA_044235405.1). Lineage (GTDB taxonomy): Bacteria > Pseudomonadota > Gammaproteobacteria > Burkholderiales > Burkholderiaceae_E > Quisquiliibacterium. The sequence goes on from JBIIHU010000242.1 coordinate 2,822, forward strand.
GCCGATCTGCTCGAGGGTGCCCGCGAGCACCACGGTGTCGCCGGCCTGCAGGACGACGTCGCCACCCGGGTCGACGAAGCGCCGCCCCTGCCGCACGACCGCGCTGACACGGGCCTCGCCGAGATCGAGGTCGCCAAGGGCGCGGCCGGCCGCCGGGAAGTCGGCCGCGAGCGCCACCGCACGCAGGTGCATCTGCGCATCCTCGATCGCGTCCTCGTGGCTGTCGTCGGCCCCCCGGAAGAAACCCTGCAGCAGCGCATAGCGGCTCGCCCGCACCCGGCGCACGCGGCGCAGCACCCGGCCCATCGGCACGCCCGCGAGCGCCAGCGCGTGCGAGGCCAGCATCAGGCTGCCCTCGACGATCTCGGGTACGACCTCGGTGGCCCCCGCCGCACGCAGCCGCTCGATGTCGGCTTCGTGGGCGGTGCGCACCAGCACCGGCAGCTGCGGGGCGAGCGAGCGCACCACGTCGAGGATGCGCAGCGCGACCGCCGTGTCGTCGAAGGTGATCGCGAGCGCGCGCGCGCGATGCAGGCCGGCGGCCAGCAGCGTGTCGCGACGGGCGCTGTCGCCGAACACCACTGGCTCGCCGGTGGCCGCGGCCTGGCGCACCCGGTCGGGATCGAGGTCGAGCGCCACGTAGCTCACCGACTCCGCCTCGAGCACGTGGGCGAGCGCCTGCCCGCAGCGCCCGTAGCCGCAGACGATCACGTGACGCTCGCGGGCCATCGTGCGACTGGCGATGGTCTGCAGCTGCAGCGAGCGCTGCAGCCATTCCTGCGACGACAGCCGCAGCGCGATCCGGTTGGCGCGCTCGATGAGCAGCGGGCTCGCGAGCAGCGACAGCAGCATCGCGGCGAGCACCGGCTGCAGCACCTCCCCGGCGAGCAGGCCGACCGACGCGGCCAGCGCGAGCAGCACGAACCCGAACTCCCCGGCCTGCGCGAGCCAGACCCCGGTGCGCACGGCGACCCCGGGCGTGGCCCCGAGGCCGCGGGCGAGCGCCCCGACGATCAGAAACTTGAGGACGATCGGCACCGCGGCGAGCGCGAGCACCTGGGGCCAGGCGCCGGTGACGACGCGCAGATCGAGCTGGGAGCCGATCGCGACGAAGAAAAGGCCGAGGAGCACGTCGCGAAAGGGCTTGATGTCCTCCTCGACCTGGTAGCGGAACTCGGTCTCGGCGATCAGCATGCCGGCCACGAAGGCGCCGAGCTCCATCGACAGCCCGGCCTGACGGGCCAGCCAGGCGAACAGCAGCGTGGCCAGCAGCACATTGAGCGTGAACAGCTCGTGCGAGCGCTGCCGGGCGACCAGGCTGAACCAGCGGCGCATCAGCCGCGGGCCGAAGCGGAACATCAGCACCAGCAGGACCGCGGCGATCGCCACCGCGCGGGCCAGCGACGACAGCCAGCCGTCGCCTCCTTCGGCCAGCGCCGGGATGACCACCAGCAGCGGGATGACGGCGAGATCCTGGAACAGCAGCACGCTGAAGACTCGCCGCCCGTGCTCGGTCTCGAGTTCCCGCTTGTCGGCAAGCAGTTTCACGACCATCGCCGTGGAGGACATCGCGGCGGCCCCGCCGATCACCAGCGCCGCCCGCCAGTCGATGCCCGCGCCGAGCAGCCACTGCACCGCGGCGGCGGGCGCCAGCAGCAGCGCCGCCATCACGACGAGCATCGTGGCGCCGACCTGCGCGCTGCCCAGCCCGAAGACCAGCCGACGCATCGCCCCGAGCTTGGCGAGGTTGAACTCGAGACCGAGGGTGAACATCAGGAACACGACACCGAGCTCGCCGGCGTGCGCGACCGCTTCCGGATCGCCGGTGAGCCCCGCCGCATGTGGCCCGAGCAGCATCCCCACGGCCAGGTAGGCGACCAGCGGGGGCATGCCGAGCGTGCGCAGCAGCACCACCGCCACCACCGAGGCTGACAGCAGTACCAGGGCGAGTTCGAGCGAGGAAATCAAGGAGGCTTCCGGTACGTGCGGGGGCCGCGGCCCGGGAGAGACCGGCGCGCCGATGCCGATATACTCGGCCGCATGAGCGCCACCATTCTATCGGCCAGCGCGTGCGCGCCGGCGCGCAGCGCGGCGCTGCTCGCGCGCGCCCGCGAGGTGCTTCAGATCGAGGCCGAGGCGATCGCCGCGCTGCCGGCGCGACTCGGTGATGCCTTCGCGCGCGCCTGCGAGCTGATCCTCGCGTGCCGCGGACGGGTCGTGGTCAGCGGCATCGGCAAGTCGGGGCATGTCGGGCGCAAGATCGCCGCCACGCTCGCCTCCACCGGCACCCCTGCCTTCTTCATGCACCCGGCCGAGGCCAGCCACGGCGACCTCGGCATGGTGATCGCCGACGATGTGGTGCTGGCCCTGTCGAATTCGGGCAGCACCGAGGAGCTGCTCGCGATCGTGCCCCTGGTCAAGCGTCGGGGTGCGCGGCTGATCGCGATGACCGGCGACCCGGCCTCGCGCCTGGCCACGCTCGCCGACGTCCACCTGGATGCCGGCGTCGCCCGCGAGGCCTGCCCGCTCAATCTCGCGCCCACGGCCAGCACGACGGCCGCGATGGCGCTCGGCGATGCGCTGGCGGTCGCGCTGCTCGAGGCGCGCGGCTTCGGCCCCGACGATTTCGCCTTCTCGCATCCCGGCGGCGCCCTCGGACGCCGGCTGCTCACGCTGGTGGCCGATGTGATGCGCCAGGGCGACGCCCTTCCGGTGGTGGCACCCGGCGCGTCGCTTGCCGAGGCGATCCTCGAG
>JBIIHU010000243.1:0-5572 GCA_044235405.1 Burkholderiaceae bacterium
CCGGACGGTACTTCGACGCCAGCGTGCCGGTCGAGCAGGTCCACGAGATCAGACCGGTGGGCGGCGTGCCGGCCACCAGCGCGGCACCGTTGGCCTTGGGCTCGAGGATCAGCGTCTTGTCGGCCTCGACCTTGGTGCCGTAGGTCACCGTGATCGCACCGGTCGTAGCCGAGATCGCCAGGCTCTTGGTCTTGGTGGCGTCGGGCATCGTCGGCGCGGTCCAGCCCTTGTCGAAGGCAAAGCCGCTCGACGCGTTCTCGGCCACGATGGTCTTGAGGTCGGCGGCCAGACCGACGCCCTCGCTCACGCGGGCTCGCACGGTGTAGTCCTGGTAGGCCGGGATCGCCACGGCGGCCAGAATGCCGATGATCGCGACCACGATCATCAGTTCGATGAGGGTGAAGCCTTTCTGGATCTTCTTGGACATGAATCTCTCCCGATACAGTCGGATTGGATGGTGGAGCGACGGGACCTGCGCACTTCAAGGTTCGCGTGACTGGCAGCAGTGCCACGACGCTGACTCCGGTGCATCGCCCGTGCCAGGCACCGTCGCCGGTTCATGCCGTCCGACGAACGGCACCTGCGTGAAATCCATCACGCGCTCAGGGGGCGATGCCATGCCGGAAAGCCGTCGCAGGCATGGCAAGGTGACGAATTGCGTCAGTCGCCAGACACGATCCGTCAGTGGCATGGCGCCGGGAGCCGCCACCAAAGGACCGAGGACAGGGCTGGCCGGTGTCGGCACCAAAAACAAAGCCCCGGACGAACCGGGGCTTCGGACGATGCCCGCCACGCGATGCGCGGCAGGCGCCAGCCACTCAGGGCAGCATCACGGACGGCATTCGGCCGGGCGGAACTTCGACGCCAGCGTGCCGGTCGAGCAGGTCCAGGCGATCACGCCGGTGGGCGGCGTGCCGGCCACCAGCGCGGCACCGTTGGCCTTGGGCTCGAGGATCAGCGTCTTGTCGGCCTCGACCTTGGTGCCGTAGGTCACCGTGATCGCACCGGTCGTAGCCGAGATCGCCAGGCTCTTGGTCTTGGTGGCGTCGGGCATCGTCGGCGCGGTCCAGCCCTTGTCGAATGCGAAGCCGCTCGCGGCGTTCTCGGCCACGATGCCCTTGAGGTTGCCCGCCAGCCCCACCCCTTCGCTCACGCGAGCGCGCACGGTGTAGTCCTGGTAAGCCGGAATGGCCACGGCGGCCAGAATGCCGATGATCGCGACGACGATCATCAGTTCGATCAGCGTAAAACCTTTCTGCAGCGTCTTCATGGGCTTCTCCTTGGATGGGTTCGCGCCGGACGGATGTGGCTTGTCCGGCGACTTTCTCCAACGTGCACACCGCGTGCCAACGATCGTCAGTGGTCGCCCGACGGTGACCAACGGTCGGTGCGTGATTCTGTTCACGCCGCTCGAGGAGCAACAGGAAAGCGTCAGACTGCCGTCAGGTCGCCGTCAGGCTGGCTCGCTGGCTAGCCAGGACTCGAACTGACGAACTCCGGCAGCTACGGAGGCTACCGCACGGTGTAATGTGACGAAAAACGTCATGTGCCTATCGCGGCACGGCGGCAGCTCAGAGTTCGAGCAGGTCGCCGCGCTCGAGCAGCCTGGGCGCATGCCGACCGCCGCTGGCGGCAAGCTCGGCGGCGATGGTCTGGCGATCGGAGGGCTTCAGGTGGGTGACCAGCACTTGCACATCCCGATTCAGGCTGGCAAGCCCCTCGCCGAGCTGCGCGGGGTGGAGATGCCGCGAGGCGATCGCGAGTTCCCGATCGCGGTCCGGGAAGGCGGTCTCGACGATCAGGTAACGCAGCAGCGCCACGCTGTTGGCGATACGCCAGAGCGCCTCGTTGGGGCCGGTATCGCCCGAGAAGATCAGCGCAGCGCGGTCGTTGTACACCTGATAGCCGACGGCCGGTACCGTATGGTTGGCCGGCAGCGCACGGAAGCAGCGGCCCTCGAGGTCCACCACCTGATCGAGCGCGATCGGCTCGAAACGCATCCAGGGACGCTCGGGCTCGGGGATCTGCGTGAAATCGGGCCAGATCACCCAGTTGAAGATGTGCGCTCGCAGCGCCTCGATGGTATCCGGCAGCGCGTGGACCGTCAGAGGCCTGACACGCAGCCCGCCCGCGGAGTCGACGAGCAGTGGCAGCGCGGCGATGTGGTCGAGGTGCGAATGGGTCAGGAAGACGTGATCGATGCGCGCGAGTTCGTCGATGCCGAGATCCTCGACGCCGGTACCGGCATCGAGAAGGATGTCGTCGTCGATGAGGAAAGAGGTGGTTCGCGCCCGGGCGCCGATGCCACCGCTACATCCCAATACCCGCACCTGCATCGGCCCGATCCTCGGCTGGCGACACGATGGTCTGGGGGTTGCGGCGCATCGGCATCGTGTCGCGCGGCGACATCGATGCCGGCGTGAAGATCAGCACCGGCTCGCTACGGCCGGCAAGCTGCACGCTGCCGAGCGCGTCGAAGCGGTGCCCCGCAGCCTGGGCCACCGTCGTTTCGCCAACGATGATCGGCTGATCGTAGGCGCGGGTCAATGCCTCGAAGCGCGCGGCAAGATTGACCGCATCGCCGATCACCGTGTAGGTGCGGCGCAGCCGCGAGCCCATGTCACCGACTCGAACCACACCGGTGTTCACGCCGATGCCGACGCTCATCTCGGGCAATCCGCGCGCACGGTGACCGCGATTGAGCCTTGCAACCTCGCCGAGCATCGCCAGCGCCGCATGGACGGCCCGGTCGGCGTGCTGCGGGTCGGTCAGCGGCGCCCCCCAGAAGGCCATCACCGCGTCACCGATGTACTTGTCGACCGTACCGCCATGGCGATGCACGACCTCGGTCATCGCCGTCAGGAACGCATTCAGGTACTCGCGCAGGCCCTCCGGCGGCATGGTCTCGGCGATCCGGGTAAAGCCGCGGATGTCCACGAACAGGATCGTGAGTTCCCGATTCTCGCTACCGGACGGCGCGATGCGCGAGGGATCGTGCACGAGGCGCTCCACCAGCGCCGGCGACACGTATTCGCCGAACAGATCGGCCATCGCGCGGCGGGTGCGCCCCTCGACGAAGTAGCCGGCCGTCAGATTGAGGATCAGCAGCATCACCACCAGAACCTGCGCGGCGGCCACCGGGATCACCATGCCAAGGTTGTTCCAGGCGATCGCGGCCGAGCCCCAGATCGAGAGAGCCGCCACGGCGCCCAGCGTCAGCGAGCCGAGCGCGCCGAGCACCGGCATCATCAGCGTGAGGAAGGCACCCGCCATCAGCGCGACGAGCGCGCCCAAACCGGCCGATGCGCTCGAGCGACTCTGCAGCAACGCACCCGCAGCCGGTGACGGATCGACCGAGTCGAGCGCGGCAGCAATCAGCGTCGCATGGATCGCGACACCCGGCATCGCGGCCTGCACGGGGGTGGCACGCAGGTCGGCAAGGCCGGGGGCCGAGGAACCGATCAGCACGACCCGGTCGCGAAAGCGATGCCAGTCGACCTGCCCCTCGAGCACATCGGCCGCCGACACGACATCGAAGCGCGCGACGCCATCGCCATCGCCCTGGATACGTCCGGCATAAGGAACCAGCGCGGTGAGGTCATCGGACAGCGGCAAGCGCACCACCCCACGATCGCCATGCAGACCGAGCTCGTCGGCGTTCAAGCGTAGCCGCGCAGCCCCCAGCCAGTGCCGCAACACCGACAGCGCGAAGGACTCGTAGACTCCGCCGCGAAACTCGGCGAGCAGCGGCAGCGCGCGCACGGTGCCGTCGGCGTCCATCAGCGGATTGACGAAGCCCGCGCCTGCGGCATGATCGCGCAGCGACCCGAGGTTGGCTCCGAAGCCGTCCCAGCGCGTGATCCCGGCAAGGTCGAGCCCGTCGATCGCATCGCGTGTCATCACCGGCGGCGGCAATTCGCCGCTCGTTCGCCCACCTCGATCGGCCGTGAAGTAGTAGCCGAACACCACCGGCAGGCCGGCAAGGCGCCGGGCGAGGGCGTCATCGCGGTCGGCGCCATGGCGAGGCTCGGCAAAGACGAGATCGAGACCGACGACGCGGGCGCCGCCCCGCTCGATCATCTGCGCCGCGAGTTCGCCGACGCGCGCGCGCTCCCAGGGCCATCGTCCGACCCGGGCGATGCTCGCATCGTCGATGTCGACGATCAGCACGCGCGGTTCGTGAGGCGCGGCATTCATCCGCAGCCGGCCATCGTAGATCGCGTTGTCCAGGGTACCGACCAGCGGCAGCGGCAAGACCCCGAGCGCGCTGGCGGCCGCGGCGAGCGTCAGCAGCAGCCCGATGAGGCGGCGACGCAGGTAGCCGAGGCGATCCTCCAGCGCGGACATGGCGGGTACGGCTCAGGCCCGAGCAGTGTGCTCGGGTGCGCTGCGAAAGCGCACGAGGACGCCAGCCACGTCGATCAAATCGCCGTCGGCCAGGAGCTGCGATTCGAGGCCGATCGGGATGCCGTTCAGGCGTGCGAACGAACCGCCTTCGAGATGCGTGATGAAGTAGCCCGCCAGCCTGCGCGAGACCACCGCGACCACCTCGCCGGCGTGCAGCGCCACGATCGGTCGGTCGATCGGGAGGCAACGATAGGGGGGATCGCCCTCGAGGTATTCGAGCCGGGCCGTACCTGCATCCGGATCGACGGCCGATCGCGTCGGGTCATCGACGATGTAGCGCAACCGGAAGACGCCGACCTCGATCAGGTCCCCGTGTTCGAGCCAGCGCTCGTCGGTACGTTCCCCATTGACCAGCGTGCCGTTGCGACTGCGCAGGTCACGGATACGCGCGCGTCCTTCCTCGAGCGCGAGCACCGCATGCTCGGCGCTGACCGTGAGGTGGTCGAGTGCGATGTCGTTGTCGGGATGCCGGCCGATCGTGAAGGCGGGTTTGTCGAGCTCGATGGTCGACAGCGTCCGGTCTGCGCTGCCAAGCACGAGTCGGGCAGTCGCATGGCGAGCCTGCGTGCTCATGCTGTCCCCCGTCGAGGACAAGGCGGAAGCCCGGATCGACGGGCAGCAAGACCGGATCGGACGGCATGATGGACCATGCGTCCGAATCTAGGCCAGGCCGACCTCCGAGGCTCGTGTACGGGAACCGAACGGCCACCGGATGCCGCCCGGCGGCGCGAAGGTGCCGCGCCGGGGAACCGCTGTTGCTAGAGCACGCCCTTGAGCAGGCGGCCCATCTCGGAGGGGTTGCGCGTGACCTTGAAGCCGCAGGCTTCCATGATCTCGAGCTTCGCATCGGCGGTATCGGCTCCGCCCGCGATCAGCGCGCCCGCGTGGCCCATGCGCTTGCCCGCTGGAGCCGTCACACCGGCGATGAAGCCCACGACCGGCTTGCGCATGTTGTCGCGCGCCCAGCGGGCGGCATTGGCTTCGTCCGGCCCGCCGATCTCGCCGATCATGATGACGGCGTCGGTTTCCGGGTCGTCGTTGAACATCTGGAGCACATCGATGTGCTTCAGGCCGTTGATCGGATCACCGCCGATGCCGACGGCGCTCGATTGACCCAGCCCGAGTTCGGTGACCTGGGCAACAGCCTCGTAGGTGAGCGTGCCGG
>JBIIHU010000244.1:0-5555 GCA_044235405.1 Burkholderiaceae bacterium
TGGTCCTTCGAGGCTCATCCGATGGGGCCGACCCGCACGAAGATCGTGCTGACCTCGTGCTTTCCGGCGCAGCGTTTCGAGCGCGCGGATTTCGCCGAAGTGGCTGCGCGCTACTACCGCCGCCAGGACATCGTGGTCCGCGAGGACAACGACATCTCCGAGCTGCAGCAGCGCGGCCTGCAGGGCCTGCACGCCAGCCCCGGGCGCTTTTCGGTGAAGGAAAAGATCGTGCATGCGCTGGACAACTGGGTGCTCGATCAGGTGCTCGACCGCAGCCCGGTCACGCTCGTGAAGGCGGGCTGACCATGGGCAATGCACCTCGCATCCTCTCGCTGCCTGGCGCGCGCCCCGGGGCGATCGACTGGCGCGCCGACGAGACCGCGCTGGTCGTGGTCGACATGCAGAACGGGTTCCTTAAGCCCGGCGGCTATTTCGATCAGGTCGGCTACGACCTTGCCCATGCCCCCGGCACCATCGCCCGTGTCTGCCGCACGGTAGCCGCAGCCCGCGCTGCGGGTCTCACCGTGGTCTACATCCAGAGCGGCTTCGACGCCAAGCATCTGGTGGTCGGCGGGGCGAGCGCGCCGGTGTGGCACAAGTCGGAAGCCCAGGTGCTGATGCGCGAGCGCCCCGAGCTGGCTGGCAGGCTGATCACCGACGGCACCTGGGACTACGAGCTGATCGAGGAGCTCGCCCCCGCCGACGACGAACTCGTGGTCCGCAAGTCGCGCTACAGCGCCTTCGCCGGCACGCCGCTCGATCAGGTGCTGCGCGCGCGCCGGGTGCGCAACCTGGTGCTGTGCGGGGTGGCGGCCAACGTCTGCGTGGAGAGCACGCTGCGCGAGGCCTACCACCGCGAGTACTTCTGCCTGCTGATCGAAGACACCACGCATCATGCCGGGCCGCCCTTCCTGCGCGAGGCCACGCTGTGGAATGTCGAGCGCTTCTTCGGCTGGGTGGCGCCGGTGGCGCAGTTCGAGGCCGCAGCCGGGTCGAGCTCCTGCCCGATCGCGCCCCAGCCGGCCGCGATCGATGGCTGAGCCCCGTCGCTATCACGACCTCGGCGGGCGATTCGACACGCCGGGCTGGGGCGAGGTCGGCCCCATCCGGCGCGAGGAGCGCACGCTCTTCCATTGGGAGCGGCAGTGCGCGGCGGTGCGCGTGCTGCTCAACGACAGTCTGGTACCGCTCGACGAGCTGCGCGACACCTTCGAGACCTTCGGCGAGGCGCTCTACCACCAGCTCTCCTTTTTCGAGCGGATGCTCGCCAGCATGGTGATCATCCTCGAGCGCAAGGGCGTGATCACCGAGGCGCAGCTGCAGGATGCGCAGCAGGCGCTACAGCGCCGCTGGCAGGGCGAGCCCGGCTGGCTGTCGCGGCTGGTCGATCGGTCCGCCGACCCCTGCGCGGAACCCGGCGAGCAGCGCCCCGACCCCTATGGCGGCAACGGTTACCTGCCCGCGCCGGATGCGCCACCGCCGCAGGCGCAGTGGCGCACGCTCGCGCTTACCGATCTGCTGGTGGCTCGCGGCCTGTTCACCCACGACACGGTGCGCGCGGCCATCGAACGCATCGATGCGCCGCAGCCCGCCTGGGGCGCGCGTATCGTCGCCCGCGCCTGGGTCGACCCGGCTTTCCGCGAGGCCATCCTGGCCGACGGCCGCGTCGCCTGCGACACCTTCGGCATCCCCTTTCGCGACGGCAGGCTCGCCATTGTCGAAAGCACCGCGCAGACCCACTGTCTCATCGTCTGCACGCTGTGTTCCTGCTATCCGCGCAACCTGCTCGGCCAGCCCCCTGCCTGGTATGTCGGCAAACCCTACCGGACCCGCGCGATCCGGGATCCCCGGGGCGTGCTCGCGGAGTTCGGCCTGACGCTCGCGCCCGGTGTGCGGGTCGATGTCTACGACAGCACCGCCGAGCTGCGCTACATGGTGCTGCCCGTGCGCCCACCGGGCACGCAGGCGCTCGACGAGAGCGCGCTCGCGGAACTGGTGACGCGCGATTGCCTGATCGGCGTGGCGGTGCCGCGCACGCCAGGCGCCGGCCCGGTGGCGTCATGAGCCGGACCGTGCGTTTCATCGGCCTGGGGGTGATGGGTTTCCCGATGGCCGCTCGTCTGCTCGCGCAGGGCCTGCGGGTGCAGCCGGTCGATCACGACGCGGCGGTCCTTGCCCGGTGGCGGCAGGCGTTCGGCCAGTCCGAGGCGCTCGGGCCCTCCGAGGAGCCTTGCGATGCGGTGCTCATCTGCGTGACCGACGAGCAGGCCAGCCGGGCGGTCTTCGCGCAGGGCTTGCCGGCGTGGCGGCCGGGCACGCTGGTGATCGAACTCGGCACCACGTCGGCGCGCTGGGCGCGGGAGGCCGACGCGCTCGCGCGCGCTGCTGGCCTGCGCTACTGCGACAGCCCGCTGAGCGGGGCTGCCGTGGCGGCGCAGCGCGGCGAACTGGTGGCGATGTTGGGCGCCCATGCCGACGATGTGGGCGAGGCGCGCGCTTTGCTCGCGCCACTGGCCAGCCATGTCGAACATCTCGGGCCTCCCGGCAGCGGGCAGCTGTGCAAGATGGCCAATCAGCTCGCGATCGCCGGGGTGGCCGCCGGGCTGGCGCAGGCTCAGCACTTTGCGCGAGCCCATGAACTCGACCCGGCCCGGGTCTTCGAGGTGCTCTCTCGTGGCTCGGCCGACTCGGTGCAGCTGCGCCGCCTGCGCGCCACCCTCGTCGACCCGGCCAATCGGGCCGCGCAGACCTTCGCGTGGCTGGCCAAGGACCTCGATCTCTGCGCCGCGGCCGGTGCTGCGCCGCTGCCGCTGGTGACCCTCTGGCAAACCCTCTGGAACGACGCCCGATGACTGCCTTCGTGACCTGTTTCGACATGGCCGGTGCCGGCGATGTCTCCGCTCTCGATGCGTGGCTGACCACGCTGCCGCGCGAACGGCTCACCCGGCTGGTGGTGATGGCCAAGACCGAGGGCCATCATGCGCCCAACGACTTCTCGCGTGACCTTCTCAAGCTGCAGCTCGACCGGCTTTTCGAGCGCCACGGCCTGAGCGACCGTGCGATCTCGATGCTCGCGATCGGCAGCGAGGGGGTGGGTTCCCCCAAGGGTTTCGCCTTTGCCCAGACGGCTGCACCGGGCGAGCCGGCGGCCGACCCATCGGCGCGGCTGGCGCTGGGCTTTGCCCGCAGCGAGCGCGTGCCGCTGGCCGACCTGGGCACGCTGGCGCTGGTCGACCATGTTACCGAAACCGCACACGCGGCCCTGCGGGATGCCGGGCTGAGCGTGGCGCAGGCCGGACTGCTCTTCATCAAGTCGCCGCTGCTGCCGCTGCGACATCCCGAGGCGACCCCGGCGAACTCGACGATGCATCGGGGGCGGGCGATTTCGGCCCTCGGCGGCGCGGTCGCGCTGGGCGAGATCGACCGCGCCGCGCTGACCGAGGAGGGCATCGCGCGCGATCTCGCGCTCTATGGCCGACGCGTGCAGGGCATCACCGGTGCCGAGATCGACCGGGTGGAGGTGGTGGCCTTCGGCAATCGCCCCGGCGCGGGCGGCGACCTGCGGATCGCCTCCACCCACACTGCGGATCTTCTCGACCAGCGATCGATACGCGCTTTGCTCGCCAACGAGGGCTTCAGCTTCGATCGCTATGGCGAGCTGCTCGATGGCGATCGCATTCAGGCGCTGATCGCCAAGACCATGGTGCCCGAGGACGGCCGGGTACGTGGCTCGCGCACCACGGTCTACACCAGCGGCTGGGCACCGGAGTCCCACATCCGGGCGGCCTCTTCCGGCGTGCTCGGCAGCCTGCTGGGCCACCTGCGCTTTTTCGTATCGGCCGACTCGGTGCACCAGGCCCCGGAGGGTGGGGGCATGGTCGCCGTGATCTTTCGCGCCCCGGGTTGATTTCGAGGAAACGATATCGTGACTGCGAGTGCCAAGAAGAATCTGGTCCAGTTGGAGAAGGTGAGCCTGCGCTATGGCAGCGGCGAGAAGTCCACGCTGGCCATCGACGGCATCGACCTCAACATTCGTCGCGGCGAGTTCGTCGCGGTGGTCGGTCCCTCGGGCTGCGGCAAGAGCACGCTGATGAAGATCATCTCGGGGCTGGTACCGGTGTCCGACGGTGTGGCCCTGGTGGAGGACCGCGAGGTGGCCGGCCCGCTGAAGTCGGTGGGCATGGCTTTCCAGGCCTCCAACCTGCTGCCCTGGCGGACCACCCTCGAGAACGTGATGCTGCCGCTGGAGGTGGTCGAGCCGCACAAGCGGCAGTTGCGCAGCCGGCGCGGCGAATACGTGGCCCGTATCGAGGCGCTGCTGCAGCGGGTTGGCCTTGGCGGCTTCAGCGGCAAGTACCCCTGGGAGCTGTCGGGCGGCATGCAGCAGCGCACCTCGATCTGTCGCGCGCTTATCCACGAGCCCGAGATCCTGCTGCTCGACGAGCCCTTCGGTGCGCTCGATGCGTTCACCCGCGAGGATCTCTGGTGCACGCTGCGCGACCTGCACGCAGAGCGCGGGGTGACCGTGATGCTGGTGACCCACGACCTCCGTGAGGCGGCCTTTCTCGCCGACACCGTCTACGTGTTCTCGCCGCGGCCGGGTCGCATCGTGCTGCGCCACGAGATCGACCTGCCGCGGCCCCGCGATCTCCAGATCACTTACAGCGCCGAGTTCGCACAGACCGTGCAGCTGCTGCGCAGCCATATCCGTCATCAGGCCGAATGAGCATCGCCCGGTTTCCGATGGCCTCGCTCGCCGGAGCGCGCCGGTGAGCGGGAACCGTCGCTGGGTGCCCGGAGAGCGCCTGCGCGTGCTGCCGGTACGCCTGCCTGGTCACAGCCGGGTGCCGGGTTTCCTGGAGGGCCGGCTGGGCGTGGTGGTGCGCGACTGGGGCGACTTTCCCGACCCGCAGGCCGCGGCCCGCGGCGAGCGCAGCCCGCCGCGAGTCCCGGTCTACCTGCTGGCCTTCGAGCCAACCGAGCTTTGGCCCGATGCGCCGGCACAGGCCGGCGATCGGGTTCTGGTGGATGTCTACGGGCCGGCGCTCGGCCCGCCCTGAACCCTGGAGGATCGACCATGAAGACCGGTGCCCAGCAGATCGAGAGCCTGCGCGATGGTCGGCTTGTCTATCTCGACGGCAAGCCGGTTCCCGATGTCACCCGCTCCAGCGCCTTCGCGGGGCTGGTCGGCACCTCGGCGCGTTTCTACGACGAGGCGGCCCGACCCGAGTGGCATGACACCATGAGCTTCGAGTCGCCCACCTCGGGCACGCCGGTGAGCCGGGCCTGGCAGTTGCCGCGCGATCATTCGGAACTGGTGCTGCGTCGCCGGGCGATGGAGCGCATCGCCGAGCTGAGCTGCGGCATGGTCGGCCGCTCGCCCGATCACCTTGCCTCGACGCTGTCCGGCATGGTCATGGGCGCGCCCCGGATGGCGCGCTTCGATGGCCGAGGCACCACCGCGCTGCAGGAGTACTTCCAGTACGCGCGCGACCGCGACCTTTACCTCACCTACGTCATCATCAATCCGCAGGCCGACCGCTCGAAGACCGCCG
>JBIIHU010000245.1:0-5548 GCA_044235405.1 Burkholderiaceae bacterium
TGCTCGACCATACCGGGCCGGTGGCGGCCTCCGAGCGCAACGCCGCGCGCATCTTCAGCGCCGATCACCTCTTCTTCGTGACCAACGGCACGTCGACGTCCAACAAGATCGTCTGGCACAGCTCGGTAGGTACCGACGACATCGTCATCGTCGATCGCAACTGCCACAAGTCGGTGCTGCACGCGATCATGATGACCGGGACGGTGCCGATCTTCCTGCAGCCGACCCGCAACCAGCAGGGCATCATCGGGCCGATTCCGCTCGAGCAGTTCGCCCTCGACAGCATCCAGCGCAAGATCGACGCCAATCCGCTGGTGCGCGACAAGACCGCGCGCCCGCGCGTGCTGACGATCACGCAGTCGACCTACGACGGCGTGCTCTACAACGTCGAGCGCATCAAGGCGGCTCTCGGCGATCACGTCGAGAACCTGCACTTCGACGAGGCATGGCTGCCGCACGCGGTCTTCCATCCCTTCTATCACGAGTTCCACGCGATCGGCCCGAACCGGCCGCGCAGCCGCGAGGCGATGATCTTCTCCACGCAGTCCACGCACAAGCTGCTGGCGGGGCTGTCGCAGGCCTCGCAGATCCTCGTCCAGGACTCCGAGACCCGCAGGCTCGATCAGTACCGCTTCAACGAGGCGTTCCTGATGCACACCTCGACGAGCCCCCAGTACGCGATCATCGCGAGCTGCGACGTGGCCGCGGCCATGATGGAGCCGCCCGGGGGCACCGCGCTGGTCGAGGAATCGATCTACGAGTCGCTCGCCTTCCGCCGCGCGATGCGCAAGGTCGATGCCGAGTTCGGCAAGGACTGGTGGTTCCAGGTCTGGGGCCCCAACCACCTGGCCGACAGCGGCATCGGCGAGCGCAGCGACTGGTTTCTCGAATCGAGCGACGACTGGCACGGCTTCGGGCGGCTGTCGCCGGGCTTCAACATGCTCGACCCGATCAAGGCCACGATCTGCACCCCGGGTCTCGACATCCAGGGCAAGTTCGCGCCGTGGGGCATCCCGGCTGCGATCGTCACCAAATATCTCGCCGAACACGGCGTCGTGGTCGAGAAGACCGGCCTGTACTCCTTCTTCGTGATGTTCACGATCGGCATCACGAAGGGTCGCTGGAACACGCTCGTGACCGAGCTGCAGCAGTTCAAGATGGACTACGACGGCAATCAGCCGCTGTGGCGGGTGATGCCGGAGTTCGTGCAGAAGCATCCGCAGTACGAGCGCACGGGTCTGAAGGACCTCGCGCAGCAGATCCACGAGGACTACCGGCGTCACGATGTCGCTCGCGTCACCACCGAGATGTACCTGTCCGACATGGTGCCGGTGATGAAGCCCTCCGACGCCTTCGAGTGCCTCGCGCACCGGCGCGTCGATCGGGTGCCGATCGATGCGCTCGAGGGGCGGGTGACCACGATGCTGGTCACGCCGTACCCGCCGGGCATTCCGCTGCTGATCCCCGGCGAGCGCTTCAATCGCTCGATCGTCGAATACCTGCAGTTCGCCCGCGACTTCAACAGCCGCTTCCCGGGCTTCGATACCGACGTGCACGGCCTCGTCATCGACGAGGCGGGCCGGCATTTCGTCGATTGCGTCCGGATGGACCGCTGACAGCTGGTGAACCGGTTCCCCGGGTCCCGGGGAACCGGTTCACGGCTTCTGAGCGGGTTCAGGGCCGGTCGGTCACCAGCCGGGTGGCGCTCGCGAGATCGTAGAGCGTGCGGCGCTGCCGGTCGGCGAGCGCCCACGCGAAGGGAACCGCCACCAGCGCCAGCGCGGCCCAGTGCACGCTCGCCGCCAGCCCCAGCGCCACGACCCAGCCCGCGCTCGCGACCAGGTAGCGCACCAGGCAGTGCCGCGTGCTGGCCGGCTTGCCATCGCGATCGACCAGCACCACGCCCATGGTCTTCATCGGCAGCGTCCGGCGTCCGTTGGACCAGAACCACACGAAGTACAGGCCGAGCACGGCGAACATGAAGGCCTGGAAGGCGTGGCGCAGCAGGCCAGGGTGGCCTGCGAAGCGCGTGAGCGCCGAGAAACCGTAGCCGAAGAAGAAGAGCACGCCGAAAAGAATGACCCCCTCGTAGGCCACGCACATGAAGCGTCGCCAGGGGTCGGCGCTCGGGGCTTCGCGAAGGCCCGCGGCGGCCGCGACGGGATGGGTCGGGTTGGGGTCGGGCACGAGCGCTCGCGGGACGGTCAGTCTGCCGCTTCGGTGGTGGCGCCGGTGTCGGTGGCGGGTCCCGGGGTGGCGACCGCGCCGGGAGCGGGCTGTGCCGGCACGGGGCCCTGGCGCGCCGCGGCCGGCGGACGCGCGCTCGCGAGCGGGCGTGCCGCCTGCTTGGCCAGGCCGGTAGAAGCCCCCGCATGACGTGCGCCAGTGTTGCTGGTCCAGCCATTGTCGCGCAGCACAGTCTGCTGCTCCGGGGTCATCTGGCGGTAGCTCTCCCAGGTGGCGAGCCGTTCGTCGCGATCGAGCGACTTGGCCAGCCGGAAGTTGTCGCGCGCCATCCGCCGCTGCTCGGGCGAGAGCCCCGCCCACTCCCGGATGCGCTGCTGCGCCGCTGCGCGGTCGGCGCTCTTCATGCCGGGCATGCGGTCGGTGAGCGCGATCCAGGCGCGCTTCTTGGCTGCAGGCAGGCTGTTCCAGCCGGGCTGCAGGGGCGCGAGGGCCTCGCGCTGGAAGGCACTGAGGTCGGTCCAGGCGGGTGACGAGAGGGGCAGCATCGCCCGCGCCGGCGTGGCGGGCGCCGGGGAGGCCGCAGGCGAGGGCGACATGCCCAGCAGCCAGGAGGCTGTCAGCACGAGCGCCGCCAGCGCCTTGTGCAGGCGGTCGCGAGCGGTCGTGGGCAGCGCAGCCATCGGGGTCAGTCCTGGCGGATGTTCTTGAGGAAGACCCCGAAGCCCCGGTCGGTGTAGGCCGTCAGGGGGACGTCGTCGGAGAGCACGGCGCTGTCGATCTCGGCGATCTCGTCGGCGGCCTCGTTGTCGTTCCACAGGGAGATCGCGTAGAGCCCTCCGGCGAGCACGAGTGCCGGCAGGGCGGTCAGGCCAAGGCGCCACCAGCGCGAAGCGGTGGAGGACGCACCGCCCGTCGCGCCGGCCGTCTGCGGCTGAAGCCCGAGCTGGCGTCGCGTCTGGGCGAGCGGGCGATGGCGGGCCAGCGCAGCCAATCGCGCCATCTCGAGGCGGTGCGTGACGGCATAAGGCAAACGCGTGACCGACGCGTCGAGGGCGGCGCGGATCTCGCGTTCGAAGGATTCGTCGGTCTTCATCGGAAACCCCTGGCCTTGAGGGCGGCGGCCAGCGCGTGAGTCGCCCGGGAACAGTGTGTCTTGACGCTGCCTTCGGAGCAACCCATGGCGGCCGCGGTCTCGGCGACGTCGAGATCCTCCCAGTAACGCATCAGGAAGGCCTCCCGTTGACGCGCCGGCAGCCTGCCGACTTCCTCGTCGATGGCTTCGAGAAGCTGCCTGCGTTCCATGGTGTCGGCGGCGCTCGAGGAGGCTGTTCCCTCGCCCGCCGCCTCGATGACCTCGAGCGGATCGCGTTCCTCGCCGTCCTCGCTGTCGGGCACCAGGGCCGAAAGCAGCGTGACCCAGGCGTTTCGCACCTTCTGGCGCCGGAAATGGTCGGTGATCGCGTTTTGCAGGATGCGCTGGAAGAGCATCGGCAGTTCCGCGGCAGGCCGGTCACCGTAGCGCTCGGCCAGCCGCAGCATCGCGTCCTGGACCACGTCGAGGGCCTGCGTCTCGTCGCGAAGCGCGTAAACGGCCTGCTTGAAGGCCCTTCGCTCGACGCCGGCCAGGAAGTCCGACAGTTCCTGTCGCGTGGCCATGAGGGTGGGGCGGTGCGAAGGGCGGGCAGTGATGGACTCGGGATGCTAGCAGACCGCGCCCGCCCTGCCGGGGAGAGGCCCGGCGTGCGCGCCGCGGGGCGATGACGACAGCCCTCGGCTTGACGCGAGCGCCGCTTCGGCGTAGCTTCGCGCCCTTCCGACCATCCCGGTCGCCCGCGCAGGGGCCCATGGGCCGCCGCCAGTGCCGTTCCGGGTGGCGGCAATCCCCAGCGCCGATCCTGCCCACAAGGCCGGAGCCGGGCTACCGATCAATCTCGCAGGTCCCGTGCCAAGGCCTGCGTCGGGGTGAACCGTACCGGTTCTCACTGGCGCCGGCGGGCGGGCTCCCTGGATCTTGAAAGGCCATCTTTCATGGAACTCACCGGTGCGGAAATCGTCGTTCGCTGTCTTCAGGAGGAGGGCGTCGAGCACGTCTTCGGCTATCCGGGTGGCGCTGTCCTCTACATCTACGACGCCATCTTCCAGCAGGACAAGGTCAACCACATCCTCGTGCGCCACGAGCAGGCCGCAGTCCATGCCGCCGACGCCTACTCGCGCTGCACCGAGAAGGTCGGCGTGTGCCTCGTCACCAGCGGCCCGGGCCTGACCAACGCGGTCACCGGCATCGCCACCGCCTACATGGACTCCATCCCGATGGTCGTGCTGTCGGGCCAGGTGCCCACGCACGCGATCGGCCAGGACGCCTTCCAGGAGTGCGACACGGTCGGGATCACCCGGCCCTGCGTCAAGCACAACTTCCTGGTCAAGAACGTCAGAGACCTGGCCGACACCATCAAGAAAGCCTTCCACATCGCCAGCACCGGCCGCCCGGGACCTGTCCTCGTCGACATCCCCAAGGACGTCACGCGCGAGAAGTGCCGCTTCGAATACCCCAAGAGCGTCCAGATGCGCTCCTACAACCCGGTGGTCAAGGGCCATCAGGGCCAGATCAAGAAGGCCGTGCAGCTGCTGATGCAGGCGCAGCGCCCGATGATCTACACCGGCGGCGGCGTCATCCTCGCGAACGCGGCGCCGGAGCTCAACCGGCTCGTCGATGCGCTCGGCTTTCCCTGCACGAACACGCTGATGGGCCTCGGAGGCTATCGCGCCTCGGACCCGAAGTTTGTCGGCATGCTCGGCATGCACGGCACCTACGAGGCGAACATGGCGATGCAGCACTGCGACGTGCTGATCGCCGTTGGCGCCCGCTTCGACGACCGGGTGATCGGCAACCCGAAGCACTTCGCGCAGAATCCGCGCAAGATCATCCACGTCGACGTCGATCCTTCGTCGATCTCCAAGCGGGTCAAGGTCGACGTCCCTATCGTCGGCGACGTCCGCGAGACCCTGAACGATCTGCTCGCGCTGATCGAGCCGCAGATCGCCGCCGGTACCGGCCCCGACCGCAGCGCGCTCGCGGCCTGGTGGAAGCAGATCGATCAGTGGCGCGGTCGCAACTGCCTGTCCTACGACCGCAGTGCCGACATCATCAAGCCGCAGTATGTGGTCGAGAAGCTCTGGGAGGTCACCGGCGGCGATGCCTTCATCACCTCCGACGTCGGTCAGCACCAGATGTGGGCGGCGCAGTTCTACCGCTTCGACAAGCCGCGCCGCTGGATCAACTCGGGCGGCCTCGGCACGATGGGCGTGGGCCTGCCCTATGCGATGGGCGTGAAGCTCGCCCACCCCGATGCGCAGGTTGCCT
>JBIIHU010000246.1:0-5544 GCA_044235405.1 Burkholderiaceae bacterium
ACGGCATGGTTGCGGGCGCGGCGGGGCTGAGGAGAAACAGCGCCGTTTGGGTCGTGTCCCCGGTCGTGGTGCAGAAAGCCCGCAGTAACCGTGCTCGGATCGTCCGCTCGGGTTGCACTCTCATTCAGGCCAGGGACAGCGCAGCACTTCCCGGGTGGCGATGATCCCCTCAGAACGCCGGCCGCGAGGCAGGGCACATGGACTGCGGCGCCTCGGCGCGGTCGTGCATGCCGTAGTCGCGCTCGATCTCGCAGATCCTGAGGCAGTCCATCGCGGGTTCGAGCGGGCTCGGCGGCGCCTCGTCGAGAGGCTCGGGCGGCGAGGCGAGGGTGGCGATCTGCGCGAACCGGCCAGGCCGGTACAGACTCTCGAAGCGCGCCACCTCGGCCTGGCCGATGTCGGCCAGAGGCGCGCTCGAATCCGCCACGATCATCAGGCGTGGCGCTCGTCTCGCCGGATCGTTGCCGGTGCTGAGCCGACGGGGCCGCAACGCAGGCCTGCCCGGCATGTCCTCACGAAGCACCCGCGCCACCCGCAGGCGGTAGTCGGAGAACACCTCCTCACGCCCAAGGTTCTGCGCGCGGTGGTGCCCGGCATGCAGGCGCCAGCGCACCATCGAGGCCTCGTCGCGCCAGATCTGGTAGGAGAGCAGCCAGCCGTCGCGCTCGAGGCTTCTGAAGCGATCGATGAACAGGCATCCGCCCGACTGATCGAGCATCGGGCGCATCGTCGCGGCGATGTCGAGGTATCGCTGCATCTGGCCCGGGCGCGGGCATACTTCGAAAAAAAGGGCGAGCACCGTAAGCACCTTGGATCAGGCCGCCCTCGGGGGGCGCGGGTCCGCTCCCAGCGTCCCCACGGCGGCGGCCGCCGATTCTGAGGCCCGCAACCCATCCTGGCAAAGCGCCGCCATGCTTCGGCGACTGGCGTGCCACGGCCGATTCTCCTGGAAGGACTTTTCGATGCCGCGCTGGCCGCTCTGGATTCCGATCGCCGCCTCACTGCTGCTTGTCGTTGCCGTCGTGACGGGCGTGCCGCCCTGGCTGGCAGCCGCTTGCGCAATCGGGCTGGTGGGGGCGGTGTTCTCGGCGGTCCATCATGCCGAAGTGGTCGCGCACAGGGTGGGCGAGCCGTTCGGCACGCTGGTGCTGGCGGTGGCCATCACCGTGATCGAGGTGGCGCTGATCGTGTCGATGATGCTGGCCGGAGGCCCGGCGACGGCGGCGCTTCCGCGCGACACCATCTTTTCGGCGGTCATGATCATCTGCACCGGCGTGGTGGGCAGCTGCATCCTGGTCGGCGGGCTGCACCACCACGAGCAGAGCTTTCGCCTGGAGGGCGCCAGTTCGGCGCTGGCCGCCCTGGTGGCCCTGGCGGGTCTGTCGCTGGTCATGCCGAGCTTCACCACCAGCTCGGTGGCCGGAACCTACACCGTGGCGCAGCTCGCGTTTGTCGCGATCTCGTCGCTGTCGCTCTGGGGCGTCTTCGTGTTCGTGCAGACGGTCCGCCATCGCGACTATTTCCTCCCCCCGGTGAATGCCGCCGACGAGGCGGTTCACGCGGCACCGCCCTCGGCGCACGATGCCTGGATCAGCTTCGGGCTCCTGCTGGTTTCGCTGGTGGCGGTGGTGGGCCTTGCGAAGATGCTCTCGCCCGCGCTTGAGGCCGGGATCGCGGCGATCGGCGCGCCCAAGGCGGTGATCGGCATCGCGATCGCGCTGTTGGTGCTTCTGCCGGAAACCGTTGCCGCGCTGCGCGCCGCCGCCGCCGATCGTCTGCAGACGAGCATGAACCTTGCGCTGGGTTCGGCCCTTGCCTCGATCGGGCTGACCATCCCCAGCGTGGGTGTGGTCGCGATCGTGCTCGAACTGCCGCTGGTGCTCGGTCTGGACCCGAAGGAGCTCATCCTGCTCGGCCTGACCTTGCTGATCAGCGTCATCACGCTCGGCACTGGGCGCACCAATGTCATGCAGGGGGCGGTGCATCTCGTGCTCTTTGCGGCTTTCCTTTTCCTCGCGCTGGTTCCGTAGCATTACGCCTGCGCATCCGCCGCCCGGCGGCGTACCTCGAGATCCGTGCCATGGCCGAGTCCTGCCTTGCCGAAACCGCACCGCCTTCGGGCCCGCACCGCATCGTCATCGTCGGTGGCGGCGCGGGCGGTCTCGAACTCGCCACCCGCCTCGGCGATACCCTCGGGCGGCGCGGGCTCGCGCACGTCACGCTGATCGAGAAGTCGCGCTCGCACTTCTGGAAGCCCCACCTGCACGAAATCGCTGCGGGCAGCATCGACCTTCACGCGCACGCGACCGACTATCTCGCGCAATCGCACTGGCATGGCTTCCGTTACCGCGTGGGGGAGATGATCGGTCTGGACCGCGCGCGGCGGCGCGTGCACGTGGCGCCGGTGCTCGACGACGAGGGTGCGCCTGTCACCGCACCCTACGTGCGCGAGTACGACACGCTGGTGCTCGCGGTGGGCAGCCAGACCAACGACTTCGGCACGCCTGGCGTGGCCGAGCACGCCATCTCGCTCGAGACTCCGGCGCAGGCGCAGCGCTTCCACCGACGGCTGGTCAATGCCTGCCTGCGCGCGCACATGCAGGACGCGCCGCTGTCGCCGCGGCAGCTGCAGGTCGCGATCATCGGTGCCGGCGCCACGGGCGTGGAACTCGCCGCGGAACTGCACAAGGCCACCCGCACCCTCGTCCAGTACAACCTCGAGCGCATCGATCCGGAGCGTGACATGCGGATCCATCTGATCGAAGCCGGACCGCGGATCCTGCCGGCCTTGCCCGAGCGGATCGCAGGGGCTGCCGCGGAGCTGCTGATCCGGCTCGGAGTGCGCGTGCACACGGCGGCGCGCGTGACCGCGGTGGATGCCGAGGGCGTGCGGCTCGATGGCGGGGCGCTCATCCCCGCGGAGCTGGTCGTCTGGGCCGCTGGCGTGAAGGCGCCGGCCTTTCTCGCGACGCTCGATGGGCTGCAGACCAATCGGCTCAATCAGCTCGTGGTCACGCCGACCCTGCAGACCACGCTCGATCCGGATGTGTTCGCGATCGGCGATTGCGCGGCGGCGCCCTGGCTGGGGCGCGAGGGCGTCACCGTGCCCCCGCGGGCGCAGGCCGCGCATCAGCAGGCTTCGCACCTCGTCAAGCAGATGCGGCGCCGTCTGCGCGGCCGCGCGCTGATGCCGTGGCGCTATCGCGACTTCGGCTCGCTGGTGTCGCTTGGCGAGTATTCGACGGTCGGCAACCTGATGGGAGCGCTGGTCGGCGGCAACCTCTGGGTCGAGGGCCTGTTCGCCGGGGCGATGTACCGCTCGCTCTACACGATGCATCAGGTCGCCCTGCACGGCTGGTGGAAGACCGCGCTGGGATCCGCGTCGCGCGCGCTGACCCGAGGCACGGGGCCGAGGGTCAAGCTGCACTGAACCGGCGGTGGTCGGTCGGTTGCACCGCTCAGCGCGGTTGACCCGGTCGATCGCGCGGCGACGGCGGAACCAGTTCGCGGACCAGGGTTTCGGCAAGGGCGGGCTGTTCCAGCGGGGTGAGGTGCGCGGAGTCGGCGGCCAGCACGAATCGCGCCTTCGGAATGTTGCGGGCGATGGCCTGGGCCTCGGCGGCCGGGTAAAGCGGGTCCTCGGCACCGGAGACCACCACCACCGGCACGCGCAGGCGTGAGAGCTGCGGCAGCAGCGACTCTCGCTCGATGAGGACGGCGCGCGCGGCGCTCTGCAGCGCGCGCGTGTCGCGTCCGTGGAAGGCTGCCACGAAGCGATCGACCACGGCGGGCTGGCGCTCCTTGATGGATTGGGCGAAGAAGCCCGACGCGACGCGGCGCCCGAAGAAGGCGGTGTCGCCCATCCAGCCGGTCAACCACACGATGGCGCGCGTGCTCAGGTCCGACGTGCCAGGGCCAAAGGGCGTGTTGAAGGCCGCGACCGCCGTGATGCGGTCGGGCGACTGCAGGGCCGCCTGCAGGCCGGCGATGCTGCCCCAGGAGCATCCGACCACCGCCGCGCGATCGATCCCGTGGGCATCGAGCACGGCGAGCACCGCCGCGCCGGCGAGCGCGCTGGTGAGGGGTCCGGCGGGCAGGCCACTTCCGGCGTGACCGGGGGCGCTCACCACCAGCATCCGGTAATCCGGAGAGAGGCGGTCGATCAGCGCCTCGAACATGGAGGGATCGGCGTAGATCGCATGCCACAGCAGCAGCGGGGTCGCGCCCCGGCCAGTCTCGCGCACCTGCAGGGTGCCGGCCGGGGTGGACACGCGGCGCTCGCCCGATGCCAGGGCCGCATCCCGGGCCGAGTCCTGGATCGCGGTCGGTGGGGTCGACGAGCAGCCGCCGAGCGTCACGATCGGGGCGACGATCAGGGCGGCCGACAGACAGAGCGCGACGGGGTGTTTCAAGGCATACTCCTTTATATGTGTACGCTGTTGACTTTGCGGGCTTATGTGTATCGTGTCAACATCGAGCCATGCCCCGAAACACCCGAACCGCGGCGTCCGAAACGAGCGCTACCGCACCCGCCGCCCGCCCTTACCACCATGGCGACCTGGCCGCGGCCCTCAAGCAGGCCGCGGTGGCCCTGATCGCCCGCAACGGTGTGGAGGGCTTCTCGCTGCGCGAGGCCGCCCTGGCGGTCGGCGTCTCGCCGAGCGCGGCCTATCGGCATTACGCCGACAAGGGCGCCCTGCTCGCCGCGGTCGCGGGCGACGCCCTGGCCGACATGGGGCGCCGCTTCGACGACGCGATGCGCGCGGTCCCCGGGGGGGGCAAGCGGGCGGCTCGCGCCCGCTTCCTGGCGCAGGGCAGGGCCTACGTCGATTTCGCGCTCGAGCACCCCGCACGCTTTGCCGTGATGTTCGGACCGCATGGCGCGGGGGCGAGCGGCCAGCCGATGGCGTGCGCCGGTGCGAAGGTCGACGGTCCGTTCGCGGCGCTTTCGCGGGTGCTGGACGAACTGCGCGACGAAGGCCTCATCGACGCGCGACGCCGGGAAGGCGCCGAGCTGCTCGCCTGGTCCGCTATCCACGGGCTCGCCGGCCTGCTGGTCAGCCGTTCCCTGGCCGCCGGGGTGTTCGAGACGCACGAGCTCGTCGACCGGATCGGCGCCGAATGCCTTCGTGCCTGGGCGCCCCCGGGGTAGACCGGCTCGCCCCGACCGACCCTGCCGGTCCGCCCCCTGAAACGCCGGCTTGCCGGCGCCGCCTGCGTCCGCGCATAGTCAGCCGATGTGGCGGACGTCCGCCCGACAGGAGGGCGCGCGATGCTGACGGCGCAAGACAATGAACTGCTGACCCGCACCGGGCCCGGCACCCCGATGGGCGACTACTTCCGCCGGTTCTGGTTGCCGGTGGCGCTCTCCGAGGAATTGCCTCATCCCGACTGCGATCCGGTTCGCGTGAAGGTTCTCGGCGATTGCCTGCTGGCCTTCCGCGACACCGAGGGGCGGGTGGGGCTGGTGTCACCGCGTTGCCCGCATCGGGGCGCCGACCTCTGGTACGGGCGCAACGAGGAGGGTGGCCTGCGGTGCGCTTT
>JBIIHU010000247.1:0-5537 GCA_044235405.1 Burkholderiaceae bacterium
AGCCTCGGTCCCGACCTGGCCGCCACGCCGCCTGCGGTGCCGATCCCGGTTCCGAGGTCGATCTCGATGCCGATCCCGGTTCCGATGTCGAGGGCATCGCGTCGATCGGCCCGGGCGGCAGGCGCGATTTCCTGCGTCTCGCTGCCGGCCTTCCGCTGGGGGCGGCGAGCTGGCGCCTGTGGGCTTCGCCGGCCGGTGCGGCCGCGCGCCCGCGCACGCTGGTGCTTTTCCTGCGCGGCGCCTGCGACGGGCTGAGCGCGCTCGTGCCCTATGCCGAGCCCTTCTACCGTGCGGCACGGCCCACGATCGCGCTGCCCGAGCCGCCATCGCCGCTCGTCGAGCCCGTCGCCGAGCAGCAGGTCGAGGCGTCGATGCGCCTCGATGGCCGCTGGGCGCTGGCGCCCGCGCTCGCCCCTTCGCTGGGCACCTTCTGGGAGGCCGGACAGCTTGCCGCCGTGCCGTTCGCCGGCACCGGCTTCGTGTCGCGCAGCCACTTCGAGGCCCAGGACTGGATCGAGTTCGGCCAGCCGTCCGATGCCGGCCGGCCGGACAGCCGAAGCGGCTTTCTCAATCGCTTGCTTTCGCAACTTTCCGGCGAAGACAGTGCGCCGGCGCTCGGCATCGCGTTCACGCAGGGTCTGCCGGTTTCGTTGCGTGGGCAACGACCCGTGATCAGCGCGGCGCTCGGGTCCGGGTCGCGTCTGCGCGCGCAGAACCCGCCCGCGATGCGCGCCGCGGCAGCGCACGACGAGCGGCTGCTCGCGATGTACGCCGGGCATCGGCTCGAGCCGCTGGTGCGCGAAGGGCTTGCACTGCGGCGCGAGCTCGAGGCCGGGCTTGCGCGAGACATGGCCGATGCGTCGCGGCAGGCGATCTCGGCCGGGGGCTTCGCGCTCGAGGCCTCCCGCGTCGGGCGGCTGATGCGCGAGCGCCCGGACTACGCGCTGGGCTTCATCGACGTCGGCGGTTGGGACACGCATGCGGCGCAGGCCGCCTATCTCGCCGGGCGGCTGCGCGCGCTCGGCGATGGGCTGCTCGCGCTCGCCGATGCGCTCGGCCCCGCCGAATGGCGCCGCACGCTGGTCGTGGTGCTCTCGGAGTTCGGGCGAACCTTCCGCGAGAACGGCGCGCGCGGCACCGACCACGGGCACGGTACCGTGCTGTGGGTGCTCGGGGGCGCCGTGCGCGGCGGACGTATCGTCGGCGAGCAGGCGAGCATCGCGCCCGGCGCGCTGCACCAGGATCGCGACCTGCCGGTGCTCAACGAGTACCGCGCGGTGCTCGGCGGCCTGTTCGCCCGGGTCTACGGGCTCGACGCCGCCGCGCTGCAGACGGTTTTCCCGCGCTCGCGGCCGCTTGACCTTGGGCTCGCATGAACGACATCCTCGCCCGATTTCCGAAGCAAAGACCGCCGCTGCCGCCGGCCATCGCGGCGATCTACGCGCGTCAGTACGCGTCGAACCGGCAGGGCGGCACGGCGGCGGCTTCGCTGGCCCAGCGGGTGGAGTCGTGGCTGCATCGGCAAGTGGCGGCCGATGTCGCGGGCGGTGGCGGCGCCGATGCGCCGACGCTCGAGCTTGGTGCCGGCACGCTGAATCAGCTGCCCTGGGAACCCTCGGTAAGCACCTACGACATCGTCGAGCCGCTCGCCTTTCTCTACGAGGGCTCGCCGCATCTGCCGAGAGTGCGCCATGTGTTTGCCGATATCGCGCAGGTCCCCGCGCATCACCGCTACCGGCGCATCACGTCGGTGGCCACGCTCGAGCATGTCTGCGATCTGCCGCGGCTCGTGGCCCGCTGCGGCCTGCTGCTCGGCGACGGCGGCGTGTTCCGGGCGAGCGTGCCCAGCGAGGGCACGTGGCTGTGGACACTGGGCTGGAAGCTCACCACCGGGCTCGAGTTCCGCCTGCGCCACGGCCTCGACTACGGTGAGCTGATGCGCCACGAGCATGTCAATACCGCCGACGAGATCGAGGCGGTGCTGCGGCACTGCTTCGGCGCGTTGCGCTGCCGTGTGTTCGGGCTGTCGCGGGCGCATTCGCTGTACCGCTACTACGAGTGCACCGGCCCGCTCGCCGAGCGGTGCACCGCGCTGGCGGGGGCCGGCCCCGCCTGACCGAAGCCGGTACTAGAATCGGCGCTCCGCGCCTTTGCCGTCGTCGAAGGCCACGTCGCCGTGACCCTGAACATCGTGCGTCTCACCCGCCTGACCACCGAATACGTGCCCGCCGAAGACCGCATGCGCCTTGCCGGCGAGACCGCTCCCGACCAGGCGGTGGTCATCTGGATCACGCGCCGCCTGCTTGATCGCGTGCTGCCGCATCTGTTCGGCTGGCTCGAGCGCAAGGGGCCGGCGGTACCCCAGGCCTCGATCGCCACCGGTCTGGGCGAACTCGTGCAGGGGATGGCGCAGCAGTCGGCGCGCGCCGCGCTGCCGGTGCAGCCGCCGGTCAACGCGGCCCGCGCATCGCGATCGTGGCTGGTGTCCTCGATCGATGTCACCACCGAGGAGTCGCTGGTACGCCTGACCTTCGCCGCGCCGCCTGGCGAGGAGGCGGTCAGCATCGATCTCGCGATCAATCCGCTGCGCCAGTGGCTGAACATCGTGCATGACCGCTACCGGCAGGCCGAGTGGCCGATGCAGGGCTGGCCGGCCTGGATGACCGAAACCGCGGCGCAGCCAGCCGGCGCTGCACCGGCCGTGCTGCACTGAGCATCGGCGCGGGGAGGGCGGCTCGCGACCGAGAGGCGCGGAGTCTGGGTTCAGCTGCGCGGGAAATGCGCGCCGGCCAGCGCCCTGACACGATCGTCGGCCCCGGCGGCCGGGGTCGCAAGCGCGAACAGATCAAAGAAGGGCCGAGGGCGGCGCAGCAGCGCCACCGTGCCGAATCCGGCGGCCTGCAGCGTGGCCCCGAGCACCTTGCGCGTGAACCCGCAGCGGTGCGCCATGTAGAGGTTGCCCCGCGCCATCGCCGGCCGAAAGCCGTAAAGGATGTCGAGCGGTGCGATCGGCCCCGCCGGTGACTGGTAGGCAGGCTCGGTGAGGCGGTCCTCGGCGATCAGTTCGCACACCGACTGCAGGTCGGGGCAGGTGATCACGATGAATCCGTCGTCGCGCAGCACCCGGCGGAACTCCGAGAGCGCGGTCGGCACCTCGTGCGGGTACAGGTGCTCGATGTTGTGCGACGAGAAGATGGCATCGACCGAGGCGCTCGCCACCGCCGACATGTCGGTCATCGTGCCCACGATGTCGGGCGCGACGCTTTCGTCGATGTCGAGGCGCCGCTCCTCCCACTCGGGGGTGTTGAATGCGGCGGTGGTTCGGTCCTTGCGGTTGCGGCCGCAGCCGACATGCAGCAGGGTCTTGGTCACGGTTGGAAACCTTCAGCGAAAACGCGGCGGGGTGACCGGTCGGCCACCCCGCGCAGGATGCTACAACGACCCGCAATGCGGTATCAGCATCCGCAGGCGATCCGCTTGCGAGACAATGCCCGCGATGCGCGCTTCGGCCCGCACCCGATGTCACCGGAGAAAGCGCCTTGCCGTCGCACCGTTCAATGTCCCTGTTTTTCGCGCTGCTCTTGCTGCTGCTCGGCGGTTGCGGCCCGAGCGATCCCGGCGCGGCCTTCGCCGAGCGTCTTGCGACGGCCCGCGCCATGCCGCCCGCAACGCGCTCGGCGGTGCCACTGGCCGCCCCGCCGGCCTCCCCGATGCCCTCGGCCTCGCCGACGATCACCCCGGACGCACTCTTCGGCTGGGCCGAGCGTGTGCTGCCGCAGTTCTTTCCCGCGCCTGCCACCTCCTACGATCTGCCCCCCTTTCGCTTCCGTTACTACCCCGCCACCGACCTCTACCTGGCGGTTGAGGGCGGCGAGCGGGTCCTGCTGCTCGGGGCGCCCACCAGCTGGCAGATCCTGGTGGTGGGCAACCTCGCCGATTTCGCACCGCTGGTGAACGCACCGCCGACGGCGACGGTTGCCGACATCCAGCCCGACAGGCTCTCCTATTTTCAGGTCACGACCTTCCGCGTGACCGGCACCGGCCTGGACGCCGGGCTGACCGCGGTTCTGCGCGGCTGCGCCGAGACCGCGCCGGTGCTCACGGCCACCGCCACCGAAGTGCTGGTCGGCTGCACGGTGGCTGCGGCTGGCGCCGACGCCGTCGGGCTCGAACTGCGCAGCCCTTCGGGCGCGGTGCTGGCGAATCGTTCGTTCACGGTGGCCAAGCCGCAGGTCACGATGACCACCACGCTCGGCACCATCGTGATCGAACTCGAGCCGACGGCCACGCCGCTGTCGACGAACAACTTCCTGCGCTATGTGCAGGCGGGTTTCTACGACAACACGATCTTCCACCGCGTCGTTCGCGCCGGAATCGGGATTGCCCAGGGCGGCTGGCTGACACCCGCACCGGCCATCAAGGCCGGAGCCGCTGCGCCGATTCCCCTCGAGACGAACCGGGGTCTGTCGAATCGTCGGGGCACGATCGCGATGGCCCGTACCAGCTTGCCGGACACCGCCACGTCGCAGTTCTATTTCAACGTGACCGACAACCTGGCGCTCGACTACGCGAGCGCGGCCTCGCCCGGTTACGCGGTCTTCGGTCAGGTCGTTCAGGGTCTTCCGGTGCTCGACGCGCTCGGTGCCCTGCCCACGGCGACTCGTTTCGGGCTGGCCGACTTCCCGACCGCCTTCGTGATCGTCCAGAGCGTCACCCAGACACGCTGATCAGGGTGTCCCGCGCGGCTGCCCTTCGCGCGCGGTCTACCCGCGCGCGGTCTACCCTTGCGCCCGAATTGACACCGCACCTGCCGGCATTCACACTCGACCGAAGGCTGAAGGGCGTGGCGCTTTCCCCAAGGTACCAGGTCGTGCCGCCCGCGGTTTGCCTGCCCATCTTCCTCGTCAATCGCTCCTTGCCGACGCACGGGAGCCTGCCTGCATGTCCAAGCTCCTGAACGACCCGCTATTCGGCTCGCAGTGGTATCTGAGCAATACCGGCCAGCGCGGTCGTCCCGGTATCGACATCAACCTGCTACCGGTCTGGGGGCGCTACGACGGTGCGGGCGTCGTCGTTGCCGTCAACGACGACGGGGTCGACCTTGCTCACCCCGACATGGTCGCCAACCTCCTGCTCGACAAGGTCTACGATCCGGTGCGTGACACCACCGGCGACGGTTTCGGTCCCGCTTCGAGCGCCGAGGCCAATGCCCACGGTACGGTCGTGGCGGGCATCATCGGCATGACCGACAACAACGGTCTCGGTGGCGCCGGCATTGCCCACGAGGCGCGCATCGTACCGGCGCGCGTGATCGGTGGCGGTCTGCCCGCTGACGCCAGCGCCCGCGTCATTCAGTCCAACATCGCCGCCGGCGCGATGGTCTCGGTCAACTCGTGGGGCACCGATGCCGCCTTCAGCGAGAACTTCGGCGCCGGTGGTACGGTCGAGGACCGCACCTGGGGCCAGTTCATCACGCAGGCCTACACCGAGGGACGCGCCGGCCGCGGCATGGTCTTCGTGGTTGCCTCGGGCAACGA
>JBIIHU010000248.1:0-5513 GCA_044235405.1 Burkholderiaceae bacterium
GCGTGCTCCGCGGAAGCCTCGGGCGTGCGCCGCAGCCGGGCAAGCTCCTTGCGGGCATGGGCCTCGGCCTCGGGCGGCATGCCGGCTCGGGCGATCGCCTCCTCGAGCTGCCGGGTATCCTGCTCCTCGTCGCCGTTTTCGCCGAGTTCCTTCTGAATGGTGCGAAGCTGCTCGCGCAGCAGGAAGCGCCGCTCGCGGTCGTCGATCTGCTCGCGCGTGCGCTCGCGGATTTCCTGCTGCAGGCGCAGCACCTCGATGCGACGCGACACGATGCGCAGCAGGTGCTGCATCCGCGCGTCGAGATCGAGGGTCTCGAGCAGCTGCTGCTTCTCGGCGACCTCGGCATCGAGCAGACCGGCCACGATATCGGCGAGATGCGCGGGCGAGCGCGGCGTCTGCAGCGCATGGCCGAGCTCGGCCGGCACGCCCGGCAGCAGCGTCAGGATCTCGGCCGACTTCTCGCGCAGCTGCAGCCCGAGTGCCTCGAGTCGGGTCGAGTCGGCAGGCGGCTCGTCGATCGGGTCGATGCGTACCGCGAGGTAGGGGTTGCCCGGGATCAGCGGCCCGATCCGGATGCGATGCAGCCCCTGGCAGATCAGGTGCAGCTGCTCGTCGCGCCCGCCGTGCTGGACGATCCGCGCGAGCGTGCCGACATCGTGCAGGCCGGCGCGATCGGGCTCGTCGACCGCGGGGTCGCGCTGCAGGACGATGGCCAGCGGGGTGCGGGTATCGAGGGCGTGCCGCACCGCCGCGACCGAGGGACCGCGACCGACCGTGATCGGCAGCAGCACGTTCGGGAAGAGCACGACGTTGCGCATCGGCACGAGGGCTGCCGTGGTGGATGACTCGCTCATGCCGGCACTTCCAGCGGCGCGAGCGGCGACGCGAGCGGTGCGCGCTGCAGGTCACGCAGGAAGGTGTCGAGCCGCGAGCCGTAGCGTCGCCACGCGATCTCGGCGGCACACAGGTCGAGCGTGGCGAGCGGCGGCGCATCGCAGAGGCGGCTCAGTTCGGCGAGCGCACGGGCGGCACCCGGCCAGCGGCTGGTGCACACCAGCCCGACCGGGGGCAGTGCACCGGCCTGCGCCCTCAGGTAGCTGCGCACCGCGCCGGCCGGACGGCGGCACCAGACGGGCGACACGACGACCAGCCGTTCGTAGTCGGCAGGCCGCAGCACAGGCTCGAGAATCGCAGGCCGCATGCCGAGCAGCGCACCAAGTCCGTCTCGCAGCCAGGCCGCGGGTGCCTCGGGCGCGGCTCGCGACACGATCTCGTCGAGATCGGCGCCGAAAGCCTCGGCAATCTCCTCGGCGATGCGCCGCGTACCGCCGCCGCGGCAATGGTAGACGACCAGGATCTTCGGCACTCGGGGGCTCTCCTGCACGCAAGGCGATGCGCCGATTGGGGACGCATCGCCGCAGTGTGGCGCGCCCCCGGCGGCGGGCCATGCGCCTGCTCAAGGCGGCGGACGATCAGGGCGTGCCGGCCTTCGCACAGGCCTCGGATGACCTGATACTGTATACTTGCACAGTATTTGATCGCCATGCATCCCTACGCCGAACTGCACTGCATCAGCAACTTCAGCTTCCTGCGCGGAGCCTCCCACGCCGAAGAACTGGTCGCGCGCGCCGTCGCACAGGGTTATGGCGCACTCGCCCTCACCGACGAATGCTCGCTGGCCGGCGTCGTGCGTGCCCATCTGGCCGCCCGCGGCACCTCGCTGGCCCTGATCGTCGGGGCGGAGTTCTCGCTGCACGAGGTCTTCGGGTTGCCGCAGCGGCATCCCGTGCAGGCCTCGCAGCGCTCCGCGCAGGCCGCCGCCTCGCCGCGTCTCGTGCTGCTCGCCCAGACCCGCGAGGGCTACGGCAATCTCGCCGAGCTGATCACCCGGGCCCGGCGCCGCGCCGCCAAGGGCAGCTACCAACTGCTTGCCGAAGACCTCGCCGGCGGCGTACCCGGCTGCCTCGCGCTGCTCGCCCCCTCGCCGCTCGTCGCGCTCGTGCCGGTGGACGCGCCGGCACCGGACGGCGTCACCGCGTCGCTGCTCCAGCAGGCCCGCTTCCTGCGCGAGCGCTTCGGCGCGCGCGCCTGGCTGGCGGTCGAACTGCTGCTGCGGGGGCACGACGCCGCGCTGCTCGAACGCCTGCGCGAAGCCGGCGCGCACACCGGCGTGCCGCTGGTGGCAGCCGGCGACGTCCACTTCCATGTGCGCTCGCGCAAGGCGCTGCACGATGTGCTCGCCGCCATCCGCCTCGGCCTGCCGGTGGCCGAACTCGGGCTGGCAGGCGCCCCGAATGCCGAACAGCACCTGCGCAGCCGGCTGCGGCTCTCGAGCATCTACCCGGCCGCGCTGCTCGACCAGACCCTCGAGGTGGCGGCCGCCTGCCGATTCTCGCTCGACGAGCTGCGCTACGAGTACCCGCAGGAGATCGTCCCGCCGGCGCACACGCCGGCCAGCTGGCTGCGAGAACTCACCGAAACCGGCGCCCGCATGCGCTACCCCGAGGGCATGCCGGCCGGGGTTCGCGGCCAGATCGAGCACGAACTCGCGCTGATCGCCGAGCTCGGCTACGAACCCTACTTCCTCACGGTCGCCGACATCGTCCGCTTCGCGCAGTCGCGCGGCATCCTCTGCCAGGGGCGCGGCTCGGCGGCCAACTCGGCGGTCTGTTACTGCCTGGGCATCACCGAGGTCGACCCCTCGCGCATGAACGTGCTGTTCGAGCGCTTCATCAGTCGCGAGCGCAACGAACCGCCCGACATCGATATCGACTTCGAACACCAGCGCCGCGAGGAGGTCATCCAGTATCTGTACACGCGCTACGGGCGCGAGCGGGCCGCGCTGGCGGCCACGGTCATCACCTACCGGGCGCGCTCGGCGCTGCGCGACGTCGGCCGGGCCCTGGGCATCGATGCGCAACGCATCGACAGGCTCGCCCGGTCGCAGGCCTGGTGGGACGGCAAGCGCCCGGATCCCGCACGCCTGGCCGAATGCGGCTTCGACCCCGATGCCCCGCTGGTGCAGCACTGGGCTCGCATGACCGGCGAGCTGGCGGGCTTTCCGCGCCATCTGTCGCAGCACACCGGCGGCTTCGTGATCGCCCGCGATCGCCTCACGCGCCTGGTGCCGGTCGAGAACGCCGCGATGGACGGACGCACCGTCATCCAGTGGGACAAGGACGACCTCGACGCGCTGGGCCTGCTCAAGGTCGATGTGCTGGCTCTGGGCATGCTCACCGCCATCCGGCGGACCCTCGAACTCGTCGGCGCGCGCCGAGGTCGCCCCTTCCGGATCCAGGACATCCCGGCCGAAGACCCCGAAACCTACGCGATGCTCGCGCGCGGCGACAGCGTCGGCGTGTTCCAGGTGGAGTCACGCGCCCAGATGGCGATGCTCCCGCGGCTGCGCCCGCGCCGCTTCTACGACCTGGTCGTGCAGGTCGCGATCGTCCGCCCGGGCCCGATCCAGGGTGGCATGGTCCATCCCTACCTGCGACGGCGCCAGGGGCTGGAACCGGTGAGCTACCCGCGCGACGAGATCCGCCCGGCGCTCGAGCGCACCCTGGGCGTGCCGATCTTCCAGGAGCAGGTCATGCAGATCGCGATGCTCGCCGCCGGCTTCTCGCCCGGCGAGGCCGACGCCCTGCGACGCGCGATGGCCGCCTGGCGCCGTCGTGGCAGCCTCGGCCCCTTCGAAAGCCGGCTCACCGAAGGCATGCTCGCGCGCGGCTACACACCCGAGTTCGCCGCCAGCCTGTTTTGCCAGATCCAGGGTTTCGGCGAGTACGGGTTCCCGGAATCGCACGCCGCCAGTTTCGCGCTGCTGGTCTATGTCAGCGCGTGGCTCAAGCGCCACGAGCCGGCCGCCTTCCTCGCGGCCCTGCTCGACAGCCAGCCGATGGGTTTCTACGCTCCGGCGCAGCTCGTGCGCGACGCCCGGGAGCATGGGGTCGTCGTGCTGCCTGTCGACGTGCTGTGCAGCGAGATCGGCTGCAGCCTCGAAACCCCGCCTGCGCGACCACTCCTCGACGGCCACGATGCCGACAGCCTCGATGCACGACAGCAGCCTGCGGTGCGCCTCGGGCTGACCCGAGTGCGCGGCCTGTCGCTGGCGGCTGCGCAGCGGCTGGTGGCGGCACGGGCACGCCGGCTGGCCGAGCAGCCCGTCCACGGCTTTGCCTTCGTCAGCGTCGAAGACCTCGCCCGCGCCGCCGAACTCGGCCAGCGCGACCTCCAGGCCCTTGCCGATGCCGGCGCACTCGTCGAGCTCGCCGGCCATCGTGCGGCCGCCCACTGGGAGGTGGCGGCCATCCGACCGATGCCGGCGCTGCTGCGCGATGCACCTTTCGAGGAGCCGATGCCGATGCTGCCAGCCCCCTCCGAAGCCCGGGAGATCCTCGCCGACTACCGCTCGCTGGGCTTGCCGATGGGACGCCATCCGCTGGCGCTGCTGCGCCCGGCGCTCGCGCGCCGGCGCATCCAGCCGGCCGAGACCCTGCGCCAGGGCCGCAGCGG
Organism: Burkholderiaceae bacterium; assembly: GCA_044235405.1. GTDB lineage: Bacteria > Pseudomonadota > Gammaproteobacteria > Burkholderiales > Burkholderiaceae_E > Quisquiliibacterium. Next base: position 4,516 of record JBIIHU010000248.1, read on the forward strand.
CAGGCCGGTGCGGGCCAGCGGCCTGGTCACCCACCGGCAGCGCCCGGCCACCGCGAAAGGCACGGTCTTCGTCACCCTCGAGGACGAGACCGGCACGATCAACGTGATCGTCTGGCCCGATGTGCTCGAGCGCTATCGCCGCGAGGTGCTCGCGGCGCAACTGATGACGGTCGAGGGGCTGTGGCAGACCGACCCGCATACCGGCGGGCAGGTCGCCCATCTGGTGGCCCGCCGGATCGCCGACCACAGCGTGCTGCTGGGGCGGCTCACCGCCCGCAGCCGCGACTTCCGCTGACCGCCGGCCGCCGCCACGGCCACCGGCCGCCCGAATAGCCCGAAGGCCGCACGCGGCGGCCTTCGGTCACTGCGCCGAGAACCGCACGGGGCGGCCCTCGGCGAATCCGGAAAACCGCTCAGGCGGCCTTCAGGTTGGGGTAGCGCACATGCTCGACCAGCTCCTGGGTCTCGCGCGAGGGCGCCGGCGTGAGCAGGCTCACGATGACGATCACCGCGAAGCCCAGCGGCACGCCGAACACACCCGCCGAGATCGGCGCGATGCCGAGCCAAGTGTAGTCGGGAATCGGGCCGGTCACGTTGAACAGGCCGCGCATCCACGGGTGGGTGGTGATCATGTAGTACAGCGTGATGCTCACGCCGGACAGCATGCCCAGCACCGCGCCCCACTTGCTGGCGCGCTTCCAGAAGATGCCCAGGACCAGCGCCGGGAAGAAGCCCGCGGCAGCCAGCGAGAAGGCGGCAGACACCAGGAAGAGGATGTCGGCCATCTTCAGCGAAGCCACGTAGGCGGCGGCCAGGGCCACGACCAGCAGCAGCACCTTGGAGATCATCACCCGGCGCGCGGTGGGCGCGTTGGGATCGATCATCTTGTAGTACAGGTCGTGCGACAGCGCGTTGGCGATCGTCAGCAGCAGGCCGTCGGCGGTGGACAGGGCTGCCGCAAGGCCGCCCGCCGCCACCATGCCCGAGATCACATACGG
>JBIIHU010000249.1:0-5499 GCA_044235405.1 Burkholderiaceae bacterium
CGGATTGCCGCTGGGACCTCGTCGTCTGCGACGAGGCGCATAAGCTCTCGGCGACCTTCTTCGGGGGCGAGGTCAAGTACACCAAGCGCTACCGCCTCGCGCAGATGCTGTCGCAACTGACCCGGCACTTCCTGCTGATGACGGCGACGCCGCATAATGGCAAGGAAGAGGATTTTCAGCTTTTCATGGCGCTGCTCGACGGCGACCGCTTCGAGGGCCGCTTCCGTGACGGCGCCCATACCTCCGACCCTTCCGATCTGATGCGGCGGATGGTCAAGGAGAAGCTGCTGAAATTCGATGGCACGCCGCTTTTCCCGGAGCGGATCGCGCATACCGTCCCCTACAAGCTCTCCGACGCCGAGGCCGGCCTCTACAAGGAAGTGACCGAGTATGTGCGCGGCGAATTCAACCGCGCCGAGGCCTTGGAGAACGACAAGCGCGCCGGCACAGTCGGCTTCGCGCTCACCATCCTGCAGCGGCGGCTGGCGTCCTCGCCCGAGGCGATCTACCAGTCGCTGCTGCGCCGCCGCGAGCGCCTGGAGAGCAGGTTGCGCGAACTTGAACTTCTCCACCGGGCCGGGCAGGTGGCGCCCACCGTTGCCGCCACCGTCCCGCTGGTCGACGCCGAGGACATCGCCGACATCGACGACGCGCCCGACACGGACAGCGAGGAGGTCGAGGAGCAGGTCGTCGATCAGGCGACTGCTGCGCGCACCATCGAGGAGCTGCGGCTCGAGATCGTGACCCTGAAACGGCTCGAGGCGCTGGCATTGACCCTGCGGCGCAGCGGCGAGGACCGCAAATGGCGCGAACTCGCCGATCTGCTCGCCGAGATCTTCACGACCGGCGCCATCGCCAATGCGCTGGCCAATGATCCCGACCCTGCGGGCTACGATCCCGGTCGTCCGGTGCCGCCGCGGCCGAAATCCTCCCCCCATCAGAAGCTCGTGCTCTTCACGGAGCACCGCGACACGCTGAACTACCTCCAGGGGCGGATCGGGACGCTGCTCGGCCGCCCGCAAGCGGTGGTGGCGATCCATGGTGGCATGGGGCGCGAGGAGCGCATGAAGGCCCAGGAGGCCTTCCGTCACGACCCGGAGATCCAGGTGTTGCTGGCGACGGACGCGGCCGGCGAAGGTATCAACCTCCAGCGCGCGCATCTGATGGTCAATTACGACCTGCCCTGGAACCCGAACCGTCTGGAGCAGCGCTTCGGCCGCATCCACCGTATCGGCCAGACCGAGGTCTGCCATCTCTGGAACCTCGTCGCCGAGGAGACGCGCGAGGGCGATGTCTATCGCAAGCTGCTCGAAAAGCTGGCCCTGGCGCGCGAGGCGCTGGGCGGGCAGGTCTTCGACGTGCTGGGCAAGGTGCAGTTCGAGGGCAGGCCACTGCGCGAACTCCTGATCGAGGCGATCCGGTATGGCGACCAGCCCGAGGTTCGCGAGCGCCTGACCCGCGCTGTCGAGCACGCCTTCGACAAGGAGGGGCTGCGCGACCTGCTCGACGACCACGCCCTTGCCCCCGATGCGATGGATTCCTCGCGCGTCCAGCGTATCCGCGCGGACATGGAGCGCGCCGAGGCGCGGCGCCTCCAGCCCCATTATGTCGAGTCCTTCTTCCTCGAGGCCTTCCGTCGTCTGGGTGGGAGCCTCCGGCAGCGCGAGACCCGCCGCTACGAGATCACGAACGTCCCGGCTGTGGTGCGAAGCCGCGATCGGCTGATCGGGCTCGGCGAACCCGTCCTGCCGCGCTATGAGCGTGTCGCCTTCGAGAAGGGGCTCGTCGCACCGCCGGGCCAGTTGCCCGCGGCCTTCATCTGCCCGGGCCATCCGTTGCTCGGCGCCGTCATCGATATCACCCTGGAGCGCCATCGTGAGCTTCTGCGCCGCGGCACGGTCCTGGTCGACGAGCGCGACGCGGGCACCGAGCCGCGCGTCCTGTTCTTCCTCGAGCACGCGATCCAGGACGGCGGAACGACCAGGAGCGGCGATCGCCGCGTGATCTCCAAGCGTCTGCTCTTCGTCGAGATCGGCGCCGACGGCGCCGCGCGCCATGTCAACTACGCGCCCTATCTGGACTACCGCCCGCTCGCCACGACTGAGCCGGGGATCGATACGATCCTCGCCCGGCCGGAATGCGCCTGGATTGGCCCGGATCTCGAGCAGAGGGCCAAAGCCCACGCCATCGAGAAGGCGGTGCCTGAGCATCTCGGCGAGATCCGGGGGCGCAAGCTGGCGCTGCTCGCCCGGACCGAGGCGGCGGTCAAGGACCGGCTGACCAAGGAGATCAACTACTGGGACTACCGCGCCGAGAAGCTCAAGGACGAAGAGCGCGCCGGCAGGGCTGGCGGCCGGCTCAATTCCGGCGAGGCCCGCAAGCGCGCCGACGAACTGCAGGCGAGGCTGCAGCGCCGGATGGAAGAGATCGCCCGCGAGCGCCAGATCTCTCCCCTCCCGCCCTTCGTTCTGGGCGGGTTGCTCATCGTGCCTGCGGGGCTGATCCATGCCATGTCCGGCGCGCAGGCCCCGACAGCGTCGCTGCCCGCCGACACCCAGGCCTCCGCCGCCCGCGCCCGCGCCATCGTGATGGACGTCGAGCGCCGGCTCGGCTTCGTCCCCGTCGATCGCGAGGTCGAGAGATTGGGCTACGATATCGAGAGCGCCATCCCCGGCACCGGCCGGCTGCGCTTCATCGAGGTCAAGGGCCGCGTGGCCGGCGCCGACACGATCACGGTGACCCGCAACGAGATCCTCACCTCGCTGAACAAGCCCGAGGAGTTCATCCTCGCCATGGTCGCCTTCGGCGAGGATGGCGCGCACGATGTGCGCTATCTCCGCACCCCCTTCCAGCGCGAGCCCGATTTCGGCGTGACCAGCGTCAACTACGACTTCGCAGACCTGCTCGAACGGGCGGGGACGCCGTCATGACCGCCGACCAGGACCTCCCCATCTCCAGCCGCGACTACTGGTTCAAGATCGTCGACTTCCTGCAGCAGAACTGGGCGCTGGTCGACGCGGGCCCGTCCGGTTCGCGCGTCTTCTTCGTCAGCGACGCGTCCGGCGTCTTCGACGAACTCCACTTCACCTCCGCCGAGGCGGCCGCCGCGGCCCTGCGCAGAAACGGCTTCCGCCGCCTCGCCGAGGACAAGGACGCGCAGGGCTTCCTTGCCGCACCGCAGCCTCCCTTCAGGCGCCGCCCCCATCCCAACGGTCCGATCTATTCGAGCGGACGCTTCTGGACGTGAACGACATGACGAAGACGAGGAAGAAGCTGATCGAGGTCGCCCTGCCGCTGGAGGCGATCAACGCCGCCTCGGCGCGCGAGAAGTCGATCCGGCACGGCCACCCCAGCACCCTGCATCTCTGGTGGGCCCGGCGGCCGCTGGCGGCGGCGCGCGCGGTGATCTTCGCGCAGATGGTGGACGACCCGTCCTCCTGGCCCGACCTGTTCCCGACCGAGAAGAAGCAGGAGAAGGAGCGCGAGCGGCTGTTCCGGATCATCGAGGACCTCGTGAAGTGGGAGAACACCACCAACGAGACGGTGCTGCAGAAGGCGCGCGACGAGATCTGGGCGAGCTGGCGGCGCGCCTGCGCCGAGAACGCCGACCATCCGCGCGCGAGGGAGCTCTTCGACCGCGCCAAGCTGCCCGCCTTCCACGACCCCTTCGCCGGCGGCGGCGCCCTGCCGCTGGAGGCCCAGCGCCTGGGGCTCGAGAGCTATGCCAGCGACCTCAACCCGGTCGCGGTGCTGATCAACAAGGCGATGATCGAGATCCCGCCGAAATTCGCCGGCAAGCCGCCCGTCAATCCGGCGCGCGACCTGCACGTCCATTGGAAGGGCGCGCAAGGTCTGGCGGAGGACGTGCGCCATTACGGCCAGTGGATGCGCGACGAGGCGGAGAAGCGCATCGGCCATCTCTACCCCAGGATCGAGGTCACCGCGGCGATGGCGCAGGAGCGCCCCGACCTTAAGCCGCTGGTTGGCCAGAAGCTGACGGTGATCGCATGGCTCTGGGCGCGCACCGTGAAGAGCCCCAACCCGGCCTTCGCCCAGGTGGACGTGCCGCTCGCCTCGACCTTCATGCTCTCCACCAAGGCGGGCAAGGAAGCATATGTCGAGCCGGTGATCGAGGGCGGTGGGTATCGATTCACGGTGAAGGTGGGCAAGCCCAGGGATGCGGAGCGAGCGAAGAGCGGGACGAAGCTGTCGCGCGGCGCGAACTTCGAGTGCCTGATGTCGAAGACGCCGATGGCGGGCGACTACATCAAGGCAGAGGGCAAGGTTGGTCGTATGGGGGCGCGTCTGATGGCGGTCGTCGCGGAAGGGACACGTGGCCGCGTTTATCTCGCGCCGACGGCAGAGCATGAGGCTGCGGCGCGAAATGCTGAGCCGGTATGGCAGCCGGAAGGCTCGTTACCTGATGACCCACGTAACTTTTGGACGGTGCAATACGGCCTTGAGACCTACGGCGACCTCTTCACCCCCCGCCAGCTGGTGGCGCTGACGACCTTCTCCGACCTCGTGGGCGAGGCGATGCAGCAGGTCCGCCACGACGCCCTCAAGGCCGGCCTCCCCGACGACCCCAAACCCCTCCGCGACGGCGGCACCGGCGCCACCGCCTACGCCGAGGCGGTGGGGGTGTATTTGGCTTTTGCGGCAGACAAGGGAGCGAACTACTGGTCGTCAATATGTGCATGGAGTCTGAGCACAGAGAAGATGATCTCGACTTTCGGGCGACATGCACTCCCCATGGTTTGGGATTACTGTGAGGCGAACCCTCTCAGCACTTCGTCGGGGAACTGGGATCTCGGTATTGAACAGGCCGCGAAAATGCTTGAAGCGTTAGGCATTGGAAGACAAGGCGCATCGCATCACGCAGACGCTGCATCGCAGTCTGTCAGTGCGCATAAGCTCGTTTCCACCGATCCGCCTTACTACGACAACATCGGATATGCCGACCTGTCCGACTTCTTCTATGTGTGGCTGCGCCGCTCGCTGAGGTCCATCTTCCCCGACCTCTTCGCCACCCTCGCCGTGCCCAAGGCCGAGGAACTCGTCGCCACGCCATATCGTCACGGCAGCAGGGAGAAGGCTGAGACGTTCTTCCTCGATGGCATGACGAAGGCAATGCACCGTCTCGCCGAGCAGTCGCATCCCGCCTTCCCCGTCACCATCTACTACGCTTTCAAGCAGTCGGAGACCGAGACCGTCGAAGGCACGGCCAGCACGGGCTGGGAGACCTTTCTGGATGCTGTGATCTGCGCAGGATTCGGCATCAGTGGCACTTGGCCGATGCGCACTGAATACACAGGGAATCTGAAGAAGACGATCGCCGCCCTCGCCTCCAGCATCGTCCTCGTCTGCCGCAAGCGCCCGGCCACGGCACCCACCGCCACGCGCCGCGAGTTCGTGGCCGCGCTCAAGGCCGAGCTGCCCGCCGCGCTGGCCGACCTGCAGCGCGGCAACATCGCCCCCGTGGATCTCGCCCAGGCCGCC
>JBIIHU010000048.1:0-17118 GCA_044235405.1 Burkholderiaceae bacterium
TCTGCGTGCCGCACGAGCAGCTCGACGCCACGGTGCAGGAGTGGGCCGAGACGATCTGCGAGCGCAGCCCGACGGCCATCGCGATCGCCAAGCGCAGCTTCAACATGGACACCGCGCACCAGGCCGGCATCGCTGGCATGGGCATGTATGCGCTGAAGCTCTACTACGACACCGACGAGTCGCGCGAGGGTGTCGCCGCGCTGAAGGAAAAGCGCAAGCCCGAGTTCCGCCGGTACGCGAAGTAGGACCCGGGCCATGACGCCGAATCCCTACCTCGACGAGGACCTCGCCGCGCTCGCCGGCCACGCCCGGCGCTTCGCGAGCGAGCGCGTGGCGCCCGGCTTTCAGGAGCGCGACCGCACCCGCGTGCTCGACCGCGCGCTGATGCGCGAGATGGGCGCGATGGGCTTCATCGCGCCGGAACTGCCCGAGGCCTTCGGCGGGCAGGGTCTGGGCTGCCTGGCGGCGGGCGTCATCCACGAGGAGATCGCCCGCGCCGACCTCAGCCTGTCCTACATCAACCTGCTCGCCTCGCTGAATGGCCAGATCCTCGCCGAGCATGGCGACCCCGAGGTGGTCGGCCCGTGGCTGCGGCGGCTGGTGGCGGGCGAGGCCCTGCTCGCGATCGCGCTGACCGAACCGCGAGGGGGGTCGGACGCCGCCAACCTGCGGGTGCGCGTCGAGCGTGTTGGCGACGAGTACATCATCAACGGCGAGAAGACCTCGATCTCGGCCGCCGATCAGGCCGACGCCATCGTCGTCTTCGGTCGCACCGGGTCGGTCGAATCGGGCGCGCACGGCGTCACCGCGCTGCTGGTGCCCGGCGATGTGCGCGGGCTGACCCGCAGCCGCTTCGACTGCCACGGCCAGCGCGCGATCGGCCGCGGCTCGCTGTTCTTCGACGATGTCCGGGTGCCCGCCAGCCACCGGCTCGGCGACGAGAACCGCGGCTTCGTGCAGGTGATGCAGGGCTTCGATTTCTCGCGCGCGCTGATCGGCCTGCAGGTGCTGGCGGTGGCCCGGGTCGCGCTCGAGGAGACCTGGGCCTGGGTCGCGCAGCGCGAAGCCTTCGGCAAGCCGCTGTCGGCTTTCCAGGGCGTGTCGCACCCGCTCGCCGACTTCGACACCCAGGTCGAGGCCGCGCGGCTGCTGTGCCTGCAGGCGCTGTGGCTGAAGGACCACGGCCACGCCCACAGCGCCGAGGCGGCGATGTGCAAGTGGTGGGCCCCGAAGCTCGCCTACGACTGCATCCACCAGTGCCTGCTGATGCACGGCCACGCCGGCTACGACCGCGGGCCGATGGAGCAGCGGCTGCGCGACGTGCTCGGCTTCCAGATCGGCGACGGTACCGCGCAGATCATGAAGACTGTCATCGCTCGCACCCGCGCCGGCCGCAAGGCCGTGCCCGCCTGAGTGCAGACCATCCATCCGGAGGAGACACCCCATGGAATTCGATGCCATCCTGCTCGCTCCCCGTCGCGCCGAGAGTATCGCGCGCGGCTGGTGGCATGACCGCACCATCAACGACGAACTCGACGCCTGCGTCGCCAGCTGCCCCGACAAGCTCGCGCTCACCGCGCTGCGCCTGGAGAGCGGCGAGATGCGTCGCTTCACGTGGCGCGAGCTCGCGCGCATGGCCGACCGGATCGCGGTGGGCCTCGCGCGCCTGGGCGTCGGCCGCAACGACGTCGTCGCGATGCAGCTGCCCAATGGCTGGGAGTTCACCGCGCTGTATCTCGCCTGTTCGCGCATCGGCGCGGTGCTCAACCCGCTGATGCCGATCTTCCGCGAACGCGAGCTGTCGTTCATGCTGCGCCACGGCGAGGCGAAGGTGCTGGTCGTACCGAGCGTCTTTCGCGGCTTCGATCACGAGGCGATGGCGCGCGGGCTGCAGGCCTCGCTGCCGACGCTCGAGCGCGTCGTGGTGGTCGGCGGGCAGGGGCCCGACAGCTTCGAGGCGCTGCTGGCCGGCCCGGCCTGGGAGAACGAGCCCGACGCCGCGAGCATCCTGAGCGCAAGCCGCCCGGGCCCCGACGACATCACGCAGCTGATCTACACCTCGGGCACCACCGGCGAGCCCAAGGGCGTGATGCACAGCGCCAACACGCTGATGGCCAACATCGTGCCCTACGCGCAGCGCCTGGCCCTGGGCGAGGACGACGTGGTGCTGATGGCCTCGCCGATGGCGCACCAGACCGGCTTCATGTACGGGCTGATGATGCCGGTGATGCTGCGCGCGAGTTCCGTGCTGCAGGATGTCTGGGACCCTCGCCGCGCGATCGCGCTGATCCGCGACGAGGGCGTGAGCTTCACGATGGCCTCCACGCCCTTTCTGACCGACCTCACCCGCGTGGTCCAGGAAGACAGCACCGGCGTGCCCACGCTGCGCACTTTCCTGTGCGCCGGCGCGCCCATTCCCGGTCCGCTGGTCGAGCAGGCGCGCCGCGTGCTCGGCAGCAAGATCGTGTCGGCCTGGGGCATGAGCGAGAACGGCGCGGTCACGCTGATCCGCCTGGACGACGACGACGAGCGCGCCTTCACGACCGACGGCTGCGCGCTGCCGGGCATGGAGTTGCGGGTCGCCGACGAAGCCGGCGCGCCGCTGCCGGCCGGCGCGATCGGGCGGCTGCTGGTGCGCGGCTGCTCGAACTTCGGTGGCTACCTGCGCAGGCCGCAGTGGAACAACACCGACGCCGAGGGCTGGTTCGACACCGGCGATCTCGCGCGCATGGACGAGGCCGGCTATATCCGCATCAGCGGGCGCAGCAAGGACGTCATCATCCGCGGCGGCGAGAACATCCCGGTGGTCGAGATCGAGTCGCTGCTCTACCGGCACCCGGCGGTCGCGCAGGTCGCGATCGTGGCCTACGCGGACGAGCGCCTGGGCGAGCGGGCCTGCGCGGTGGTGGTGCCCAAGCCGGGGCAGTCCCTGGATTTCGCCGGCATGGTCGCCTTCCTGAAGGAACAGAAGGTGGCGCTGCAGTACATCCCCGAGCGCCTGGTGCTGCGCGAGGCGATGCCGGCGACGCCCTCGGGCAAGATCCAGAAGTTCCGCCTGCGCGAGATGTTGCGCGACGCGACGATCTGAGGGGCTTGCTACTCGCCGAACCCGGCCTTGCGCTGGTGACGCACGGCGAGTAGCTGCACGTCAGCGCGCGGCAGCGCTCAAGCCCGCCGCGTCTTCAGCAGCGCCGTGTTCACGCAGTTCTCCAGGCGGCCGCTGCGCAGGTAGCGCGCCGCGGTGCGTGCCGAGAAGGCCCGGATGTCGCGCATGCTCTCGGGCGTGTAGAAGGCCGAGTGCGGCGTGACCAGCAGCCGGTGCCGGATCCACGGTTCGTTGCGCATCCATGCGCCCACCAGCGGGCTGTCGGTCGAGGGCGGTTCCTGGGGCAGCACGTCGAGGCCCGCGGCGAGCACCGTGCCGTCCTTCATCGCGTCGTGCAGCGCGTCGATGTCGACGATCGGCCCGCGCGCGGTATTGACCAGGATCATGCCGCGCCGTGCCGCCGCGAAGGCCTCGCGGCCGATCAGCTTGCGGGTGTCGTCGTTCAGCGGCGCGTGCACGCTGACGATGTCGCACTGGCTCATCAGCTCGGCGAGCGAGTCAGCGCGGCGCACCCCCAGCGCGAGTTCATGGCCGTTGGGCTGATGCGGGTCGAAGAAGACCACGTCCATGTCGAAGGCCTTGGCGCGCAGCATCGCGGCGGTGCCGATGCGCCCCGCGCCCACCACGCCGAAGGTGCAGTCGGCCATCCGCTTGCCGTAGGGGTTCAGCGCCGGGCGCCAGTTGCCTTTCAGGTCGGCGCGCAGGCTCTCGTCGTGGAAGGCGATGCTCTTGGTCAGCGTCAGCATCAGCGCGATCGCGTGGTCGGCGACCTCGCGGGTGCCGTAGTCCGGCGTGTTGCACACCGGGATGCCGAGCTCGCTCATCATCGCGAGCTCGACATCGTCGAAGCCCACCGCCGGCTTCACGTAGATGCGGCACCTGGTCATCTTCGGGATGTGTTTCGCCGGAATGGCCGGGCCCACCACCGCATCGGCCGCGGCCCACTGCGCGTCGGTCACCGCATCGAAGCCGGCGCAGAACACCGCCTCGAAATCATTGCCGATCGCGCCGAGCTCGGGCGCGCGGTCGTCGGGATAGGCGCGCGGCCACAGGATCGTCATCGTCATCGCTCGTCCTTCGGGAGAAGAGGTCGGGGCCGACTGTCACGCGCCGCGCGCGTCGCGGTCAATCGGGTGGTCGGGTATCTGGAACGGCGCGCCCGGACCGGGCGTCGATGGCGCGCACCACGCCCGTACCATCGTCCCGAACAGTCCGGACGCGCCGGCCAGGCCGACCGGACGACGGCACTCGACAACCTTGCGAGGAGACGATATGGCGCGCTACACCCCTGCCGCGGTGCTGCCCGGCGGACAACCCGGCCCCTGGGGCGAGCCGGTGCCCATCCGCTACGACAACCGCGACGTGCTGCTGTACGCGGTGGGCATCGGGCTCGAGGATCTGCGATTCACCTTCGAGAAGCATCCCGGCTTCGCGGTCTTCCCGACCTTCCCGATCCGCTGGGGCAGCGCCGGCGCGCCGATCGATCCCGTCGCGATCCCGCCGTCGCCGGGGCCGCTGAACATCGACGCCGAGCGCTACCTCGAGATGCTGCATCCGCTGCCGCTCGCCGGCGAGGTCCGGGTGCGATCGCGGGTGATCGGCGTGCATCCGCGGGGCAAGGGCAACGGCCTGGTCGAGTGCGAGAGCGAGGTGCTCGATGCGCAGGATCGGGTCTGCGTGCGAATGGCCAACGGATCGTTTCGCCGCGGCGTCGAGCGATTGGGCGACATCGAGCCCTTCGAGGGCCTGGGGCGCACCTACTCCGCGAAGCTCGAGGTGCCGGCGCGCGCGCCCGACCACGAGGCGAGCGCGCGCATCGCCAGCAATCAGGCCCACATCTACCGGCTCTCCGGCGACTACAACCCGCTGCATATCGACCCGGAGGCCGCGCGCTTCGGTGGTTTCGAGCGGCCGATCCTGCACGGCCTGTGCACCTTCGGCCATTGCGCGCAGCTGCTGCTCGCGACGCTGTGCGATGGCGATCCCTCGCGCTTCCGGCGCCTGAAGGTGAGGTTCTCGTCGCCGGTGTATCCCGGCGACACGCTGCGGGTGCTCGCCTGGCGCGAGGCGCCCGGTCGCGTGGTGTTCGAGGCGCGGGTGGGCGAGCAGGTGGTGGTGTCGAACGCCTGGTTCGAGTTCGCCTGAGCGGGCGCCGGGACCGGGTCCCGGCCTGCGCGCGGGCGTGGCCGGGCCCGGCTGCCCGCTCAGCCCCCGCTCAGGAAGCGGCGCGGGTTGTCGACGAACATCGTATGGATGTGCGCCTCGGTGGCGCCCATCTCGCGCAGCTGCGGGATCACCTGCCGGTGCATGAACAGGTACTGGTCGGGGTTGCCCTTGTAGTAGTCGTGCTGCTCCGGGATCGTGCCGTCGGGCCGCTCGTTGTGGATGTGGATGCAGATGCAGTCGTGCGACGGACACAGCCGGTCGGCGTAGCCCAGATCGATCAGCGCCTTCATCGTGTTGGTGCGCTGGCGCGGGCTGACCAGCCGCCCCGGGTAGCGATCCAGCCCCAGCCAGCAGCCCTGGTCGAGGATCCACTGCAGGTACTCGAGGTCGGTGGTGTCGTTCGAGTGGTCGATCTTCACGCGGGTGAGGTCGACGCCTTCCTCGCGCAGGATCTCGATCTGCCGGCGCGCGAGCTGCGTGCCGGGGTGCGAGTGCACCATGATCGACAGTCCGGTCTCGCGATGCGCGCGGGCCACCGCGCGCGCCATGGTCTCGAGCGGCGGCGTCACGCCGTCGATGTCGGCCGCGCACTTCAGCAGCCCCGCCTTGATGCCGGTGCCGCGAAAGCCCTCGGTGATATCGCGCACGAACTCGCGCGCCATCTGGTTGGGCCCCACGCCGCGCATGAAGCGCGGCACGTCGAGCCACCAGCCGGTGACGTTGACGATGTTCACGCCCGAAGCCTGCGAGACCGCGGCGAGCAGGGGCGCGTGGCGGCCGAGGTCGAAGGTGGTGGCATCGACGATGGTGTCGATGCCGGCGGCCTTCGCGCGCTTCAGCGACTCGATCGCGCGGGCCTCGGGGCCGCGGCCGAGCAGGTCGGGATAGCTCTGGTACAGGCCGCTCGCGGCCACGAGCACATGCTCGTGGACCAGCGTGAAGCCGAGGGCCTCGGGCGCGACCGGCCCCAGGACGGTGTTGATCGTGCGGGCCGGTGCGGTCATGTCGAGGCTCCGGTCAGGCGCGCATGTGGCTGCCGCCGCAGATCGTGATCGCCTGGCCGGTGATGTAGCCGCTCGCCCCCGAGGCGAGGAACACCGCCAGGCCCCTGAGATCGTCGGCCTCGCCCAGGCGGCGCAGCGGGATCGCCTCGCGTGCGCGTTTCTCGCCGGCCGGGTTGTCCCACAGCGCTTGGGCGAAGTCGGTGCGGATCAGGCCCGGGCAGATCGCGTTGGCGCGGATGCCCTGCGGGCCGAGCTCGGCGGCGAGGTTGCGCACCAGGCTGATCAGGGCCATCTTGGAAATGCTGTAGGTGCCCAGCGTCAGCGACGGGCCGAAGGCGCCGACGCTGGCGGTGAACATCATCGAGCCCGAGCCCTTGGCGGCCATGTCCGGGGCGACCATCTTCGCCAGCCAGAGGTTCGAGCGCACGTTGGTGGCCATGATCTTGTCGTAGGCCTCGTCGCTGATCTCGAACATGCCGCCGTAGAACGGATTGATGCCGGCGTTGCCCACCACGACATCGATCGGGCCGAGCTTCTCGCGGGTGGCGTTCACCAGCGCCTGCAGCTGCTCCTTGTAGCCGGCGTTGCAGGCGAAGGCGAGCGCGCGCCCGGCGCCGCAGTTCGCGTTGATCTCGTCGGCCACCGCCTGGCACTGGTCGAGCTTGCGGCTCGAAATCATCACGCGCGCGCCGTGCTCGGCGAGCGCCTGCGCCATCGCCTTGCCCATGCCCTTGGAGGCGCCGGTGAGCAGCGCCACCTTGCCGGTGAGGTCGAACAGCGAGGTCTGGACCATGTTTCCTGTCTCCTTGGAATCGTCTTGCGGGGGTGAAGCGGATGATCGGCCGAGGCGGCTGCGCTGTCCATCCGGCTTTTCGGCCGGCTTTCCAATTGCCGTGACCGGCGCCTCGCGCGTCGTGCATCGGCATGCGCTAATCGCGGTGCCCGCCCGCGCGGGGGCGGTGTCGATCGGGAGACGGGGATGAGCACGCAGCAGGGCGAAGGCAGCGGGAGGCTGCCGCTGGAGGGCATCGTGGTGGTCGACGAGAGCGAGGGCCCGATGGCGGGCCTGGCCACGATGGTGCTCGCGGATTTCGGTGCACAGGTGATCAAGCTCGAGGCCCCGGGGGGCGATCCGTGGCGGGCCACGCCCGGTGCGCGGCTGTGGCTGCGCGGCAAGCGCAGTGTGGTGCTCGCCGCCGGGCAGAGCGATCAGGGTGCGGCGCCGGCGGCCGGGGAGAGTGGTCGGGGTGCCGTCGCCGAGGCCGAGCGCATCGCGGCGCTCGCGCGCGCCGCCGACCTCTGGATCCGCGGCCCGATCGAGCGTCTTGCCGACCTGAGCGATGAGGCGCTCGCAACGCTCAACCCGCGACTCGTGATCGGCTGGGTCAGCGCCTTCGGGCGCCGCGGTCCGTACGCCGGCTATCCGGCGAGCGAGGCGCTGGTGGCCGCCAAGGTCGGCCGCATGCTGCAGTTCCGGGGCTCGGCCTCGCGGCCGGGCCCGGTCTACGCGGCGCTGCAGGTGGCCACGCATGCCGCCTCGCAGGCGCTGCTCGCGTCGGTGCTGGCGGCGCTGCGCGCGCGCGATCGCGACGGGGTGGGACAGGTGGTCGAGACCTCGCTGGCGCGCGGTCTGCTCGCCTACGAGATGAACAACGTGCTCGGCACGCAGGTCAATGCCCAGCTGCGCGCGCGTGGGGAGCCCGAGCTGCCCGCACCGCCCGACCCGATGACCGCGATGCCCACGCTCAACTACCATCCGCTGCGCGCGGCCGACGGCCGATGGCTGCAGATGGGCAACCTGCTGCCGCACCTGTTCCGCAGCTTCATCGAGGCGATCGGGCTGGCCGCGGAGATGGACGCGCTGGGGGTGAGCGGTCCCACCGAACAGTGGCCCGACGAGCCCCGCGAGCGGCTGCGCGGCCTGATGCTCGCGCGCCTGCAGCAGCGCAGCGCCGACGAGTGGCAGCGCCTGTTCGTCGCCGACGGCGGCGTGGCCTCGCATCCCTACCAGAGCACCCGGCAGGCGCTCGAGGATCCCGATCTCGTGGCCAACGGTCATGTGGTGCCCTATGGCGATTCGGGCCGTCAGCTCGGGCTGCTCGCGCGGCTTACCCGCACGCCGGGCAGGGTGGGCGAGCGGGTGCCGGGGGTGGGCGAGCACGATAGCGAGGTCGCCGCGTGGCTTGCGCAGCGCGCCGGCGGTGCGTGCGGCGTGGCCGACGGCCGCGGTGGTCGAGGAGCGGGCAGAGCGGTCGATGCCGGCAGTGCGGCGGACCCGGCCGGCCCCGCCGCGCCGGCGCTGCGTCGGCCCCCGCCGCTGGCTGGCATCACGGTAGTTGAGGCCGCAACCATCATCGCCGCCCCTTTCGGCGCCGCGATGCTCGCCGACATGGGCGCGCGCGTGATCAAGTTCGAGCCGCTCGACGGCGATCCCTTCCGCGGCATGCCGCCGGGGCTGGGCGCGGCGCGCGTCAACTCCGGCAAGCGCAGCATCGCGCTCGATCTGAAGCGTCCGCAGGCGCGCGAGATCGCGCACCGGCTGATCGCCGGCGCCGACATCTTCATCCACAACTACCGTCCGGGCGTGCCCGAGCGGCTGGGCCTGGACTGGGCGACGTTGTCGGCGCTGAACCCGCGCCTGGTGCATGTGTCGGCCAACGGCTACGGCCCGGCGGGTCCGGGGGCGCTGCGGCCCTCGACGCATCCGATTCCCGGCGCGGCGCTTGGCGGTGTGCTCTGGCACATCGGCGGCGCGCCCGACACCGGACCCATGGATGAGGCGGCGTTGCGCGAGACCGCGCGCCGGCTGATGCGTGCCAACGAGGTCAATCCCGACCCCAACACCTCGCTGGTGATCGCCTCGGCGGCGATGCTCGGACTTGCCGCGCGCGAGCGCCTGGGCACCGGGCAGGCGATCTTCGTCGACATGTTCGGCGCCAACGCATGGGCCAACTTCGACGATGCGATCGACTGGCCAGGCAAGCCCGAGCGGCCGCTACCCGATCGCGAGGGTCTCGGCCTGCATGCGCTGTGGCGCCTGTATCCGTGCGCGACCGGCTGGGTGTTCCTGGGGCTGAACGACGAGGCCGCGTGGGCGCGGATGCGCGAACGGCTGGGGCCGTCGATGGCGGGGGTGCCCGCGGTATCGTTCGCGCAGGCGAGCGGTCGAGCGGCAGGGGCGCAGGCGGGCGGTCGAGCAGCGGGGGCGCGGGCTGACGCCGGTGCGGACGCGGCCACCGGGCCTGCGTCTGCCGCGGTCGCCGCGGCGCTTGCCGCGATGTTCGCCGGCAGACATGCGGACGACTGGGAGGCTCGCCTCGCCCCGCACGGCGTGGGCTGCGTGCGGGCCGACGGCGCGCTGCCCGATGCCTGGTTCCTGAACGACCCGCAGGCGCGCGCCGAGTCGCTCACCGTGCCCGCCCGGCATCCCGAGTGGGGTGACTACCGGCGGCACGGCCCGATGGCGGTGTTCGCCGCGACGCCGGGCGAGTACGAGGGCACCGCAGCGCTCGGCGGCGCGACCGACGAGCTGCTGGTCGGGCTGGGGATGGATGCGAAGGCGGTGGCGGCGCTGCGGGAGGCGGGGGTCGTGGGCTAGCGAGCGCGGATCCCCCGCGCCGACAGGTCGAGCTCGGCGATGTCGCCGCCACGGCCAGGGATGCCCGTCCCCGGCGTGTCTCCTCAGATCTCCGCCGGCTTCGCGTTCATCCCCATGTTGGGCTGGGCCTGCTTCACCATCGCCGTGAGCAGCGGGCCCACCTCGCGCGGGTCGGCCACCTGCGGGGTGGTCGGGCCCAGGCGCCAGCCCTCCATCACGCCGAAGCTGCCGCCGCCGGCGTCGATCACCCGGGCGGTCACATGGCTGCTCTCGCGGCTGGCGAGCCACACCACGATGGGCGCGATCCACTTCGGGTCGCGCAGTTCGATCTCCTCGTCGGTCTGCGCGCGCAGGTCGGCGGTCATCCGGGTGTAGGCGTGCGGCGAGATCGCGTTGACGGTGACGTCGTAGCGGCGCAGCTCGCGCGCGGCGATGATGCTCATCGCGGCGATGCCGGCCTTGGCCGCACCGTAGTTGGCCTGCCCGACATTGCCGAACACGCCCGACACCGAGGTGGTGTTGATGACGCGGCCGGCAACCTCCGTTTCGCCGCCCTTGTGACGATTCTTCCAGTGGTTGGCGGCATGGTGCATCGGCGCGAAGGTGCCCTTCAGGTGCACCGCGATCACCGCGTCCCACTCCTCCTCGGTCATGTTCGTGAGCATGCGGTCGCGCAGGATGCCGGCGTTGTTGACCAGCACGTCGAGCCTACCGAAGGTGTCGACCGCCTGTTCGATCATGCGGCCGGCGGCCTTCCAGTCGGCGCAGCTCTCGCGGTTGGCCACCGCCTCGCCGCCGGCGGCGCGGATCTCGCGCACCACCGCCTCGGCGGGCGGCTCCTCGTCCTGGCCGGGGGTGCCGTCACGGGCGCCGCCGAGGTCGTTGACGACGACGCGCGCGCCGTGCGCGGCGAGCATCAGGGCGTACTGGCGGCCGATACCGCGGCCGGCGCCGGTGACGATGGCCACGCGGCCTTCGCAGAGTCTCTGGGTCATGTCGGAACCTGTTCTCGTGGGTGGATGGCCGGCACAGGCCTGCCGAGGCCGCCGGCGCGCCCCGATTATGGTCAGCCGTGGTGCGGGCGGCCAATCCGCAGGCCCGCGCTTTCGGACCCGCGCCCGCGGTGCGGTCTTCGATGGCGGCGCGCCCATCGTCTACCATCCACGGCGACGTCTGGCTTCATCGCCGACACCCATTCGGACGCTTTCGCCATGGAATTCGACTTCTCCACCGACCAGAAGCAGCTGAAGGAACAGGTTCGCCGCTTCCTTGCCGATCGTTGCGACCGCAACGCCGTGCGCGCGGTGCTCGATGGCCCGCAGTCTTACGACGCCGAACTGTGGCGCGGGCTTGGCGAGCTCGGCTATCTCGGCGCGTCGATCCCCGAGGCCTACGGGGGCCTGGGTGCGGGTTACCTGGAGGCCTGCGTGATCGCCGAGGAACTCGGCCGCGCGGTGGCGCCTGTGCCCTGGCTGTCGAGCATCGCGCTGGTCGCGGAGTTCCTTCTCGCTGCCGGCACCGAGGCGCAGAAGACCGCGCGCCTGCCGGCGCTCGCCGCCGGCACCGCGATTGGCGCCTTCGCGCTGGCCGAGGGGCCGGGCCGCGTGATGCCCGGTGCGATCGCGACGCGCGCGCGCCGCGAGGCCGGTGCGGTTCGGATCGCCGGCACCAAGGTCGCGGTCGCCGACGGCGACATCGCCGATGTCGCGGTGGTCGCGGCGTTGGATGCCGAGGGCGACACCGCGATCTCGCTATACCTCGTCGATCTGAAGGGGCCGGGCGTCTCGCGCGAGGTGGTCAGCACGATCGATCCCACCCGCAGCCATGCGCGGCTGGTCTTCGATGGCGCGCCGGCCGAGCCGCTGGGTGCGACGGGCGAGGGCTGGGCGCTGATCGAGCGGGTCTTCGATCGTGCCGCGGTGCTGGTGGCTTTCGAGCAGCTTGGCGGCGCCGACCGCGCGCTCGAGATGGCGCGCGACTATGCGCTCGAGCGCTTCGCCTTCGGCCGCCCGATCGGCTCGATGCAGGCCATCAAGCACATGCTCGCCGACATGTATGTATCGGCCACGCTCGCCCGCTCCAACGCCTATTACGCCGCCTGGGCGCTGTCCAACGACGCCGACGAACTGCCGCAGGCCGCGGCCACCGCGCGGGTCAGCGCCACGCAGGCCTTCCAGCATTGCGCGCGCAACAACATCCAGGTGCACGGCGGCATGGGCTTCACCTGGCAGTTCGACTGCCACCTCTACTACCGTCGCTCGAACCTGCTCGCGCTCGCCCTGGGCCCGCTGTCGGCCTGGGAGGATCGCCTGATCGAGCGGCTGCGCGCGGCGCGCGCGGCCTGAGGCCGCGACCCGCTGGCCGCGCCCCCGGAACCGACTCGAACCCATCCATCGACATCCGCGGACATCCGAACGAGGACGACGCCATGAATTTCGCCGACACCCCCCAGGAAGCCGAATTCCGCGCGCAGGCGCGCGCCTGGATCCACGACAATGCGCCGCACGAACTTCGCGACGAACTCGAGACCGCCGGCTTCGGCCAGCCCGCGCTGCGTCGCGGCGACGTGCTCGCCGCCGGCAAGGCCTGGCAGAAGCGCAAGTTCGACGGCGGCTGGGCCTGCCTGCACTGGCCGAAGGAGTACGGCGGCCGTGGCGCCACGCCGATCGAACGGGTGATCTGGCAGCAGGAGGAGGGCGTCTACGGCAAGCTGTCCTCGCCCTTCCTGATCGGCCAGGGCATGTGCGCCCCGACGATGATGACCTACGCCACCGAGGACCAGAAGCGCCGCTACCTGCCGCCGCTGGCCTCCGGCGAGTCGGTGTGGTGCCAGCTCTTCTCCGAGCCGGTGGCGGGTTCGGACCTCGCCGGCCTGCGCACCCGAGCCGAGAAGCAGGGCGATCACTGGGTCGTCAATGGCCAGAAGATCTGGACCAGCGGCGCCCACTACTCCGACCATGCGATCCTGCTGACCCGCACCGACCCCGGTGTGGCCAAGCACGACGGCCTCACCATGTTCTTCATCGACATGAAGAGCCCCGGCATCGAGGTGCGCCCGATCAAGCAGGTCAACGGCCAGTCGGGCTTCAACGAGGTCTTCTTCACCGATCTGCGTATCCCCGACGACCAGCGCCTGGGCGTCCCCGGCCAGGGCTGGAAGGTGTCGCTCACCACCCTGATGAACGAGCGCCTGTCGATCGGCGCGGGCATGCCCACCGGCTTCCCGGAGCTGCTCGACTTCTGCAGTCGCTTCGACACCGGCAGCGGGCTCGCGATCGACGATCCGGCCGTGCGCGCAAAGCTTGCCACCTGGGCGGTTCGCACCAGCGGCCTGCGCTACACCGCGTACCGCAGCATCTCGGCGCTGTCGCGCGGCGAAACCCCCGGGCCCGAGAACTCGATCGGCAAGCTGGTCGCGGGCCAGACGCTGCAGGAGATCGCGATGTTCGCGCTCGATCTGCAGGGGCAGGCGGGGGTGATGAACGACCCCGCCACCGTGGAGGCCGCGGGCCGCTTCCAGGCGATGCTGCTGCGTTCGCCGGCCACCCGCATCGAGGGCGGCACCGACGAGATCCTGCGCAACATCATCGCCGAGCGGGTGCTGGGCCTGCCGGCCGACATGCGCGCCGACCGCGGCCTGCCCTTCAACCAGATCCCCACCCGCACCGTCAACTGATCGCCCGGCGCGCCCCGCCCATCGCGGTGGGCGGGCCTGCCGCCGGTTCGATCACCCGGGCCGCCGCCGCCGCACCAGCCGCGGCCCTCAGGCGTTGCGAATCGTAAGGCCACCGTCCACCGGCAGCGTCGCGCCGGTGACGAAGCCCGCGGCCGGCATGCACAGTGACAGCGTCATGTGCGCGACCTCTTCCGGCTCGGCATAACGGCGCAGCGCGGTACGCCGGCGCGCGTATTCGGCCTTCTGCTCCTCGGGGATGCGCGCGGTCATGCCGGTGCGGATCGGGCCCGGGCAGATGCAGTTCACCGTGATGCCCTCGGGACCGAACTCCACCGCGAGCGAGCGCGTCAGGCCCACGACGCCGGTCTTGGCCGCGGTGTAGGGGCTGATGAAGCGGGTGGCGCCAAGCGCCTCGGTCGAGGCGATGTTGACGATGCGCGGCGTGTCCGACTTGCGCAGCCACGGCAGCGCGGCGCGGATCATGCGCACCTGGCCTGTCAGCAGCACATCGAGGTGGCGCGCCCAGTTCTCCTCGAAGTCGGGGGCGTCGACCGGCCCATGCTTCGAAATGCCGGCGTTGTTCACCAGCATGTCGATGCCGCCGAAGTGCGCGGCGATCTCGGCCACCACGCGGTCGATGTCCTCGCGCCGGGTCACATCGAGCTGCCAGCCGCGAACCGTGCCGCCGGCGCCCGTGATCTCCTCGACCACCGGGCCGATCGGGGTGATGTCGACGGCAGCGACCTTCGCGCCCTCGTCGGCGAACAGATGCGCGGTGGCGCGGCCCATGCCGCTGGCCGCGCCGGTGACGATCACCACCTTGCCCGCGACGGATCGCGAGAGCTTGCTCAATCGGGTCATGGCCAGGTCTCCTGGGAAGGGTTGTACGTGAGCCGGGGCACGGCTTCGAGCCGGTTTCGGAGGCTTGCGCGTGGGCGGGGGCGCAGGCGCGCTCAGACGCCGCCGCCGCCGGTACCGCCGTCGACCCGCAGCACCGCGCCGGTGGTGAACGACGAGGCGTTGCTCGCGAAATAGAGGGCCGCACCCACCACCTCGCTCGCCTGGCCGCCGCGCTTGAGGGCGATCGAGGTCGCTGCGCGCTTGGCGAAGACCTCCATGTCCCAGGCCTTCGAGATGTCGGTCAGGAAGGGCCCGCACATGATGCTGTTGACGCGCACCTTCGGGCCGAAGGCGAAGGCGAAGGAGCGTGTGAGATTGTTCAGACCGGCCTTGGCCGCGCCGTAGGGCTCGGCGTTCGGCGCGGGGTTGGCCGCGGCGGTCGAGGAGATGTTGATGATGCTGCCGCCATCGCCCTCGGCCATGCGCTCGCCGATGACCGAGCTCAGGCGGAAGGGCCCCTTCAGGTTCAGGGCGACCACCTTGTCGAACAGCGACTCGCCGACGTCGGAGAGCTTGCCGTAGAGCGGCGAGAGCCCCGCGTTGTTGACCAGCACGTCGACCTTGCCGAAGGCCTGGTAGGCGTGGTGGATCAGCAGGTCGCAGTCGTCCCAGCGGCTGACGTTGGCCGCCACCGCGATCGCGCGGCGGCCCATCGCGCGGATCTCGGCGGCCACCGCCTCGCAGGCGTCGAGCTTGCGCGAGGCGATGATCAGGTCGGCGCCGTGCTCGGCGAAGCCCAGCGCCATCGCGCGGCCCAGGCCGCGGCTGCCGCCGGTGACCAGCGCCACCTTGCCGGTGAGGTCGAAGAGGTCCTTCATCGGGTGTCTCCGTGGTTGTCGCAAGGGCGCCGGATCCGGCGCCTAGATGGATGCGTGAACGGGAGCCGCACCCGGCTCCCTGGCCGACAGGGGCCCCGAGGAGCCCCCGCCTATCAGCGCGCGGCGATGGTGCCGGCCTTCAGCAGGCGCTGGATCTCGTCCTCGGGCACGCCCGCCTCGCGCAGGACCTCGAGGGTGTGCTGGCCGATCATCGGCGGCGCGCGGCGGTAGCTGACGGGCGACTTCGAGAACTTCATCGGACTGGCTACCCCGGGCGCTTCGACCCCGGTGGCGTGCGGCAACTTCAGCTTCACGTTCAGGTGCTGCGCCTGCGGATGCGCCATCGCCTGCTCGTAGTTGTTGATCGGGCCGCAGGGCACGCCGGCCTTCGTGAAGACCTCCTCCCAGTGCGAGCGCGGCTGCGTGCGCAGGATCTCGGAGAACATCGCGTGCAGTTCGGCCTGATGCGCCATGCGCGCGCCGTTGTCCTTGAAGCGCGGATCGTCGACCCACTCGGGGTGGCCCAGCGCCTTGCACAGCGCGCTGAACTGTCCGGCGTTGGCGCTGGCCACGATGAACTGGCCATCGGCCGCCGGGTACACGCCGTAGGGCGTGATGTTGGGCGAGTCGTTGCCGGTGCGCCCCGGGATCTTGCCGCCCACCATGTAGTTGGAGAGGTGGCCCGAGCTCATCGCGAGCACCGTGCTGAAGAGCGAGATGTCGATGTACTGGCCCTCGCCGGTGACGTTGCGGTGCTGCAGCGCGGCCAGGATCGAGATCGTCGCGTACATGCCGGTGAAGAGGTCGACGATGGGCAGGCCGAAACGCTGCGGCCCGCCGCCCGGGCGGTCATCGCGCTCGCCGGTGACCGACATCAGCCCGCCCATGCCCTGGAACAGGTAGTCGTAGCCCGGGCGCGTGGCCCACGGACCGGTCTGGCCGAAGCCGGTGACCGAGCAGTAGATCAGCCGCGGGTTCACCTTCGAGAGCGAGGCGTAGTCCAGGCCGTAGCGGGCGAGGTCGCCGACCTTGAAGTTCTCGATGCAGATGTCGGCGCTCTCGGCGAACTTGCGGATCAGCGCCTGGCCGTCGGGCGAGGCGAGGTCGACCGCGACCGAGCGCTTGTTGCGGTTGGCCGACAGGAAATAGGCCGACTCCTTCGTCGGCTGGCCGTCGGGCCCGGTGAGCCAGGGCGGGCCCCAGTGGCGCGACTCGTCGCCCGGGCCGGGGCGCTCGATCTTGATGACGTCGGCGCCCAGGTCGGCGAGGTTCTGCACGCACCAGGGCGCGGCAAGCACGCGCGACAGGTCGAGGATGCGGATACCGTGCAGCGGGCCGTGGCGGGCGGGCTGCTCGGTGCTCGGGGATGCCGGCTGGCTGGTGGAACTCATGGGGTGGTGGCTCCGAGGGGCGGAAGACTGCGCGCAAGCATACAACCGGGAATGGAAGGTCGGGATTGGACGAGCGGGCCGCAACCTTCCAACATCCGGGGCTCGGCATTCCCGCCAGGAGACCCCCGATGCTCGACCTCACCCCGGAACTGATTGCGGAACTGCAGACCATGGACACGCCCACGGTCTGCAATGCGCTCGAACTGCTGGTGCCCGCCCGCCGCGGCTACGGCTACACGGTGTCGCCGCTGGTGTGCACCCGGCCGCATCTGAAGCCGATGGTCGGCTTCGCGCGCACCGCCACCATCCGCAGCGCGCACCCGAGCGATCTGAACGCGGCCGATGCGCGCAAGCTCTCGGATGCCTACTACGAGTACATCGATCGCGGAGGCCCCAAGCCCAGCGTGATCGTGATGCAGGACCTCGACGAGCAGCGCGGCTATGGCTCGTTCTGGGGCG
>JBIIHU010000049.1:0-17112 GCA_044235405.1 Burkholderiaceae bacterium
AGCACCGGGTGCCGCGCGCGATGCTGGCCGAGGTCGCCGTCAAGAACCGCGCTCACGCGATCGACAACCCGCTTGCCCAGTACCGCACGCCGATCACGGTCGACGACGTGCTGGCCGCGCGGCCGATCGTCGAGCCGCTGGGGCTGCTCGAGGTCCCGGGCCGCGCCGATGGCGCGGCGGCGCTGGTGATCGTCACCGAGGCGGTGGCTCGTGCGAGCGGGCGGCCCTACGTGCTGGTGCGCGGGCGCGGTTTCGAGCATGAGGGCCTGCACCAGCTCGCCGATCGGCGCAGCGACGCGCTCGACTACCGCAGCCTGCGCGGGGCGGCGAGCCGCGCGCTCGCGCAGGCCGATATCGCGCTCGCCGACTGCGCGCTGTTCCAGCTCTACGCGCCTTGCACCATCGTCGAGGTGCTGGCAACCGAGGCACTCGGCCTGTTCGAGCGGGGGCAGGGCGCACGGGCTGCCGCCGATGGCATGACCCGCGTCCAGGGGCGCCATCCGGTCAACACCTGCGGGGGTCTGCTGTCGCGTGGGCATCCGCCCGAAGTGACCCCGCTCTACGACATCGTCGAAGCGGCCCTTCAGCTGACCGGACGGGCAGGGGTTCGGCAGGTGAACGACGCTTGCCTCGCACTCACGGTCTCGGAACTCGGCAAGTACAACGCCGCGCTGGTGCACGTGCTGGAGGGATGCGGATGAGCCTGCCTAGGGTGGCGATGGGCGGCCTGCCCCTGCCTGTCCGGCCGCGCATTTCCGGATTCACGCGACCGTTTTGGGATGCGCTCGCGCAAGGGCGCCTGCTTGGAACACGGTGCGACGCATGCGGCACCACGAGCTTTCCGCCCCGGAACCTGTGCCGCGGCTGCTGGGCGCGCTCGGTGCGCTGGGTCGATCTGGTCGCAACCGGGTCGCTCTACAGCTATACCCGGGTCCATGTGGCGCCGGGCGCCTTTCGCGGCGAGGCGCCGTACGCGATCGGGCTGGTGGACCTCGACGACGGCGTACGGCTGATGTGCCGGCTGGTCGGGAACGCGGTTCCCGGCGATCTCGATGCGCCGGTCGAGATGGTGGTGCTCGACTATGCCGACGGCGCGCTGTTTGGCGCTCGTCGGCTCGGGCGAGCCGCGACGCCGGACAGGGCCGGCAGTCGGCGGGCGATCAGTACTCGACCGCGTGACCCTTGATGTAGGTCTCGAGGTGGCGGATGTGCTCGCCCTGTTGCTGGATGATGTTCTTGACGATGTCGCCGATCGACACCATGCCGATCACGCGGCCGGCTTCGAGCACCGGCAAGTGACGGATGCTGCGCGCGATCATGATCTTCATGCACTGATCGAGAAGCGCCTGCTGCCCGACGGTGAGCGGGTCGCGAGTCATGATCTCGGCGAGCGTGATCGCGTGCGGATCGCCACCGGGCAGCAGCACCTTGATGGCGCAATCACCCTGCGTGACGATGCCTTTGAGCTGGTCGTCATCGATCACCAGTACCGAGCGTACCTTGTTGTCGCGCATCATCTGCAGCGCGCGAACAACCTTGGCGGACGAGCCGAGCGAGTGGATCTGCGGCGATTTCTGCGCGAGGCAAGCTTTGACGGTGGACATGGGCGGGCCTTCTTTCCGGGAGTACGATGAGTCGGTCGAGCGGCGAGTCGGACAGAAGACACCCGGGTTTCGGTTTGTCCAACGCCTGTCCTAGACTAACGGCATTCACTCACGCAGGGGTAATACCCGATACGAATGGTCGACCATCGATCAGGGCGCTTGCACCGATGCTGCCGGAAGACGGGAGGAAAGGGTGGCGGGCAGCGCGATCGGCGGCCGCAAAGACAAAGGCCCGGCAGCACGCCGGGCCTCGAGGGGTACCTGGTGGGCGGCACAGGGTTCGAACCTGTGACCCCTGCCGTGTGAAGGCAGTGCTCTACCACTGAGCTAGCCGCCCAAGTAAAGACTTCAATTATAGCGCAACACGCGAGGCGCAGCACCAGAGCAGGGAAAGCGGATGTCGGCAAACTCGCCCGGCTTGAACGCGGAAGCAGCGGTCGCGGTGCTCGCGCAAGCCTCCGATCAGGCGCTATGCCGCGATGTGCTGCGCGACAAGTATGCGCAGCCGTACGAGCGCGACCTGCACGATGTGCGGCGCCGACTCGCCGCGGCGCTCGCGGCAGGCGAGGCGCCGGGCGCGCGTGCGCGCTGGCAGGCAGCCTTCCAGTGGGCCCTCGACAATGGCTTCGTCCCGGGCGGCCGGATCGGCGCGACGCTCGGTACCGGACGACCGGGAACGCTGCTCAGCTGCTTCGTGCAGCCGATCGGCGAGCCGTGTCGCGAACCCAACGTGGCCACCCGTCCGTCGGTCGTGGCGGCGCTGAGCGAGGCGGCCCGAACACTGGCTCTTGGCGGCGGGGTCGGCTACGACTTCTCGCCGTTGCCGCCTCGAGGCAGTCGCGCCTGCGGCGCGTCGCGACCGGCTCGGGGGCCGTTGGCCTGGATGCGGGTCTTCGATGCCCGCTGCGAAGCGCTCGCGCGAGGCGGCGCGCGACGCGGCGCGCAGATGGCGGTGCTGCGCGTCGATCATCCGGACATCGAGTCCTTCGTGGATGCCAAACGACGCGAAGGACTGGGCAGCTTCAACCTCGCCGTCGCGGTGAGCGACGCCTTCATGCTCGCCGTCGAGGCCGATGACGCTTTCGATCTCGTTCACTCGGCCCGGCCGGTCGCCGCCCTCGAGGCTCGTCGCAACGGGCAGGGCCGCTGGGTCCATCGCCGCGTCGCGGCGCGAGAACTCTGGGCTCGCATCGCGCGCGCAGCCTATGACATCGCGGAGCCGGGGCTGCTCTTCATCGACCGCATCAACCGCGACAACAACCTGTCCTACTGCGAGACGATCGCGGCCACGAACCCCTGTGGCGAGCAGCCGCTGCCGCCCTACGGCGCCTGCGATCTCGGCTCGCTGAACCTCACCGCCTTCGTGGGCTCGCCGTTTACCACCGCTGCCGCGTTCGACTGGCCTCGCTATCGGGCGGTGGCGCGCGTTGCGGTGCGGGCGCTGGACAACGTGCTCGACCTCGCCGCATGGCCCCTGCCGGCGCAGGCGCGCGAGGCGATGTCCAAGCGCCGCATCGGCCTGGGTCTTACCGGCCTTGGCGATGCGCTGATCATGCTGGGCCTTCGTTACGACCGCGACGAGGGCCGGGCGCTGGCCGCACGTCTGGCGCGCGAACTGCGCGACGCGGCCGCCCGCGCTTCCGTGGCGCTCGCGCGCGAGCGCGGCGCGTTCGCACGCTTCGACGCCAAGCGTTATCTCGAGCGACCGCATGCAGCCTCGCGACTGCCTCGCGATATCCGCGAGGCGATTGCGCGCCATGGCATACGCAACTCGCATCGCACCTGCATCGCGCCCGCGGGATCGATCTCGATCGCCTTCGCCGGCAACGCGTCGAGCGGCATCGAGCCGGTCTGGGGCTTCGCCTGCCGCCGCCGCCGCCGGACGCCGGACGGTTCGGTGATGGAGTACCCGGTCGAGGACTTCGCGTGGCGTCTGTACCGGCGTCTCGGAGGCGATCCCGACGTTCTGCCGGAGGCCTTTCTCGAGGCGCGCCAGATCGCCGCCATCGATCACCTTCGGATGATGGCGGCAGTGCAGCCCTTCATCGATGCGGCGATCAGCAAGACCATCAACCTGCCGGCCGGTTTCGGCTGGGAGGACTTCCGGGCGCTGTACATCGATGCCTGGCGAGCGGGACTGAAGGGCGTCACCACCTGGCGTCCCGACGCGGGGCGCCGCGCCGTGCTCGTGGATGCCGCTCAGGCGGGCAGTCGGAACTGCTCGCCGTCGATCAGCGGCTGCGCCAGGTAGCGCAGCCGGTAGGTCTCGAAGGGCATCGTGTCGGCTGCCTCGATGGCGGCCTGCTCGGCGATCGAGCTTCGCGCCAGCGCGGCCAGCCGGCTCGCTTCGCCCTCGACGACAGGTCGCGCCTCCAGCGTGCGGCGGTGCTCGATGCTGCGCGCGAGCCCGAAGTCGATGAAGCGGTTGGCATGCCGCTCGCGCATCGCGGCCAGGACGCGCGCGGACGGCAGCATGGCGGGATCGCGCAGTGCCCGGGCGGCGGCGTCGAGGGCGTCGCGGTGCCCGGCTCCACCCTGCGCCGCGTCGAGCGCCTCGGCAATCGGCGCGCACTGCGTGAGCAGCATCGCCCCCCACTCGCCCGGCGTGATCGCCTCGCCATCACGCAGCAGGCGCAGTCCGGGCTCGCGGCCACGGTCGGCCATCAGGTGCTGGTTGCGCAGCAGCTCGGCGATTTCGCGCGGGCTGTCGGGCGGGCTGTCGGCGAGCAGGCAGTGGAGCAGGAACACATCGAGCAGGCGCATCGTCGCGGCGCCGATGCCCACCGGTTCGAAGGGGTCGATGTCCATGCAGCGGACCTCGACGTACTCGACGCCGCGCTCGCCGAGCGCATGTAGCGGGCGCTCGCCGGGCCGGATGCGCCGCTTCGGGCGGATCGTGCCGTAGAACTCGTTCTCGATCTGCAGCAGCGTGGTGGCGAGCTGCCGGTAGTTGTCGCCGCCGCCGATCCCGATCGCCTCGTAGGCAGGGTAGGGCTCGGTGAGCGCCCGGTGCAGCGAGCCCGCATAGCCGGCCAGGCTGTTGTAGCTGACGGCCAGCGCCGACTGGGCGTCGCTCTGATAGCCGAGCGGGCCCATGCGTAGCGAGGTCGCATCCGGCAGGTAGAGCGTGTCGTCGGAAAGCGCCCGCAGCGCGTGGGATCGACCATCGACGAAACTGGTGGCGACCGCGGGCGAGGCACCGAACAGGTAGAGCAGCAGCCAGGAGTGACGGCGGAAGTTGCGGATCAGCGCGAAGTAGGCCGCGTTCCGGTAGCCGTCGATCGATCCGCCGCGACCGTCGCCCGCCTGCAGCTCGGGCCACGCCCCCTGGGGGAGGGAGAAGTTGTAGTGGATGCCCGAGATGGTCTGCATCCGGCGGCCGTAGCGGTGGGACAGGCCGTTGCGGTAGACGGTCTTCGAGCGGCCGACGTTGGATATCCCGTAATGCCCCAGCGGGATGTCCCGCTCGTCGTGCGGCAGGCGGCAGGGCATGCTCGCGGCCCAGACCAGCTCGTCACCGAGTTCCCGGTAGACCGCCTGGTGGATCGCGACGAGTTCGTCCTCGCAGTGCTGCGCGCGGGTGTGCACGCCGGTGATCAGCTCGAGCTGCGACTCGCTGAAGTCGGTCGTGATGTGC
Organism: Burkholderiaceae bacterium; assembly: GCA_044235405.1. GTDB lineage: Bacteria > Pseudomonadota > Gammaproteobacteria > Burkholderiales > Burkholderiaceae_E > Quisquiliibacterium. Next base: position 5,242 of record JBIIHU010000049.1, read on the forward strand.
GGATGCGTGAGGGCCGACCCCAGGCCGGCGGGATGGGGCGTGCGGGCGAGCGAGCCGTCCGGTCGGGCGCGCAGCCCTTCCTTTTCGATGCCGCGCACGATGCCGCCCAGCGACTGCGGCGACAGCGAACGCAGCCGAGAATGAATGTGCATGAAAGCCTTTCCCTGTGAGCCGAGGACAGCTTTTACCGCATTCCCGGCGAATCCGCCGTGACGGGGTCTTGCGCCGGTTCGGGAGTCCGGCAGGCGCATTCGATAGAATCGCGCGCCATGAACGACACCCCACGCGCCGTGCGAACCCGCTTCGCCCCCAGCCCAACGGGCTTCCTGCATATCGGCGGGGCCCGCACGGCGCTCTACGCCTGGGCGTTCGCGCGCCACCATGGCGGTACTTTCATCCTGCGAATCGAGGATACCGACGTCGAACGCTCGACGCCGGAGGCGGTGCAGGCGATCCTCGACGGGATGCAGTGGCTGGGCCTGCAGCCCGACGAGGGGCCGTTCTACCAGATGCGCCGCATGGCACGTTATCGGGAGGTCATCGCGCAGATGCTGGCTGCGGGCACGGCCTACCGCTGCTGGTGCTCGCGCGAGGAACTCGACGCGATGCGGGCTGCGCAGGAAGCCCGCGGCGAAAAGCCCCGCTACGATGGCCGCTGGCGACCCGAACCGGGGCGGGCGCTGCCGGCGCCGCCTGCGGGTGTCGACCCCGTCGTCCGCTTTCGCAATCCGCGCGACGGCACGGTCGCGTGGGACGACATGATCAAGGGGCCGATCGAGATCGCCAACGCCGAGCTCGACGATCTGATCATCGCCCGCTCGGACGGTACCCCCACCTACAATTTCTGCGTGGTGGTCGATGACTGGGATATGCGCATCACCCATGTCATCCGTGGCGACGACCACGTCAACAACACGCCTCGCCAGATCAACATCCTGGCGGCGCTCGGCGCCGAGCTGCCGCGCTACGGTCATGTGCCGATGATTCATGGGCCGGATGGCCAGAAGCTCTCGAAGCGGCACGGCGCGGTGTCGGTCATGCAGTACCGCGACGACGGCTACCTGCCCGATGCGGTCGTCAACTACCTCGCTCGACTGGGCTGGAGCCATGGCGACGAGGAAGTGTTCTCCCGCGAGCGCTTCGTCGAGTGGTTCGACGGCGGCCATATCAGCCGATCGCCGGCCCGCTTCGACTTCGACAAGCTGCGCTGGCTCAACAACCACTACCTGAAACAGTGCGCTGACGTCGAGCTCGCGCCGCGGGTCGCGATGCGACTGCGCGACCACGGCGTGATCGACCCCGCGGCCGCCCAGGTCGATCTTGCCGCGGTGTGCGGGCTGCTCAAGGATCGCAGCGCGACGCTCGAGGCCCTCGCCGACGGGGCGATGATGTTCTTCCAGGAGCCGCATCCGAGCGCGGCGCAGCTCGCCGAGGCGCTGCCTGCCGCGGTCAGGCCGGCGATCGCCGCGCTCGCACGCGGGCTCGAGGACGTCGTCTGGACAGCCACCGGCATCGCGCCCGTGATCCGCGCGGTGGTCGCCGATCACGGGCTGAAGATGCCGCAGCTCGGGCTGCCGGTCCGCCAGCTCGTGTTCGGGCGCACGCAGACGCCCGCCCTGGAGGCGGTGCTGGCGCTGCTGCCGCGCGCCACCGTGCTTCACCGCCTGCGCGCGGGTCTCGCCCACGCGCTCTAGCGGCTCGGCGGACGCGCGGCGGGACGCGCGTCGCGCGCGATGCCGGTGTCAGTCGAGCGTGAGCTTCTGGGCGGCCACGACCTGCTTGTAGACCTCGAGTTCGGCCGCGATCTGGCGGGCGAACTCCTCGGGCGAATTGCCGATGATCAGCGAACCGGTGTCGGCGATCCGCCGTGCGACGGTGGGGTCGGCCAGCGTCTTGCGCGTCGCCTCGTTGACGCGATCGACGACCGGCCGCGGCAGGCCCTTCGGCCCGAGCAGGCCGTAGTAGGCCATCCGGTTGACCGGCTCGAGGCCGACCTCCTTGAACGTGGGCACATTCGGCATCGCGGCGATCCGCTCGGGTGCCGCCACGACGATCGGAATCAGCTTGCCGTCACGGATGAAGGGCAGCGCCGAGGGCAGGTTGTCGAAGATGATCGGCACCTGACCGGCGACGGTGTCGGCCAGCGCCGGTCCGGCCCCACGGTACGGGATGTGGGTCATGAAGACCTTGGCGAGCGACTTGAAGAGCTCGGTCTGCAGGTGACCGATGCCCCCGGTGCCCGAACTCGAATAGGAGTAGCGGCCCGGGCTGCTCTTGAGCGCCTGCAGGAAGGTCTTGTAGTCGCGCGCCGGGAACGAGGGGTGCACGGCGATGACATTGGGGGTGGCCGCGATGTTGACGATCGGCGTGAAGTCGACCAGCGGGTTGTAGGGGATCTTGGGATTGATCGCCGGATTCGCGGCGGTCGTCGAGACGGTGGCCATGCCGAGGGTGTAGCCGTCGGCCGCAGCCCGGATCATCTCGACCGCGCCGACCACGCCGCCGCCGCCGGCCTTGTTCTCCACGACGACGGCCTGACCGAGGTTGTCGCGCAGCCGGTCGGCGATGACCCGGGCGATGATGTCGGTGGTGCCGCCGGGCGCGAAGGGAACGATCAGTCGCACCGGGCGGGTCGGATAGCCCGCCTGGGCGGTCGCGGCGCGCGGCAGCCAGACGCTGGCGCCGCCGGCCGCGAGCGAGGCGGCGAGTCGGCGGCGGGTTGGGCTCGGTTTGGGCATGGGGTACCTCGGTGGGTGGTGCGACGCCTGGTCGCGAATTCGAACAACCCGAGAGCATAGAATGCCGGTCATCGCGCCAAGGCTTTCGGTTCACTGACATGTCGGGAAATTCCATCGGACTGCTGTTCTGCGTGACCACCTTCGGCGAGTCGCACGGGCCGGCCATCGGCTGTGTGATCGACGGCTGCCCGCCGGGTCTGGCGCTGACCGAGGCCGACATCCAGCCCGAGCTCGACCGCCGGCGTCCGGGAACCTCGCGCCATGTCACGCAGCGCCAGGAAGCCGACCGCGTCGAGATCCTCTCCGGGACCTTCGAGGGCCGCACCACCGGCACCCCGATCGCGCTGCTGATCCGCAACGAGGACGCCCGCAGCAAGGACTACGGCAACCTCGCCATCACCTTCCGTCCTGGCCATGCCGACTACAGCTACTGGCACAAGTACGGCATCCGCGACCACCGCGGAGGCGGGCGCTCGTCGGCGCGGCTGACCGCACCGGTGGTGGCGGCCGCGGCCGTCGCGCGCAAATGGCTGACCGAGCGCCACGGGGTGCGGATTCGCGGCTGCATGTCGCAGCTCGGCGAACTCGCGATTCCCTTCGAGAGCTGGGACGAGGTTTCGCGCAACCCTTTCTTCGCGCCGAATGCGGGCATCGTGCCGAGCCTCGAGTCCTACATGGACGGGCTGCGCCGTCGGGGGGACTCCTGCGGCGCTCGCATCGACGTGGTGGCCGATGGTGTGCCCGCAGGCTGGGGCGAGCCGGTATTCGACCGGCTCGATGCCGACATCGCCCACGCGATGATGGGCATCAACGCGGTCAAGGGCGTCGAGATCGGCGATGGTTTCGCGAGCGTGTCGCAGTTCGGCAGCCAGCATGGCGACGAACTCACGCCCCGGGGCTTCCTCACCAACCATGCGGGCGGTGTCCTCGGCGGCATCGCCACCGGCCAGCCGCTGCGGGTCTCGGTCGCCATCAAGCCCACCTCCAGCATCCGTGTGGAGCGGCAGTCGGTCGACATCGACGGCCAACCGACGGCGGTCCAGACGCTCGGCCGCCACGATCCCTGCGTGGGCATCCGGGCCACGCCGATCGTCGAGGCGATGCTCGCACTGGTGCTCGTCGATCATGCGCTGCGACACCGGGCCCAGAACGCGGATGTCCGGGTGCCGGCACCTCCGATTCCCGGCGCGCTTTCCTGAATCCGGATCCTGCCCCGGCAGCGGGCATGCCGCGCGACGCGTCAGAGCACGACCGCCACGCTCGTACCACCAGCGCGCTCTTCTGCGCGCACTTCGCGCTGGTGGGTGCGATGTCGCCCTATTTCGCGCTGTATCTCGAGGCGTGGGGACTGACCATCGCCCAGATCGGGGTGCTGCTGGCGGTGCCGCAGGTGGTGCGGCTTTTCGCGCCGCCGCTCTGGGGCGCGTGGTCCGACCGGGCGGGGGCGCGCGGCCGGATGCTGCGCTGGAGCGCGGCCGGCGCGGTGGTCGCGCTTGTGCTGGTGCTTGCGGTGCGCGGTCAGTACCTCGCGCTGGTCGGCTGCCTCGCGGTGCTGCACTTTTTCCTCGCGGCGCAGGCGCCGATCGCCGAGTCGCTCGCGCTCGGCCTGGCGCGCGGGCAGGCGGGCGCCTACGGCAGGATGCGACAGTGGGGCTCGATCGGTTTCATCGGGGCGGTGGCGCTCACCGGACCGCTGCTCGATGCGCTCGGGGCGCGCTGGCTGGGCCTGCCTCTCGTCCTGCTGGGCGCCGCGCTGCTCGCGGCATCCTGGCGAGCGGCCCTGATCGCCGACGGGCACGGCGCGAGCCGATCGTCGGCGATCGCCTCCGCCCCGGTGTGGCCGCGCCTGCGTGAACCGCGGATCGCGCTCTTCTTCGCATCGTGCTCGCTGATGATGTTCGCGCACGCCGCGCTCTACGGTTTCCACTCGCTGCTGCTCGATCGCCAGGGTTACTCGAAAGCCGCCATCGGGCTGATCTGGGCGCTGGGCGTGCTCGCGGAGATCGCCCTGTTCCGCTGGCAGCATCGGCTCTTCGCGCGGCACGATGCTTTGCGCCTGCTCGGCTTCAGCATGGTGGTCGCCGCGGTGCGTTTCGCGATCATCGGCGGCACCGGCGGTCACTGGACCTGGCTCGTGCTCGCACAGCTGATGCATGCGATCACCTTCGGCGTGCACCACAGCGCCGCGATGGCCCTGCTGCACCGCAGCTTCGAGCCCGAAGCCCAGGGTCGAGCGCAGGGCCTGTACGCAACGCTCGGCTACGGGGTGGGGGGCGCCGCCGGCACGCTGGTCGCAGGCTGGATGTGGCGCACGGTCTCGCCCCAGGCGGCCTTCCTGGTGGCCGCCGCCGCGGCCGCCCTCGGCGCTCTGGCGGTAGCCGCCTGCAGGCGCGTCGATTACCCTCGACCCTCATGACGCGCCTCGCCCGACCCGGGATCCACCAACGCCGACGCCCGCAGGGCTGCGGTCGGACGGGTGCGATTGCCCGGCTGATCGCCGTGGCGCTGCTCGGTGCAGGCTGCGCAAGCCCGCCCGGACTGTCCCCGGGCCCGTCGCCACTCGACCCCGGTGCGCGGCTCGCGACGACGGCCATGGTCCCCGCGCCGGCGCTCGTCGATGCGCTGCTGGAGCAGGCGTGGGACGTGCTGCGCCATCGCGAGGCCGACGATGATGCCTCCGGGGCGCTGCGGGTGGCGGCCGTGCTCGCGAGACTCGCGGCGGCTGCGCCGGTGGCGGGGCGCGAAGGCTCCGCCACACGGGTGGATATCCGCCTGCTGTCTGATCCGGTTCCGGATGCCTGGTGCCCCAGCCTCGAGCGCTGCGCTGTCACGCGGGGGCTTCTCGAGGTGGTCGGCGACGACGACGCGGTTCTAGCGGCGGCCCTTGCGCACGAGCTCGCCCACGGCCTGCTCGGTCACCCGGCCGAGCGGCTCGCGCTCACCGGGGCGCTCGCGCCCGAGCGGCGCGTCGACGCACTGCTTGCACAGCCGCATCACCAGGTGCATGAGCAGGAAGTGTCGGCGCTGGCGGTCGAATGGCTGGCGCGCGCGGGCTTCGATCCGCGTGCCCCGATCGTGCTGTGGTCGGCCCTGGTGCCACCGCGACCCCCTTCGTCGCTTGCGCCTGTCGGGGCCACCCGATCACCGCCCGCCGGCGGCTTCGCCGCGCGGCATCCGCAGGCCGCGGGATGGCCCGAGATGCTGCTGCGCCAGGCTCGTCGTTTCCTGCCCGCTGCCGACGCCGAGGCCTCGGGCTCGCGTGGCATAATCGGGGGTTACCCGAGACCCTGAGCGGCCCCGCGCCGTGCCTTCGCCATGTCGCTTACCCCACGCACGCTCTACGACAAGCTCTGGGACGAGCATGTGGTCCATCGTGAAGACGATGGAACCTGCCTGCTCTACATCGACCGCCATCTGGTGCACGAGGTGACCAGCCCCCAGGCCTTCGAGGGGTTGCGAGCCGCCGGGCGCAAGCCCTGGCGCACATCGTCGGTCGTTGCCACCGCCGACCACAACACGCCCACCACGGGGTGGGAGCGCGGTATCGACGGCATCGAGGACCTCACCTCCCGCGAGCAGGTGGTCACCCTCGACCGCAACATCCGCGAATTCTCCATCGCCACCTACTTCCCCTTTCTCGACCAGCGCCAGGGCATCGTGCATGTCATCGGTCCCGAGCAGGGGGCTACGTTGCCCGGCATGACGGTCGTGTGCGGCGACTCCCACACCAGCACCCACGGTGCGCTCGGCTGTCTCGCCTTCGGTATCGGGACCTCCGAGGTCGAGCATGTGCTGGCCACGCAGTGCCTGATGGCCAGCAAGATGAAGAGCATGCTGGTCCAGGTCGATGGCAGGCTTCCGGCCGGTGTCACCGCGAAGGATCTGGTGCTCGCCGTCATCGGGCGCATCGGCACGGCGGGTGGTACCGGCTATGCCATCGAGTTCGGTGGCAGCGCCATCCGCGCGCTGTCCGTCGAGGGCCGCATGACCGTCTGCAACATGGCCATCGAGGCCGGGGCTCGCTCCGGCATGGTCGCGGTCGACGACACCACCATCGACTACCTGCGCGGCCGCCCGCTGGCGCCTGTGGGCGAGCAGTGGGCCCTCGCGGAGGCCTACTGGCGCACGCTGCAGTCCGATCCGGGAGCCCGCTTCGACCTCGTGGTTCGCCTCGATGCAGCCGAGATTCGTCCGCAGGTCACCTGGGGCACATCCCCCGAGATGGTCGTCGCGATCGATGATCGCGTCCCGGATCCCGATCGCGAAAAGGACCCGGTCCGCCGAGAGGGCATGGAGCGCGCGCTGCAGTACATGGGACTGCAGCCGAACACCCCGATCGAGTCGATTCGCCTCGACAAGGTCTTCATCGGCTCGTGCACCAACTCGCGCATCGAGGACCTGCGAGCGGCTGCGGCTGTCGTGCGCGGCCGGCGCAAGGCCGATTCCGTCCGGGTCGCGATGGTCGTGCCCGGGTCCGGGCAGGTGAAGCGTCAGGCCGAGGCCGAGGGTCTGCATCGCATCTTCACCGATGCCGGCTTCGAGTGGCGCGAGCCCGGTTGCTCGATGTGCCTCGCGATGAATGCCGATCGCCTCGAGCCGGGCGAGCGCTGCGCAGCCACCTCCAACCGGAATTTCGAGGGCCGTCAGGGCACGGGCGGTCGCACCCACCTCGTCAGCCCGGCGATGGCCGCGGCCGCTGCGCTCGCCGGTCATTTCGTCGATGTTCGCAAGCTCTGACTCAGGCAGCCGACGATGCAAGCTCTCACCATTCACCGCGGCCTGGTCGCTCCCCTCGACCGTGCCAACGTCGACACCGACGCCATCATCCCCAAGCAGTTTCTCAAGTCGATCAAGCGCACCGGTTTCGGGCCCAACCTCTTCGACGAGTGGCGCTACCTCGATCGTGGCGAGCCCGGCATGGACAACAGCCGGCGCCCGCTCAACCCCGACTTCGCGCTCAATCAGCCCCGATTCAAGGGCGCCTCGATCCTGCTGGCGCGCAAGAACTTCGGCTGCGGGTCCTCGCGCGAGCACGCGCCCTGGGCGCTCGAAGACTACGGATTCCGTATCCTCGTCGCGCCGTCCTTCGCCGACATCTTCTTCAACAACTGCTTCAAGAACGGCCTGCTGCCGATCCGCCTCTCCGAGAGCGACATCGACTGGCTTTTCCACGAGGTCAATGCCTTTCCCGGCTTCGAGCTCGTGGTCGACCTTCCCGAGCAGGTGCTGGCCACCACCGACGGCGCGCGGCGCTTCTCCTTCGATGTCGATCCGTTCCGCAAGTACTGCCTGGTCAACGGATTCGACGAGATCGGCCTCACGCTGCGCCATGCTGATCGCATCCGCGACTTCGAGGCCGAACGCCTGGCGGCCAAGCCCTGGCTGGCGCGTACGCTCGCCGGTTGAACTTCGGCTCGGGCGTCCGGCGCGACGCCCGGCGCTGTTCCCTTTGCCGGGTTCCGCCCGGGTCAACCCCGTCGCGGCGAGTTGCGCGGCGGGTCCATCGAAAGGTATTCCGTCATGAAGATCGCAGTGCTCGCCGGTGATGGCATCGGCCCCGAGATCACCGAACAGGCGGTTCGCGTGCTGCGTGCGCTCGCCCGCGGCGGGCTGGAGCTCGAGCTCGAGAGCGCCCTGGTGGGGGGCGCAGCCGTCGACGCCACCGGCGACCCCCTGCCGGAGGCCACGCTGAGGATCTGCGAATCCTCGAAGGCGATCCTCTTCGGCGCGGTCGGCGGGCCGCGCTACGACACGCTGCCCCGTCCGCAGCGCCCTGAGCAGGGGCTGCTGCGCTTGCGCAAGCATTTCGACCTCTTCGCCAACCTGCGCCCGGCCATCGTCTATCCCGAACTCGCCCATGCCTCGACGCTGCGCGCGGACGTGGTCGCGGGTCTCGACCTGCTCATCCTGCGCGAGCTGACAGGCGACATCTATTTCGGCCAGCCGCGCGGGGTCCGCACCAACGAGCAGGGCGAGCGTGAGGGCTTCGACACGATGCGCTACACCGAGGGCGAGATCCGCCGGATCGCCCACACCGCCTTCCAGACCGCCCGCAAGCGGGCTGGTCGGGTGTGCTCGGTCGACAAGGCCAACGTGCTCGAGACAACCCAGTTCTGGCGCGACATCGTCACCGATGTCCATCGCGAGTATCCGGACGTCGCGCTTTCGCACATGTACGTCGACAACGCGGCGATGCAGCTCGTCCGCAACCCGCGGCAATTCGATGTGATGGTCACCGGCAACATGTTCGGCGACATCCTCTCGGACGAGGCCTCGATGCTGACCGGATCCATCGGGATGCTGCCGTCGGCGTCGCTGAATGCCGCCGGCTTCGGCCTCTACGAGCCGATCCACGGCTCCGCGCCGGACATCGCGGGCCGTGATGTCGCCAATCCGCTCGCGACCATCCTTTCGGCAGCGATGCTGCTTCGGTATTCGCTCGATCGCCCGGAGGCGGCCGACCGGGTCGAGGCGGCAGTCCGCAAAGTGCTCGCGCAGGGCCTTCGCACCGCCGACATCGCCGATGCCGGGGCGCCGGCGATCGGCACCCGGGCGATGGGCGACGCGGTGCTCGCGGCCCTGGATTGAACGCGCCGTCGCGCTGACGGCAGCCCACGATGGTCAGGCGGCCCCGCTGCGGGCCGCAAGGGGGCTCGGGCCCCACGGAGAATGATGATGGCAATGAAGGTCGGACTGGTCGGTTGGCGCGGCATGGTGGGTTCGGTGCTGATGCAGCGCATGCACGCGGAACAGGATTTCGCGCTGATCGACCCGGTGTTCTTCAGCACCTCCAACGTGGGCGGCGCGGCTCCTGTCGGTGGTGGCTTGCTCCAGGATGCGATGTCCATCGAGGCGCTCGCCGCGATGGACGTGATCCTCACCTGCCAGGGCGGCGATTACACGACCGAGGTCTTCGGGCCGCTGCGCGCGGCTGGCTGGAAGGGTTTCTGGATCGATGCCGCCTCGACCCTGCGCATGAACGACGACGCGATCATCGTGCTCGATCCCCTCAACGACCGGGTCATTCGCGAAGGGCTGGCTCGTGGCGTGCGCAACTACATCGGGGGCAACTGCACGGTCAGCCTCATGATGATGGGCCTGGACGGTCTGCTGCGCGAAGGCCTGGTCGAGTGGATCACCGCGATGACCTATCAGGCCGCCTCGGGGGCGGGTGCGCAGAACATGCGCGAGCTGCTCTCGCAGATGGGCGTCACCCATGCCTCGGTCGCCGGTCTGCTCGGCGACCCCGGCTCCGCAATCCTCGATATCGACCGACAGGTCGCCGAGACCCTGCGCGGTCCGTCGCTGCCCGTCGAGCATTTCGGCGTGCCGCTTGCCGGCAGCCTGATCCCCTGGATCGACAAGGATCTCGGCAACGGCATGTCGCGCGAGGAATGGAAGGGGGATGCCGAGTGCAACAAGATCCTCGGTTTGCCACCGGCGGGTAGCGGACGCATCCCTGTGGAGAGCCTTTGCGTGCGGATCGGCGCGATGCGCTGCCACAGCCAGGCGCTGACGATCAAGCTGCGCGAGGACCTGCCGGTCGAGCGGGTCGAGGCCCTGATCGGGCAGGCGAACCCATGGGTACGCCTCGTGCCCAACACGCGCGAGGCGAGCATTCGTGCGCTGACGCCGGCCGCGGTCACCGGCAAGCTCGACATTGCCATCGGGCGCATCCGCAAGCTCTCGATCGGCGATGGCTTCTACAGCGCCTTCACCGTCGGCGATCAGTTGCTGTGGGGCGCGGCCGAGCCGCTGCGCCGAATGCTTCGCATCCTGCTTGCCTGAGGCACCCGCTTGCCCGGGGTCGATGCCGATCCAGCGGGCCCCGGTTTTCGTGAAGTGCTTCACGCCGCGGGCGGGCTTTTTCCACCCGGCGAGCGGGCATCAGCGTCCGCCCGTCGCCGCCCGGTGGTCCCGTTCGCTCTTCAGGCCCCAACCTGTCGTACTGAGTGAACTTGCTAGCATAAGTGTCTGATGCTAGCCTCGAAAACAACCTTTGAGCGAGGTCGGGAAGTCCCGTGGCCGCACAAAAAACATCGAGGTCTGGCGCGTCTTTCCCGGCGCCGCGCAAGCTTGCCGCGGCGGTCGCTGCGGCATTTCTGGCCTGTGCCGGCTCGGCCTGGTCGGCTGGTCTCGGTCGGCTCACCGTTCAGTCGGCCCTCGGGCAGCCCCTGCGTGCGGAGGTCGAGATCACCTCGATGAGCCGCGACGAGGCGGCGACCATCAACGCGCGTCTAGCATCGCCCGAAGCCTTCCGACTCGCCGGGCTTGACTACAACGCCGCCCTGACCAATCTGCGTTTCGCGATCGATCGGCGCGACAACGGAACCGCCGTCATCCGGATCAGTTCCGTCCAGCCGATCAACGAGCCTTTCATCGACATGCTCGTCGAGCTCAGCTGGGCCTCGGGTCGCTTCGTCCGCGAGTACACCTTCCTGCTCGATCCGCCCGAACTCCGGGCCAGTCGCAACACCGTCGAGGGCGGGGCAGTCCAGTCGAGCATCGTGCTGCCCTCGCCGTCGGTGCAGGCAACGCCCGCGGTACCTGCGTCTGCACCTGCGGCTGCGGCGAGCGCGCCTGTCGCTCGCCAGGAGAAGGGCGTGTCGCCGGCGCGGCCTGAGGCCGATGCTCGCCGGGATGCCGAGGCGGCCCCGCCGGGTGCGCCCGGCGCGCGCCCGGCCCGCCCCCGCGCCGCGCAGCCCCCCCAGGAAGCGCCCAGGCCGACGGCAGCAGCCGCCGAGGAATCCCGTGAGCTGCGTGTGCAGCCCGGCGAAACCCTCGGTCTCATCGCGTCGCGGGTGCGCCCTGCGGCCGCATCGCTCGACCAGACGCTGATCGCGCTCTATCAGGCCAACCCGGATGCCTTCCTCGGCAATCTGAACCGCCTGAAGGCCAACAGCACGCTCAAGGTGCCGTCGGCGGCCGACATTGCGGCGATCGACCCCGCCAAGGCGCGCGAGCTGGTGCTTGCGCAGTCCTCCGATTTCAGCGCCTACCGCACCCGGCTCGCCGAGGCCCCTGCCTCTGCGGACGGCAGCAAGGCGGGGCAGGCGGCCAGCGGTCGCATCGGCGCCAGGGTCGACGACAAGGGTGCCACGGCAAGTCAGGACCAGCTGAAGATTTCCCGCTC
>JBIIHU010000250.1:0-5484 GCA_044235405.1 Burkholderiaceae bacterium
GCGAGATCAGCACCACCATGGCCTTTGTGCAGGCCTTCAACATCATCCTGCGCGACAAGCAGGTCGGCCCGCGCTGCGTGCCGATCGTCGCCGACGAAGCGCGCACGTTCGGCATGGAGGGTCTGTTCCGGCAGATCGGCATCTATGCGCCGCACGGCCAGAAGTACAAGCCGGTCGACGCCGACCAGCTGATGTACTACCGCGAAGACGCCGCCGGCCAGGTGCTGGAAGAAGGCATCACCGAGGCCGGTGCGTTCTCCAGCTGGATGGCCGCGGCCACCAGCTACAGCACCAACAACCTGCAGATGCTGCCGTTCTACATCTACTACTCGATGTTCGGCTTCCAGCGCATCGGCGATCTCGCGTGGGCTGCCGGCGACATGCAGGCACGCGGGTTCCTGCTCGGCGGGACAGCCGGCCGCACCACGCTGAACGGCGAGGGCCTGCAGCACGAGGACGGGCACAGCCACGTGCTGTCGTCGACGATCCCGAACTGCGTGTCCTACGACCCGGCGTTCGCGCACGAGCTCGCGGTGATCATCCACGACGGCCTGCACCGCATGGTCACCCGGCAGGAGAACGTCTTCTACTACCTGACGGTGATGAACGAGAACTACGCGCACCCGGGGCTACGCGCCGGTGACGAGGAAGGCATCATCCGGGGCATGTACCTGCTGCGACCGGGGCAGGCGGGCGGCACCCGCGTGCAGCTGCTCGGCTCGGGGACCATCCTGCGCGAAGTGCTCGCGGCCGCCGATCTCCTCGAGCAGGACTGGCATGTGGGCGCCGATGTCTGGAGCGTCACCAGCTTCACCGAGCTGCGACGCGACGGCGCCGATTGCGAGCGCTGGAACCTGCTGCACCCGGAGGAGCCGCAGCGCACGCCCTACGTGGCGCGTCAGCTCGCGGCGCACGCGGGGCCGGTGGTCGCCTCGACCGACTACATGAAACTGTTCGCCGACCAGATCCGGCCCTACCTGCCGCGGGGACGCGACTTCCGCGTGCTGGGCACCGACGGATTCGGGCGTTCGGACTTCCGCGCGAAGCTGCGCGAGCACTTCGAGGTCAACCGCCACTTCGTCGTGGTCGCGGCGCTGCGCGCGCTCGCCGACGAGGGCGCGGTGCCGATGAAGTCGGTCGCCGACGCGATCGCGCGCTACGGCATCGATCCCGACAAGCCCAACCCGATGACCGCCTGAGGCCGCCGCCATGAGCTCAATGATCGAGGTCGAGGTTCCGGACATCGGCGATTTTGCCGAGGTCGAGGTGATCGAGCTGCTGGTGAAACCCGGCGACGAGGTGGTCGCGGAGCAGTCGCTGATCACGGTGGAGTCGGACAAGGCGTCGATGGAGATCCCGTCGTCGGCGTCGGGCACGGTGCGCGAGCTGAGGGTCAAGCTCGGCGACAAGGTCGCCAAGGGCAGCGTGGTGCTTGTGCTCGAGGCGCAAGGCGCGGGCGGCGCGGGAGCTGCCGCGCCTGCCGCAGCCCTCGCGCCGGCCCTCGCGCCGGCCGCGGCCCTCGCGCCGGCCGCAGCCGACGCGGCTCCGGCCTCGGGCCGCTCGCCGGCTCCCGCGAGCGACACCGCGTCGCAGCCCGCGGCGATGGTTGCGTCCGCAACTGTCCCGGCCGCGCCTGCCGAGGCGCGGGTCAGCACCGATGCCCGGCAGCCGCCACTCGCGCTCGAAGCCGGCGAAGCCGAGCATGTCGTCAAGCCGCATGCGTCGCCGTCGGTGCGGCAGTTCGCGCGTGAACTCGGCGTCGACCTGCATCGCGTGCGGGGAACCGGCCCGAAGCAGCGGATCACGCGCGACGACGTTCGCGCCTTCGTCAAGGGTGTCATCGCGCAGGCCGCGGCCCCGGTCGCCGCCCCGGCGCCCGCGCCGGCAGGCCATGGCGTCGGTCTTTCGCTGCTCCCCTGGCCCAAGGTCGACTTCGCGAAGTTCGGGCCGGTCGAGAGCCGCCCGCTGCCGCGCATCCGCCGGATTTCGGGCGCGAACCTGCACCGCAACTGGGTGATGATTCCGCATGTCACGAACCACGACGATGCCGACATCACCGAGCTCGAGGCCTTCCGCGTGCAGCTCAACCGCGAGCACGAGAAGGCCGGCGTCAAGCTCACGATGCTCGCCTTCCTGATCAAGGCCTGCGTGTCGGCGCTGCAGCGCTTCCCGGAATTCAACGCCTCGCTCGACGGCGAATCGCTCGTCCTCAAGCGCTACTTCCACATCGGCTTCGCGGCCGATACCCCCAACGGGCTGGTGGTGCCGGTGGTGCGCGATGCCGACCAGAAAGGCGTGCTGCAGCTCGCGCGCGAGACCGCCGAGCTCGCGGCGAAGGCACGCGACGGCAAGCTCGCGCCAGGCGACATGCAGGGCGGCTGCTTCTCGATCTCGAGCCTTGGCGGCATCGGCGGCACCTACTTCACGCCCATCGTCAACGCGCCGGAGGTCGCGATCCTCGGCGTCTGCCGCTCCTCGACGCGCCCGGTCTGGAACGGTCGCGAGTTCGCCCCGCGGCTGATGCTGCCGCTGTCGCTGTCCTACGACCATCGGGTGATCGACGGCGCCGCCGCCGCGCGCTTCAATGCGCACCTCGCCCAGGTCCTGGCCGATTTCCGCCGGGTGCTGCTGTGAGCGGCGCGTCATTCGCAGGGAGCAGCCGATGAGCGCGGCGATCGAGGTCGAGGTTCCGGACATCGGCGATTTTGCCGAGGTCGAGGTGATCGAGCTGCTGGTGAAACCTGGCGACGTGGTGGTCGCGGAGCAGTCGCTGATCACGGTGGAGTCGGACAAGGCGTCGATGGAGATCCCATCGTCGGCGTCGGGCACGGTGCGCGAGCTGAGGGTCAAGCTCGGCGACAAGGTCGCCAAGGGCAGCGTGGTGCTGGTGCTCGAGGCCGACGAAGCGGTGGGCGGCGTGGCGGCGTCGGCTGCCGGCGCGCCGGCGGGGTCGGCCCCCGCGCCTGCGGCACCCGCCGCGGCGTCAACCGGAGCAAGCGCCGCGCCTGCCGGTGCCGTCGTGCGGGCGGCCGACTCGCATTGCGCGCTCCTCGTGCTCGGCGGCGGGCCCGGCGGCTACTCGGCGGCCTTCCGTGCGGCCGACCTCGGCCTGAACACGGTGATCGTCGAGCGCTACCCGACGCTCGGCGGTGTGTGCCTGAATGTGGGCTGCATTCCGTCGAAGGCGCTGCTGCATGTGGCGGCTCTGGTCGACGAGGCCCGTGGGCTCGCGGCCCATGGCGTCTCGTTCGGCGAGCCGACCATCGACCTCGCCGGCCTGCGCGGCTGGAAGGACAAGGTGGTGGGCAAGCTCACCGGCGGACTTGCCGGCATGGCGCGGGCGCGCAAGGTCGAGATCGTCCGAGGCGTGGCACGCTTTCTCGATGCGAACCACGTCGAGGTCGTGCTCACCGAGGGGCCCGGGCAGCAGCCCACCGGCGAGCGGCGCACGATCCGCTTCGAGCAGGCGATCATCGCCGTCGGCAGCCAGCCGGTCAGGCTGCCCTTCCTGCCCGACGACCCCCGCATCGTCGATTCCACCGGCGCACTCGCGCTGCGCGAGCGTCCGGGCCGGATGCTCGTGATCGGCGGCGGCATCATCGGACTGGAGATGGGGACGGTCTACTCGACGCTCGGTGCCCGCCTCGATGTGGTCGAGATGCAGCCGGGACTCATGCCCGGCGCCGATCGCGACCTCGTCAAGGTCTGGCAGAAATTCAATGCGCACCGCTTCGACCGCGTGATGCTGCGCACCCGAACCGTCAGCGCGCAGGCGCTGCCCGAGGGCATCCTTGTCAGCTTCGAGGGCGACGAGGCCCCGCCCGAGCCGCAACGCTACGACCTCGTGCTGTCGGCCGTCGGGCGCAGCCCGAATGGCGCGCGCATCGGCGCCGAGCAGGCGGGCGTCGCGGTCGACGCGCGCGGCTTCATCGCGGTCGATCGGCAGATGCGCACCGGCGTGCCGAACATCTTCGCGATCGGCGACGTGGTCGGGCAGCCGATGCTCGCGCACAAGGCGGTTCACGAAGGTCATGTCGCCGCCGAGGCGGCGGCCGGCCACAAGGCCTTCTTCGATGCGAGCGTGATCCCCTCGGTGGCCTACACCGATCCCGAGATCGCATGGGTCGGTCTCACGGAAGACGACGCGAAGGCACGCGGTGTCGAGATCACGAAGGGGCTGTTCCCGTGGGCGGCATCCGGGCGCGCGATCGCCAACGGCCGCGACGAAGGTTTCACGAAGCTGCTCTTCGATGCGCAGAGCCATCGCATCGTCGGCGGCGGCATCGTGGGGCCCCACGCGGGCGATATGATCGGCGAGGTGGCGCTGGCGATCGAGATGGGTGCCGACGCGGTCGACATTGGCCGCACCATTCATCCACACCCCACGCTCGGCGAGTCCATCGGCCTGGCCGCCGAGGCTGCCGAAGGCGTGTGCACCGACCTGCCGCCGCCGAGGCGTCGCTGAACCCCTACCGGTCTGCCTGGAGCCCTTGCCCATGACCCGCAGCATCCGCATCTTCATCGACGGCGAGGCCGGCACCACCGGCCTTGGCATCCGCGAGCGGCTCGCACCGCTGGCCGGCATCGAGATCGTCTCGATCGATCCCGAGCGCCGCAAGGACCCCGCCGCCAAGCGCGACCTGATGGCCGGGGTCGATGCGGTGGTGCTGTGCCTGCACGACGATGCTGCGCGCGAAACCGTCGCGCTCGCCGATGCGCTGGGTGCGGCCGCGCCGCGCCTGCTCGATGCAAGCAGCGCGCACCGCACCGCATCGGGCTGGGTCTATGGTTTCGCCGAGCTGGCGCCCGGTCAGGCCGACGCCATCCGCGCCGCGGCCCGGGTCACGAACCCGGGCTGCTATCCCACGGGTGCGATCGCGCTGTTGCGGCCGCTGGTCGATGCCGGGGTGCTCCCGACCGACTATCCGGTGGCGATTCCGGCGGTCAGCGGCTACAGCGGCGGTGGTCGCTCGATGATCGAGGCTCATGAGGCGGGCAAGGCGCCGGCCTTCGAGTACTACGGGCTGGGACTCGAGCACAAGCACCTGCCCGAGATCCAGGCCTGCACCGGGCTGACCCGTCGACCGATCTTCCTGCCTTCGGTGGGAAGTTATCGCCAGGGGATGCTGGTGACGGTGCCGTTGCACCTCGACCTGCTGTCGGGGCAGCCCTCGAGCGCGAAACTGCACGAGATCCTCGCCGAGCGCTATCGGGACTGTGCCGGCGTGCGTGTGCTGGCGCCGATGGTCGACGGCCGGATCGAGCCGGAGGCCCTAAACGACACCGATGCGATGGAGCTTCGGGTCTTCGGCAACGACGCCCGTCGGCAGGCGGTGCTCGTGGCGCGCCTCGACAACCTCGGCAAGGGCGCCTCGGGCGCCGCGGTGCAGAACCTGCGGCTGATGTTCGGGCTCTGAGGCCCGACGCCCACGCGCGCCGCCTAAGGTTCGACGCCCGAGGCTAGACGCCCGGGACGTGGGGCTT
>JBIIHU010000050.1:0-17004 GCA_044235405.1 Burkholderiaceae bacterium
CGATGGCCGCGGCCATCGGCGCGGGCCTGCCGGTCTCCGAGCCCTCCGGCTCGATGGTCGTCGACATCGGCGGCGGCACCACCGAGGTCGGCGTGATCTCGCTCGGCGGCATGGTCTACAAGGGCTCGGTGCGCGTCGGCGGCGACAAGTTCGACGAGGCGATCGTCAACTACATCCGGCGCAACTACGGGATGCTGATCGGCGAACAGACCGCCGAGGCCATCAAGAAGACCATCGGCTCGGCCTTCCCGGGCTCCGAGGTGCGCGACATGGAGGTCAAGGGTCGCAACCTCTCGGAAGGCATTCCGCGCAGCTTCACCGTCTCCTCCAACGAGATCCTCGAGGCGCTCACCGACCCGCTGAACCAGATCGTCTCGGCGGTCAAGATCGGCCTCGAGCAGACCCCGCCCGAACTCGGCGCCGACATTACCGAGCGCGGCATCATGCTCACCGGCGGCGGCGCCCTGCTTCGCGACCTCGATCGCCTGCTGATGGAGGAAACCGGTCTGCCGGTGCTGGTCGCCGAAGACCCGCTGACCTGCGTCGTGCGCGGCTGCGGCCTCGCCCTCGAACGCATGGACAAGCTCGGCACCATCTTCACCAGCGAGTGACCCCGGCGCCGTCGCCCGGATGACGGCGCCGCCGCGATGGACCGCAGCCCGCCCGCCTTCTTCAATCAGGGGCCCTCGGCCCATGTGCGGCTCGCCCTGTGCGCCCTGCTGGCCGTGGCGCTGCTGATCATCGACGCCCGGATGAGCACGCTCGGCGCGCTGCGCCAGGGCGTGGCCACGCTGCTGCACCCGCTGCAGGCGATGCTGCTCGCGCCGCGCGACCTCGCCGAGCGGCTCGGCGAGCATGTGGCCGGCGTCGAGCGCCTGAGCGCCGACAACGCCGAACTTCGCCGTGCCGAGGCGGCCAACGCGCTGATGCTGCTGCAGGCCGAGCAGGTCGCGGCCGAGAACCGGCAGCTTCGCGAACTGATGGGGGCTCGCGAGCGGGCCCCGCTGCCCACGGTGATCGCCGAGGTGGTGCGCGACGCCCGCGATCCCTTCACGCGCCGGGTGCTGATCGATCGCGGGCTGCAGCACGGCCTGCTCGCCGGCCAGCCGGTGATCGACGCCGAGGGCGTGGTCGGCCAGATCACGCGCGTGCTGCCGCTGTCGGCCGAACTGACGCTGCTCACCGATCGCGGCGCCACGCTGCCGGTCGAACTCGCGCGGACCGGCCAGCGGGCGATCGCCTTCGGAGGCGGCGCCGACGGGCTGCTCGAACTCCGCTTCCTGCCCGGCGGCAGCGACATCCAGCCCGACGACATGCTGGTCACCTCGGGCCTGGATGGCATCTATCCGCCCGGGCTGCCGGTCGGGCGCGTCGTCCGCATCGAGACCCCCGGCACGAGCGGTGTGTTCGGCCGCGTGCTGGTGCAGCCGGCGGCAGCCGCCGACCGCCGCCGGCTCGTGCTGGTGCTGCGGGTCGAGCGCCCGCCGCTCCCGACCCCCACCGAGCCGGCCGCGCCCGAAAGCCGCCGCCGTCGCTGAAGCCGTCCCATGAACACCGCGCCCGCCCGCACCGAGTACCTGCTGCTGCCGGCCAACCGGGCCTTCATCGCCTTTTCGCTGGCCTTCGGCTTCTGCCTGAACCTGCTGCCCTGGGGGCGCGGCGTCTGGATGCCCGACTTCCTGGCGCTGGTCCTGGTGTTCTGGAACATCCATCAGCCGCGTCAGGTCGGCTTCGGCATCGCCTTCCTGTTCGGCCTGCTGATGGACATCCACGACGGCGCGCTGCTCGGCGAGCACGCCCTGCTCTACAGCCTGCTGTCGTGGGGCGCGATCGCGCTGCACCGGCGCGTGCCCTGGTTCGGCATCGCGGGCCGGATGCTGCATCTGCTGCCCCTGCTGCTGGCCGCGCAGCTGCTCGCGCTGCTCGCGCGCGCCGCCGCGGGCAGCGGCTGGCCGGGCTGGGGCTACCTGCTGTCGGTGGTGCCGGCCACGCTGCTGTGGCCGCTCGTCGAGGCCCTGCTGCTCGCACCGCAGCGGCGCGCGGTCGAGCGCGACGAGACCCGACCGCTGTGAGCCCGCCGAGACCGTGCCGATGACCGAGGTTCGCGACCCGGTGCGCGAGCAGCAGCGCCTGCGCAGCCGGCTGCTGATCGCCTGGGGACTGGTGCTGGCCTGTTTCGCGGTGCTGCTCGCGCGCTTCGGCTGGCTGCAGGTGGTGCGCCACGAGAACTATTCGGCGCTCGCCGAGGACAACCGGATCGCGCTGGTCCCGGTACCGCCGCAGCGCGGTCTGATCTACGACCGGGCAGGGGTGCTGCTCGCCGGCAACCAGTCCGTCCACACCCTCGAGATCGTGCCCAACCAGGTGCCCGACCTCGAGGCGACCCTCGAGGCGCTCGCCGAGCTGATCGAGATCACGCCGCGCGACCGCCGGCGCTTTCGCCGCCTGCTCGAGGACTCCCGCACCTGGGATGCCATCCCGATCCGCACCCGGCTCGACGACCGCGAGCTGGCCCGCTTCTCGGCGGCACGCTTCCGCTTCCCGGGCGTCGAGATCCGCGCGCGCGCCACCCGCACCTACCCCCAGGGCGACGTGGCCGCGCATGTCATTGGCTACATCGGGCGACTGTCGGCCGACGACAAGCGCCGGCTCGAGGAAGCCGAGCGGCTGTCCGACTACGCCGGCGCCACCCACATGGGCAAGACCGGCATCGAGCAGTCCTGGGAAGACACGCTGCGCGGACGCGCCGGCGCCGAGGAAATCGAGGTCTCGGCCGGCGGCCGCACGGTGCGCACGCTCTCGCGCCGCCCCGCGCAGCCCGGGCGCAACATCGTGCTGTCCATCGACATCGAGCTGCAGCGCCTGGTCGAGCAATGGTTCGACGGGCGGCGCGGCGCGCTGGTGGCGATCGAGCCGTCCACGGGCGAAGTGATCGCCTTCGTGTCGCGCCCGGGCTTCGATCCGAACCTGTTCGTCGACGGCATCGACCCGCAGTCGTGGCAGGCGCTCAACGAGGATCCCGACCGGCCGCTGCTCAACCGCGCCCTGCGCGGCACCTACCCGCCGGGCTCGACCTACAAGCCCTTCATGGCGCTGGCCGCGCTCGCCACCGGCGTGCGGCAGCCCGAGACCGCCTACCCCGATCCCGGGTACTTCCAGCTCGGCAATCACCGCTTCCGCGACTCCTCGCCGGAGGGCCACGGCAGCGTCAACCTGCACAAGTCGATCGTTGTCTCGAGCGACACCTACTACTACCGGGCCGCTTTCGAGATGGGAGTCGACGCGATCCACGACTTCATGATGCCCTGGGGCTTCGGACAACTGACCGGCATCGATCTCCAGCACGAGGCCGCCGGCATCCTGCCGTCGTCGGACTGGAAGCTGCGGCGCTTCAAGCGCCGCTGGCTGCCCGGCGAGACGCCTTCGGTGGGCATCGGCCAGGGCTACAACGCCTTCACGATGCTGCAGCTCGCGCACGCCACCGCGGCGCTCGCCAACGGCGGGGTGGCGTTGCGCCCGCGGCTCGTGCGAGCCACCGAGGACCCGGTCACGCGCGAACGGCGCGCCACCGACCCCGGCGAGCCACGGCCACTCGCCGTGCGCCCCGAACACCTCGCGCTCGTGCGCGCGGCGATGGTCGACGTCAATCGCTTCGGCACGAGCCGCGGCGCCTTCGCGGGCGCCGGCTACGTGGCCGCGGGCAAGACCGGCACCGCGCAGGTGATCGGCATCCGCCAGAACGAGCGCTATGACGCACGACGCATCGCCGAGCGTCACCGGGACCACTCCCTCTACATGGGTTTCGCGCCTGCCGATGCGCCGCGCCTGGCGCTGGCGGTCATCGTCGAGAATGGCGGCTTCGGCGCGCAGGCGGCCGCGCCGATCGCCCGGCGGGTCTTCGACTGGCACCTGCTCGGCAAGCTGCCCGGCGGCCCGGGCGCGGCACCGGCGGCCGGCGCGACGCAGCCCTCCGAGGCCGAGATGCGCGACGTACCCGACAGCACCGAACCCGAACCGGTGCCCGCCGGCAGCGGCTCCGAACGGAGTACCCCGTGAAGGCACTGGCCGCGCTCTGGCCGGCCGCCAGGCCGCGGGTGCTGGTCTTCGACCCGCTGCTCGGGTGCGCCCTCGCGGCGCTGGCCGCACTCAGCGTGCTCACGATGTACTCGGCAGCCCACGATTTCGACGGCCGCCTCGCGATGCACGTGCGCAACCTGCTGATCGCCCTCGGCGTGCTCTGGGTGGCGGCCAACCTCCAGCCGGCCACGATGATGCGGGCGGCGCTGCCGCTCTACGCTGCCGGCATCGTGCTGCTGCTCGCGGTGGCGCTGTTCGGTGACGTCTCCAAGGGCGCGCGGCGCTGGCTCGACCTTGGCTTCACGCGCATCCAGCCCTCCGAACTGCTGAAGATCGCCGTCCCGCTGATGCTGGCGTGGTACTTCCAGCGACGCGAAGGCGCGCGCCGGTGGTTCGACTTCGCGATCGCCGCGGCGCTGCTCGGGCTGCCAGTGGCGCTGATCGCGCGCCAGCCCGACCTCGGTACCGCGCTGCTGGTGCTCGGCTCGGGCGCCTTCGTGATCTTCCTCGCCGGCCTGCCATGGCGGGTGATGGCCGCGGGGGCGGGGCTGACGGCGGCCGCCGCGCCGCTGCTGTGGGCCTCGATGCACGACTACCAGCGACAGCGGGTGCTAACGCTGATCGACCCGTCGGCCGACCCGCTGGGCAAGGGCTTCCACATCATCCAGTCGACCATCGCCGTGGGCTCGGGCGGTCCGTGGGGCAAGGGCTTCATGCAGGGCACGCAGACCCACCTCGAGTTCATTCCCGAGCGCACCACCGACTTCATCTTCGCGGTCTTCTCCGAGGAGTTCGGTCTGGTGGGCAACCTGGTGCTGCTCGCGGTCTACCTGGTGCTGATCGGCCGCGGACTGACCATCGCCATGCGCGCCGGCACCGATTTCACCCGGCTGCTCGCCGGCGCGCTCACGCTGATGATCTTCACCTACGCCTTTGTCAACATGGGGATGGTCGCGGGCATCCTGCCGGTGGTCGGGGTGCCGCTGCCCTTCATGAGCTACGGCGGCACGGCGATGGTGACCCTGGGACTCGGCATGGGCATGCTGATGAGCATCGCCCGCCATGCCCGACCGGCGGCTGGCAATGGCCGATGAGCCGACGACGGTCGATCGCCGCACGCAGTCAGGGGCCAAGCTTGCGCCCGACCGATACAGGGTCGACACTGTCGGCTGATGGGGAGTAGCCGGGAGCGATCGCGATCGTTCCTGCCTGTGTCGTCAATCCGGAGTCTGCTGGCTCCCGGTGCAGGCGCGGACCGCGACGGTCCGTCGGCAAGACCAGTGCCCTGACGGCACCGATGGCACCCGTCCGCTCCCTGGAGGGTGCCCCCGTGGCCACTTTCCTACCGGAGACCCGATGCCCTCTCATCGCCGCCTCTTCTCGCGGCTGTCAACCATCGCCGCCGGCGCCTGCCTGACATGGACGGCCACCGTGTCGGCGGCTGCGCCGACCTACACCATCGAGGCCCTGATCGAGCGCGCCCAGCGCGAGAGCCCGGCGCTCGCGACCAGCCGCGCGCAGCTCGCGGGCAGCCAGGCCGGCCTGATCACCGCGCGGGCGCTGCCGAACCCCGAGATCGCACTCGAGCCGGGCAGCCTGTCGCCGCGCCGCGCGGGCGACCCCTCGGGATCGAGCACCGCGCTGTCGCTGGTGCAGCCGATCGAGAACCCTCGCCTGCGCGCCGCGCGCCTCCAGGGCGCCCAGGCCCGCGTCGAGGTGACGCGCGCCGAGGGCACGCTGCTGCAGTCGCAGCTCGCCGCTGCGATCCGTGACCGCTTCTTCGAGCTGCTGCGTCTGCGCGCCGAACTGCAGGCCCAGCAGGAGGACCTGCTGCTCGCCGAGCAGATCCGGGCGCGAATCGAGGTAAGGGCGGCCGCCGGCGAGGCACCGCGCTTCGACGTGCTCCGCGCCGAAGGCGAGGTGGCCCTCGCACGCCGGCAGCTAGAGGCCACCCGGCTGCGCCTGCGCGAGTCGCACTTCGGCATGCGCCAGCTGGTCAGCCCGCGGCTCGAGAGTGAATTCGATCCGGTCGTCGGCGAAGCCGATGTCCGCATTCTCGAGGAAGCCGACTACCTCGCGCTGCGCCTGGCGATCGCCGAACGCAACCCCGAGCTGATGCTGAACCGCAACCGGCAGTTCGCCGCGCAGCGGCAGGTCGAGCTCGAGCGCAATCGCATCGTGCCGCAGGTGTCGCTGCGCGCCACTCACGAGCGCGATCCGGCAGCCTCGCTGAACCGCATCGGCGCCCAGCTCACGATCCCGCTGCTCGACCGCCGCGAGGGCCCGATCGCCGAGGCGCAGGCCGACGCCGAGCGCGCGCGCCTCGCGCTCGAGCAGCGCCGCTTCGAGGTCGAGGCGGCCTTCGATGGCGCCTGGCAGGCCTATCGCGCCGCGCTGTCGCAGGTCCAGTCGATCGAAGGCGGGGTGCTCGAGCGCTCCCGCCAGGTGCTGAACATCGCCGAGGCCGCCTACCGGCTCGGCGAGCGCGGCATCCTCGAATTCCTCGACGCGCAGCGTCAGTTCCGCCAGGTCCGCAACGACCTGATCACGGCGCGCTTCCAGCTGCAGCGCGCCCGCACCGATCTCGAAAGGCTCGCCGGACGATGACCCGCCAGACCCATGCCGCCCTGCTGCTCGCGGCCGTCATGCTCGCCGGCTGCGGCCGCGAAGCGACGGTCGCCCCCCCGTCGACCGCGATGGCGCCGGCGCCAACCGCGGCGGCATCCGACCCGATGGAGCTCGCGCTCGACGACGATCTTGCCCGCCGCGTCAAGGTCGACGTCCCGCCGACGCGCCGCGTCGCCGACACCATCCGGATCGCCGGCCGTCTCGAAGCCAATCAGAATCGCAGCTCGCGGATCGGCGCGCCGATCACCGGGCGCCTGACGATGATCGACGCCCAGATCGGGCAGGTGGTTCGCCCCGGCCAGACGCTGGCCGAGATCAACAGCCCGGAACTCGCGCAGGCACAGCTCAACTTCCTGCGCGCGCACTCGCAGAAGCAGCTGCTCACCCGCGCGGTCGAGCGCGCGAAGCTGCTGCTCGATGCCGACGTGATCGGCGCGGCCGAGCTGCAGCGCCGCCAGGGCGAGCTCACGGTCGCGCAGGCCGAAAAACGCGCCGCCTACGACCAGCTGCGCGCCCTCGGCCTTTCCGAGGACCGGCTGACGCTGCTCGAAGGCACCGGCCAGATCCAGCCCACCGCCGAGATCTCGGCCACGCTGGGTGGCACCGTGATCGAGCGTAAGGTCGCGCCCGGGCAGGTGGTCAACCCCGCCGACGTGCTCTTCGTCGTCGCCGACCTGCGCGCGCTGTGGGCTGCCGCCGAGGTGCCCGAGCAGGATGCACAGTTCGTCAAACCCGGGCAGCGCGTGCAGATCGAGGTACCGGCGCTCGACAACGAGCGCTTCCAGGGGCGGGTGGCGCTGGTCGCCGACGTCGTCAACCCTGAAACCCGCACCGTGCGGGTGGTGGTCGACCTGGAGAACCGGGGTGGACGCTTCAAGCCCTCCATGCTGATCACGATGCTGGTCGAAGGACGCGTGGCCGAGCGTCAGGTGGTGCCGGCGAGCGCGGTGGTGCGCGAGGGCAACGTCGATTTCGTCTACGTCGAGACCCGCCCCGGCGTGCTGCGCATGACACCGGTCGACATCGGACCCGAGCGCGACGGCGTGCATGCGTTGCTCAAGCCGCTGCAGCCGGGCGCGCGCGTCGCGATCGACGGAGCCTTCCATGCCAACAATGTCCGGGCGCAGCGAGCGCTCGCCGCGAAGTGAGCCTGCCGTGATCGCCTCGCTGATCGCCTGGGCGCTGCGCCAGCGCCTGGTCATGGTCGTGCTCGCGCTCGCGCTGGGCACCGCCGGCATCTTCGGCCTGCGCGCGCTGCCGGTCGATGCCTTCCCCGACGTCACGAACGTCCAGGTCCAGGTCGCCACCGAGGCGCCCGGCCGCCCGCCCGAGGAGGTCGAGCGCTTCGTCACGGTGCCGATCGAGATCGCGATGCGCGGCATCCCGGGGCTGGTCGAGATGCGTTCGCTGAACCGCAACGGGCTGTCGCTGATCACGCTGGTCTTCACCGACAGCACCGACGTGTGGTTCGCGCGCCAGGTGGTGCTCGAGCGGCTGATCGAGGTCGGCCAGCGCATGCCCGAGGGCGTGGTGCCGGTGCTCGGCCCGGTATCCACCGGTCTGGGTGAGATCTACCAGTACACCCTCGAGCATCCGTCCGACGGCAATCGCCGCCTCGACGTCGCCGAACTGCAGAAGCGGCGCGACGTGCAGGACTGGATCGTGCGCCCGCTGCTGCGCTCGGTGCCCGGCGTGGCCGAGATCAACTCGCAGGGCGGCTACGTGCGCCAATACCAGGTCGAGGCCAACCCCGAACGGCTGCGCTACTACGGATTCACGGTGCGCGACCTGCTGCAGGCGCTCGCCCGCAACAACGCCAACTCCTCGGGCGGCGCGATGTCGCTGAAGGCCGAGCAGTACCTGATCCGCGGCACGGGCCTGATCGGCTCGCTCGACGACATCCGCAACATCGTGCTGCGCGAAGTGCGCGGCATCCCGGTCTACGTGCGCGACGTCGCCGACGTGCGCTTCGGCCAGGAGGTGCGGCGCGGCGCTATCGTGCGCGACGGGGTCACCGAGGCGGTCGCCGGCATCGTGCAGATGCAGCGCGGCGCCAACGCGCGCGAGGTCGCGGCCGCGGTCGGCAAGGAGGTGGCGCGGATCAACGCCGGCAACACGCTGCCCGACGGCCTGAAGATCGTGCCCTTCTACGACCGCACCGACCTCGTCAACTCGGCGCTGATGACGGTGGCCAAAGTGCTGCTCGAGGGCGTGGTGCTGGTCATCATCGTGCTGTTCGTGTTCCTCGGCGACCTGCGATCCAGCCTCATCGTGGTCTGCACGCTGGTGCTGACCCCGCTGGTCACCTTCCTCGCGATGGGCGAGATCGGGCTGTCGGCCAACCTGATGTCGCTGGGCGGCCTGGTGATCGCGATCGGCCTGATGGTCGACGGCTCGGTGGTGGTCGTCGAGAACGCCTTCGCCCGGCTCGGCCATGCGCCCGCGGGGCGGCGTGACAACCTGATCCTGAAGGCCGCCTCCGACGTCGGCAAGCCGGTGCTCTACGGCGTGGGCATCATCATCCTGGTCTTCCTGCCGCTGCTGTCGCTGCAGGGCATGGAAGGCAAGATGTTCGGCCCGCTCGCGCTGACGATCGCGATCGCGCTGGCGATCTCGCTGGTGCTGTCCTTCACGCTGACCCCGGCGCTGTGCTCGTACATGCTCAGGGGCGGCGCCGAGGAGGACACCTGGCTGCTGCGCAATTTGAAGCGCCCGTATCTGCGCGCGCTCGACTGGTGCACCGCCAATGGCCGCAAGGTGGTCGTCGGCGCGCTCGCGCTGATGGGTTCGGCGCTGGCCTGCGTGCCGCTGCTGGGCACCGCGTTCATCCCGACGATGCAGGAAGGCGCGCTGACGCCGGTGATCGTGCGCGTGCCGAAGATCTCGCTCGACGAGTCGCTGAAGCTCGAGTTCGAGGCGATGGCCGCGATCGCCACCGTGCCGGGGGTCGCGCGGGTCATGTCGCGCCTGGGCGGCGGCGAGTCGCCGGCCGACCCCGGGCTGCCGCATGAATCCGACCCGATCGTCACGCTGAAGCCGCGCAAGGACTGGCCCGAGGGCTGGACGCAGGACGACATCGCCAACGCGATCCGCGACAAGCTGAAATTCATGCCCGGCGTCGAGATCTCGATCAGCCAGCCGATCGCCGCACGGGTCGACGAGATGGTCTCCGGCGTACGCTCGCAGGTCGCGATCAAGATCTTCGGCGAGGACCTCACGGTGCTGCGCGAAAAGGGCGACGCGATCGCCCGGGTGCTCAGCGCGCTGCCAGGCACCACCGACCTGCGCATCGAGCGGGTCACCGGCCAGAACTACCTGAGCGTGCGCATCGACCGCAACGCGATCGCCCGCTTCGGCCTGAACGTCGAGGACGTCAACGACCTGATCGAGACCGCGGTGCGCGGCAAGGTCGCCTCGGTGGTCTACGAGGGCGAGCGGCGCTACGACCTGTTCCTGCGCTACCCGCTCGCCTTCCGCGGCAACGTGGAGGCCGTGTCGAACCTGCTGCTGCGCTCGTCGGGCGGCGCGGTGGTCGCGCTGAAGGATGTGGCCGACATCCGCGTGGTCGATGGCCCGCCGCAGATCTCGCGCGAGGACGGCCAGCGCCGCCTGGTCATCGGCGCCAACGTGCAGGGTCGCGATCTCGGCGGCTATGTCGCGCAGGCGCAGGCGCGGATCGCGGCCGAGGTGCCGCTGCCACCGGGCTATCGCCTGGAGTGGGGCGGGCAGTTCGAGAACATGGAGCGCGCGATCAAGCGGCTGTCGCTGATCATCCCGATCACGATCGGCGCGATCTTCTTCCTGCTGTTCCTGCTCTTCGACTCGGTGCGACAGGCAGCGCTGATCATCACGGTGCTGCCGCTGGCGGCGATCGGCGGGGTGTTCGGTCTGCTGGTGTCGGGCGAGTACCTGTCGGTGCCGGCGGCGGTCGGCTTCATCAACCTGTGGGGCATCGCGGTGCTCAACGGCGTCGTGCTGATCAGCGAGTTCCGCGCCAGTCTCGAGCGCGGCGCGACCCTTGCCGATGCGGTGCGCGAGGGCTGCGAGCATCGCTTCCGGCCGGTGATGATGACCGCGACCGTCGCGATGCTCGCGCTGCTGCCGATGCTGTTTGCCACCGGCCCGGGGTCGGAGGTCACGCGGCCGCTGGCGGTGGTGGTGATCGGCGGGCTTATCACATCGACCAGCCTCACGCTGCTGGTGCTGCCGGTGCTCTACCGGATGCTCGGCCAGTCGAAGGCCGAGCGGCTCGCGCAGACGCCGGCCGCCTGAGCGCCGCTAGTCGCCGGCCACGCGCAGCATCAGCTTGCCGATGTGCGCCGACGACTCCATGCGCTGGTGCGCATGGGCCGCCTCTTCGAGCGGCCAGACCGCCTCGATCACCGGCAGCAGGCGGCCCTGCGCGAGCAGCGGCCAGATGCGCGTGCGCAGCGCATCGGCCAGCCGCGCCTTGTCGGCCGCCGGTCGCGCACGCAGCGTCGACCCGGTGATCGTCAGGCGCTTCATCATCACCGGCATCAGGTCGAGATCGGCTTTCGAGCCCTGCAGGAAGGCGATCTGCACCAGCCTTCCCTCGAGCGCGAGGCACTTCAGGTTGCGCGCCATGTACTCGCCGCCGACCATGTCGAGGATCACGTCGACGCCGCGCTTGCCGGTCAGGCTCATCACCTCGGCGACGAAGTCCTGGTCGCGATAGTTGATCG
Source organism: Burkholderiaceae bacterium (assembly GCA_044235405.1). Lineage (GTDB taxonomy): Bacteria > Pseudomonadota > Gammaproteobacteria > Burkholderiales > Burkholderiaceae_E > Quisquiliibacterium. The sequence goes on from JBIIHU010000050.1 coordinate 11,409, forward strand.
CGCAATCAGCGCCGAGCTCGCGACAGGCGCGCGCCTTGTCGTCGCTGCCGACCGTGACGTAGACGGTGGCGCCGAGGGCCTTTGCCATCTGAATCGCGGTGGTGCCGATGCCCGACGAGCCGCCGTGGATCAGCAGCGTCTCGCCGGCGGCCAGCCGGCCGCGCTCGAAGACATTGGCCCACACGGTCAGGAAGGTCTCGGGCAGCGCCGCCGCCTGCAGCAGCGTGAGCCCCGCCGGCACCGGCAGCGCCTGGCCGGCCGGCACCGCGACATACTCGGCATAGCCGCCGCCGTTGGTCAGCGCGCACACCGCATCACCGATCTGCCAGCCTGCGACCTGCGGCCCGATAGCGACCACGTGCCCGGAGACCTCGAGGCCGAGCAGCGGCGAGGCGCCCGGCGGCGGCGGATAGCTGCCGCTGCGCTGCAGCACGTCGGGCCGGTTGACGCCGGCGTACGCGACGCGAACGAGGATCTCGCCTGCCGCCGGCTCCGGCAGCGGCGCGCTGGCCGCGACCAGCACTTCGGGACCACCGCCCCGGCCGTGATCGACGATGCGCATCGAGGCCGGTAGCGGCGCGGAATTCGGTTGGTTCATCGGGGGGATCTCCTGCGGGGAACTCTATACTCGGCGGACTGCAAGCATATCGGAGCGCGCCCGCCATGAGTCCGCTGATCGTGTTCGAGCCCGGAGGCTATGCCTTCGTGAAGGGGGGCTTCCCCTACTCCCAGGGCGTCATCGCGCAGCCCGGCCACGCGATCGAGCGCGTGCGCTGGCGCCGTCCGGTGCCGGTCGAGCAGGGGTTCGCCGCGATCGCGGCGCACCTGCGCGCGCGCGGCCGGCCGCTCACGGCGCTTTGCGCGGCCGAACTACGCTCGCCGCGGCCGTTCAGCATGGACGGTTTTCGGGGTTTCAACGCCGGCTACGTCGGCGTGCTCGAGGCCTGGGGCATCTTCCGCGACGGCCTGAACCCGGTGGCGCGCAGCAACGTCTGCCCGGCCTTCGACGCCCCGCCGGAGCCGGGCTTCCATGCCTTCAGCTACACGGTACCCGCAGCCGATGCGGTGGCTGGGCGCCACTGGGTGGTCGCCGGCAGCGGCGAATGGCCCGAGGACCAGCCCTTTCCCGAGGGCATCGTCGCCCGCGGCGACCTGTCGCCGGCCGGCTTCGCGAACAAGGTCGACTACGTGCTCGCCACGATGCGTGCGCGCGCCGACGCGCTGGGCGCCGACTGGTCGGCGCTCACCGCCTCGCAGGTCTACACGGTCCACGACTTCCACCCGCTGCTCGAAAGCCGCTTCGCCGCCGCCGGCCTGACGGCCGCGGGGCTCACCTGGCACAGCTGCCGCCCGCCGATCCTCGAGCTCGAGTTCGAGATGGACCTGCGCGCCGTCGCCACCGAAATCATTGCCGACCAGCCATGACCCGTGCCGTCGACACGAGCGCCGGCGACGACGGCGCGCATCGCGGCGCCACGGGCGCTGGCCGCCCCGATGCCGGCGCGACGGTGCCCGAGGGCTTCACGGTGATGCGCATGCCGACGAACCCCTTCATCGACGGCATCGGCCCGCTCTACGGCCGGCTGGAGGGCGATCGCTTCGTGCTCGGCATCCGCATCGAGCGGCGCCACTGCAACCCCGGCGGCACCTGCCACGGCGGCATGGTGATGACGCTCGCCGACATGCTGCTGCTGATGGGCAGCAACATCGAGGGCGGCGTCAATCGCTACTTCACCACGGTGAACGTCACCTGCGACTTCATCGCCCCGGCGCCCGAGGGGGTCTGGGTGGAGGGCCGCATGCAGGTGCTGCGCGTGGCGCGCAGCCTGGTCTTCGCGCAGGGGCTGTTCACCACCGGCGACACCGTGGTGGCGCGCTGCAGCGGGATCCTGAAGCCAGTCAGCGACCCCGACCCGCGCTACGACGGCCGCCGCTACTTCAGCGGCTGAGCCGCGGGCGCGCGACTCGCGGCGTCCGCGGGGCGCGAGCCGACCTTCTCGAGCAGCGCCCCGAGGATGCCCTTGGGCATGAAGATGATGAACAGGATCAGCAGCAGCCCGTAGATCGTGATGTCGACGCCAAGCACCTGGTTGCCGATCAGCACGCGCAGCGACTCCGACAGCACCAGCAGGAAGATCGCGCCGACGGTGGGGCCGAGCATCACGAACATGCCGCCCGCGATGACACCGAACACCATCTGCAGCGAGATGCCGATGCCCGACACCGTCTCCGGGTTCACGTACAGCTGGTACTGCGCGTAGAGCACCCCGCCCACGCAGGTCATGGCCGCGGACAGCAGCGTGACCACCAGCTTCGCGCGCGACACGTCGATGCCGATCGAGGCGGCGGCGTCCTCCTCCTCGCTGATCGCCTGCAGCGCGAGCCGGTTCATGCTGCGGTCGACCCGATGCCAGACGTAGAGCGCGACCAGCCAGCAGCCGAGCATGATGTAGAACCACACCACCTTGCTCGAGAACTGCATCGCGAGCAGCGACACGCTTTCTCCGGTACCGAGCGCCGACTTGGGCGTCAGGCCGAGCGAACCACCGGTGACATCGCGAAGGCCCACGATGATCAGCCGCGCGACCTCGGAGAGCGCGAGCGTGACCAGCGCGAAGTAGTGGCCGACGATCTTGAAGCGAAAGCACGGCCACGCGATCACGAAGGCCACCGCGACCGCCACGACGATCCCGACGAGCGCGCCGATCCAGGGCGACAGCTGGAAGAAGTTCCACAACAGCACCGACGCGTAGGCGCCGATGCCAAGGAACGCGCCGTGGCCGAAGCTGACCAGGCCCAGGCGACCCATGATCGACCAGCTGGTGTAGATGAAGGCCCACAGCAGGCCGGTCACCATCAGGTGCAGCGGGTAGTTGCCGACACCGGTCAGCGGCACAACCAGTGCCACCGCCAGCAGGAACCAGGCGAGGTTGCGCATACTCACCGCCGTTTCGAGAGGAGGCCCTCGGGCTTCCAGAACATCGTCATGATGAAGAACACGAAGGCGATCACGTAGCCCCATTCGAGCTGCATGAAGTAGCCACCGACCGAGATGAACTGCGCGAACACGAAGGCCGCGATGAAGCCGCCGATCAGGTTGCCCAGCCCGCCGAGCACGCAGATCAGGAAGGTCAGCGGCCCGAACGAAAGGCCGATCGCCGGATGCACGTCGTACTGCAGCACCAGCAGGCAGGCGGCCAGCCCGGCCATGCCGCCACCCATCGCCGACGTGAGCAGGTAGACCCGGCTGGGGTTCACGCCCATCAGCGGCATGATCCCGCGGTCCTGGCTGATCGCGCGGATCGCGGTGCCCATGTAGGTGCGGTTCAGGAACAGGTAGGTGGCAGCAATCGCCACCGCCGCGACCGCGAAGGCGATCATCCGCGACATCGAGAAGCTCATCTCGCCGATGTTGACGCCGGGCAGCCGCACGCCGAGGTTGCGGAACTCCACCCCGAAGATCACGGTGGCCACCGCCTGCAGGAAGAACAGCACCCCACCGGTGACCAGCAGCTGGTTGATCGGCTCGGCCGAGAGCACGGGCCGGATCACGAAGTGGTGCATCAGCGCGCCGAGCACCGCGACGAAGGCGATCGCGGCGACGAAGGCAAGCCCCAGCGGCACCCCCTGCGCCGAGTGCAGCCACCAGATCATGTACATGCCGACCATGATCAGCTCGGCATAGCAGATCCAGACGACGTCGATCACGCCGAAGATCAGGTTCAGGCCGAGCGACAGCAGCGCGAGCAGGCCGCCAAGCAGCAGCCCGTTGAGCACCGCCTCGAGGAAGAAGATGTCGAAGATCGCGTCCAAGGAACTCTCCGGTCGGGTTGCTCAGACGCCGAGGTAGGCGCGGCGGATGTCGTCGCTCGCCAGCAGCTCGGCGGCAGGCCCGCTCGCGCGGATCCGGCCGGTCTCGAGCAGGTAGGCGCGGTCGACCACCTTGAGCACCTGCTGCACGTTCTGCTCGACGATCAGCACCGTGTAACCCTCGGCGCTCATCCGGCGGATCACGTCGAAGATCGACTGCACGATCACCGGTGCGAGACCCGCCGAGGGCTCGTCGAGCAGCAGCAGCTTCGGGCCGCTCATCAGCGCGCGGCCGATCGCGCACATCTGCTGCTCGCCACCGGACATCGTGCCGGCGAGCTGCAGCCGGCGCTCCTTCATCCGCGGAAACAGCGTGTAGACCATCTCGAGCCTGCGCGCGTAATCGCCGCGGGCCGTCGGCAGGAAAGCGCCCATGCGCAGGTTGTCCTCGACCGTCAGCCGCGGAAACAGCCGCCGCCCCTCGGGCACCTGCGCGATGCCCAGCGAGATCACCTCGTGCGCGGGCACCTCGTTGTAGCGGCGTCCCTCCATCGACATCGTCCCGCCGCGCGCGTCGATCAGCTTGGAGATCGCGCGCAGCAGCGTGGTCTTGCCGGCGCCGTTGGGGCCGATCACCGCGACCGACTCGCCGGCACGAACCTCGAGCGAGACCCCGAACAGCGCCTGGAAGCTGCCATAGCCGGCGCTCAGGCCCTCGAGCTGCAGCATCGGCTTCATGATGCGCGCGCCTTCACCTGCTGCTGCACCTCGCCGGCGTCGGTGCCGAGGTAGACCTCGATCACCTTCGGGTCGTGCGCGATCTCGGAGGGCTTGCCCTGCGCGATCAGCTCGCCGTGGTCGAGGACGATGCCGCGATCGATCACCCGCATCAGGACCCCCATGATGTGCTCGACCCAGATGATCGTGACATCACGCTCGTCGCGGATCCGCTTGAGCATGTCGGCCGCCTGGTTCATCTCGGTCTCGTCGAGCCCGCCGAGGCTCTCGTCGGCCAGCAGCACCCTGGGCTGCGTGGCGAGCGCGCGGGCCATCTCGAGCTTCTTCAGGCCGGCGGCGCCGAGGCCGTCGACCATGGCCGACGCCTCGGTGGGCAGGCCGATCAGCCGCAGCGCGTCGACCGCCCGCTTCTCGGCCTCGCCCCGCGAGATGCGGTCGCTTGCGCCATAGAAGGCCGCGAGCGTGGCGTTCTCGAGGATCGAGAGCTTGCGGAAGGGCCGCGGGATCTGGAAGGTGCGGGCAAGCCCGCGCCGGCAGATCGCGTTCGGCGGCAGCCCGCCGATCTCGGCGCCGTCGAAACGCACCGAACCGGCGGTGGGGGCATACAGCCCGGCGATCACGTTGAAGGTCGTGCTCTTGCCCGAGCCGTTGGGCCCGATCAGCCCGAGGATCTCACCCCGGGCCAGCTCGAACGAGACCTCGTTGACCGCCGTGAACCCGCCGAACCGCTTCGTGAGACGGTTGACCGAGAGCATCGCGGATCCGGGCTCAGGGCGCGAAGGCGTGGCCGCGAGGCAGCGGCAGCACCGGATCGCGGGTCTTGATCGCCGTCGGCCAGACGATGAAGGTGTCCTGGTTGCTGTACTGCATGACCACCGGCGAGGCGCGCTCGTTCTGCCCGGCCATCGAGTGGCCCGGCGGGAAGAACTTGACGCCATAGCCCTGGATCGTACCGCCGGCCGGGATGTCGGTCTCGAGCGCGGCCTTGCGCAGCGCCTCGGAGTCGATGCCGCCATACTTCTTGATCGCGCGCGGCAGCACATCGGTG
>JBIIHU010000051.1:0-17003 GCA_044235405.1 Burkholderiaceae bacterium
AGGAGCGCAGCTCCCGCGGCGAGCTTGAGCGCGCAGGGCAGCGCGGCGTAGGCGAGGTGCAGCGCGAGGTTGCCGCCGCCGTCGACGGCGCCGGGGCTGTAGCCCGCGAGCGACAGCAGCGGCAGCGCGAGGCCTGCGGCGAGCGCGAGGTTGCCTTTGGTGGCGAGATTCCAGAGACCGAAGTAGGCACCCTCGCGACGGCCGCCGTGGCCGGCGTCGTCGACGATCGTCGCGAGCAGCGCGGCCGGCAGCGCGAGGTCGCTGCCCAGCGCGAGGCCGGTCAGCACGCAGACCGCGCCGAAGGCGAGCAGGTCGCCGCGGCCCAGGCCCAGCGTCCCGAGGAAGGCGAGCACGGCGAACAGCATGCCGAGCAGCCATGCGCTGCGCAGCCCGCTGCGGCGCGCGAGCGCGACCCACAGCGGCATGCCGATCGCACCGGCCAGGAAGTAGACGACGAGCAGGATGCCGGCCTGCGCGTCCGGCACACCGAGGATGTCGCGCGTGAAGAAGAGCAGCAGCGTGGCCGGGATCGCGGTGGCCACGCCGTTCAGCACGAAGGCGCCAAGCAGCCAGCGGAAGGGCCGGTTGCCGAGCACGTCGCGCCAGGCGCCGGTCGGGGCCGCGTCGCCCGCGCTCGCCGGGCGCGGCGCGGGGGCATGGCGCAGCAGCCACCCCGCGAGCGCCGCCGCGGCCACGAAGCCGGCCACCAGCGTCTGCGCATGCTGCGGTGCGAGCAGGCTCGAGGCGGCCAGCACGCCGGCCAGCCCGAAGCCCTCCCGCCATGCGGTCACGCGCGTGCGCTCGCCGGCGTTGTCGGCGAGGCCCGCTCCCCATGCCTGGTAGGCGATCGAGACCGCCGAGTAGGCGACGTAGGTCACGAGGGAGCTCAGTGCCAGCCAGACCGCCGCCGCGGTGCCCTCGACCGGGGGCAGGAACATCGCCGCGAAGCCCGCGGCGAGCACGGGCAGCGCGAGCAGGATCCAGTGCCGCTCGTTGCGCCGGCCCTGCTGCCGGTCGCGGTCGATCGCGGTGCCGATGAAGGGGTCGGCCAGCGCATCGATCAGTCGGGTGGCGAAAAGCACCGCGCCGATCAATGCGATCGGCAGCCCGGGCGCCCCGGCGTAGAAGGCCGGCACCAGCACGAACACCGGCAGCTCGACCAGCGCGAGCGGTGCGCGCAGGCTGGCGTAGGCGGCGAGCGGTCGCCGGGCGACGCGGGTCGCGGCACTCACGGGCGCGCCGGCGACGTTCAGGGCTCGCGGCGCGCGGCCGCCGGCGCGGTCTCGCGCAGCACGGCCTGCAGCAGCGCTCGGCGCAGGTCGGGCGCGACGGTGCGCGGATCGAGCCAGATCGCGAAGAAGGCCTCGCCGAAGGGGCGATCGTCGATGCTGCCCAGGCGGCTGTCGTTGCGATAGAAGAGCACGCGCCCGTCGGGCAGGTTCACGCCGGTCAGCCGGTCGCCGGGCTGCACGTCGGGGAAGAGCCGGCGCATCGCCTGCAGCCAGCCGGTGCGCTGCGCTTCCGAACCGAAGCCCATGCGCGCGATCTCGCGGTGGCTGGCCTGCGCGATCTCCTCGCCGGTCAGGCGACGCGCGTAGCGCAGTTCGAGCGCAAAAGGCGATCGCCCGTAGCGTGCCGGGTCGAGCGAGGTGGCGGCGAACAGACGCGCGTCGTAGACCGCGAAGCCGAACCAGCGCAGCCTGCCTTCGCCGATCAGTCGAACCTGCCCTGGCAGGTTGCCGAGCGCAGCCGGCGCGGCGTCGCTGCCCGGGGGCGTCGAGGCAGTCGGCATGCCGCCGGGCGCGGCGTCGGCCGTGGCACCCGCCGACGTGCTGGCGGCGGCCCGCCCGCCCGCCGTGCTGATCGCCGCGGCAGCGAGCGCGAGCAGGCCGCAGCCCGCGAGTCGCCTGCGTCGGTCCCCTGGCGGCCTCATGCCCGGCCTGCCTCGCGCGCCAGCGTGAACTGGACGACATCGGTGCTGCCATCGCGGAACGCCGCCTCGCAGTAGGCGAGGTAGAACTCCCAGGTGCGGATGAAGCGCTCGTCGAAGCCCTGGGCGCGCACCGCCTCGAGCCGCGCCATGAAGGTCTCGCGCCACTGCGCGAGCGTGCGCGCATAGTCCTGGCCGAAGGCGAATCGGTCGACCACCCGCAGCCCGGCGCGCGCTGCCGCTTCGGTGAACGCTGACGGCGACGGCAGCATCCCGCCGGGGAACACGTACTGCTGGATGAAGTCGGTGCCGCGCCGGTAGCGCTCGAACAGCGGGTCGTCGATGACGATGGTCTGGATCACCGCGCGCCCGCCCGGCGCGAGCGAGCGCGCCACGGTCTCGAAGTAGCGCGGCCAGTAGGCCTGTCCAACCGCCTCGAACATCTCGATCGACACGATGCCGTCGTAGCAGGCGCGCTCGTCGCGGTAGTCCTGCAGCTCGCAGCGGGCGATGTCGGCCAGCCCCGAGGCGGCCAGCCGCTCACGCGCGAAGGCGAGCTGCTCGGTCGACAGCGTCAGGCCCTTCAGGCGAAGGCCCGCGCGGGCGGCCCGCTCGGCGAAGGCGCCCCAGCCGCAACCGATCTCGAGCACCCGGGAGCCGGCCGGTAGCGCCAGCTGCTCGAGGATGCGCCGGTACTTGGCGTCCTGTGCCTTCGCGAGCGGCAGTTCGGCGTCGCCGCCGAACAGCGCGCTCGAGTAGGTCATGGTGTCGTCGAGCCAGAGCCGGTAGAACGCGTTGCCCAGGTCGTAATGGGCGTGGATGTTGCGTCGCGAGCCCGAGCGGCTGTTGCGACGCAGCAGATGGCGCAGGCGGTCGACGAGCCGGGCCAGACCGTTGCCGTAGATCGCCTCGTCGAGGGTTCGCCGGTTGGCGAGCGTCAGGTCGAGCACGGCGATCAGGCTGTCGCAGTCCCACTGCCCCTCGATCCAGCTCTCGGCGAAGCCGACGTCGCCCCGCGCGAGCGCCGACACCAGCGGCTGCCAGCTCCGCAGGCGCATGGCCACGACCGGCTCGCCGTGGCCGAACGCGAGCCGGCTTCCGTCGGGCAGGGTGAGCAGCAGTCGGCCGTGCGACAGGCGGTCGAGCAGCCGCAACACCGCGCGGGCTGCGCGCGGGGCGTCGGCCGGCAGTTTCGCGGGGCTGGCCGCGGCCGCGGCATCGCGCGAGCCCGTGGCGATGCCGCTGCCGGCGCTTCCTAGGGATTCCCGAGGGTGAGGGGCACGGGAGCTGACAACGGTCATGGCGATCCGCGGGTGATGAAGTGCGCCGGCGGCGCGGGTTTCGGGCGCAGGGGGACGCGCTGCAGGAACAGCCGCAGCGCCTGCCAGTGGATGCGGGCGATGACGCCGAGCGTGAACAGCGGGTGGGCGAGCAGCGCTCGCGCGCAGGCCCGGCTCGACAGCGGCTGAAGGCGTCCCGACAGGCTCGTGAGCAGCAGTGCTCCCACGTCGTCATGGTGCTCGACGCGGGCGAGGGCGCGCTGCGGCCCGTTCAGGAAACGGAAGCGGTAGCTGCCGGCGGCGTCGCAGAAGGGCGACACGTGGAAGACCTTGGCCGCGTGGAGGGTCTGTCCGTCGCGCAGGCAGTCGCCGGGCGGCGCGGCGAGCAGGTAGCAGTGCCGTTCGCCGAAGGTGTTGTTGACCTCGGCCACCACCGCCGCCAGTCCGCCGTCGGCACGGTGACAGAACCAGAAACTCACGGGTTTGAAGGCGTAGCCGAGTACCCGCGGAAAGGCATGCAGCCAGAGTTCGCCGTCGGCCTCGACGGCGGCCTCCTTCAGCAGCGCTCGCAGCCAGGGCGTGGCCGAGCGTTCGCCCTGGCCATGGTCGCGCTCGTGAAAGGACAGCAGCGCGGCCCGGTTGAGGCCGAACAGGCCATTGCCTGCGACCTGGCCTTCGAGCGCGTGGGCGGGCAGTCGCACGAAGAAAGCCGGGTAGCGGAAAGCATGGACCCGGGGGCGCAGCCGGCGGTGGATCACCTCGCCGAAGGCGAGCTGCCAGCCCGCCGCGGCCAGCGGACCGACCCCGCGGCCGGCTGCGGCTGCCGGGGCGGTCCCGCGTAAGGGTCCGGCGGGCGCGCTCATGCGGCGGCGCGGGTCCGGGCGGCCAGCCGCACCAGGTCGTCGGCAACCGCCAGTCCGGAGCGCAGGCCATCTTCGTGAAAGCCGTAGGCGGTCCAGGCTCCGGCGAACCAGGTGCTTCGGCGCCCCTGGATGCTGCGCAGGCGTCGCTGCGCGGCCACGGCCCCCTGATCGAAGATCGGGTGCTCGTAGTCGAAGCGGTCGATGATGCTGCCCTCGGCCGGTTCGCGCAGGGGATTGAGGCTCAGCAGCAGCGGCCGGGTGAAGGGTAGCGGCTGCAGCCGGTTGAGCCAGTAGGTGACCGAGACCGAGGGCGCCCGCGTGTCGCCATCGCTGAGGTAGTTCCAGGCCGCCCACGCACTGCGGCGTCGCGGCATCAGCGATTCGTCGGTGTGCAGCCACGCGTGGTTCGGCTGGTACGGGATCGCCGCCAGGATCTCGCGCTCCTTCGGGTCGAGATCCGCCAGCAGCCGCATCGCCTGGTCGCTGTGGCAGGCGAGCACCACATGGTCGAAGGCTTCGGTGCCGCTGTCCGTGCTCACGGCGACGCCGGCGGCGCCGCTCGCGCCGAGGCGGCGAATCGTCTGCACCGGCGTGCCGAGACGTACATCGTCGAGCTGGGCCGCGATGCGGCGCACGTACTCGCGCGACCCGCCACGCACCGTGTGCCACTGGGGGCGGTCGCGCAGCGCCAGCAGGCCGTGGTTGTGGAAGAAGCGCGCGAAGCTGCCCATCGGGAAGGCCGCCATCGTGCTCATCGGGCACGACCAGATCGCCGCGGCCATCGGCAGCAGGTAGCCATCGCGGAAGTGGCGGCTGTAGCCGTGACGCGCGAGAAACTCGCCCAGCGGCATCGCGAGGGCGTCGCTGTCCAGGCCCGCGTCGGCGTCCCGCGCGAGGCGGGTGGCCTGACGGTTGAATCGGACGATGTCGGCGAGCATGCGCCAGAAGCCCGGCCGCAGCGCGTTGCCCGGCTGCGCGAACAGCGTCGCGAGCGAGGTTCCGCACCATTCGAAATCATGGGGGCCGACCGACACCGAGAAGGACATGTCCGACGGTGCGGTCGGAACGCCGAGCTCGGCGAACAGGGCCACCAGATGCGGGTAGGTCCGCTCGTTGTAGACCAGGAACCCGGTGTCGACCGCCGCGGTGATCCCGTCGAGACTGACGTCGACCGAATGGGCATGTCCGCCCAGGCGAGGCTGCGCCTCGAACAGCGTGACCCGCTGGGTAGCCGACAGCCGCAAGGCTGCCGCGAGGCCCGAGATGCCGGAACCGATGACTGCCGTCTTCATGATGTCGCCTTTGCGGCCGATCGGCACGCCGGGATATGAACTGATCGGTCATTAAATGACCGTATGGTACAAGATAACGGTTTGCTGGTGTCCAACGACCCTACGGTCATGCGGGTGGCCGCGCGCGGCACGCCCGGGCCGTCCCGGCCGATCAGGTCCTTGTGGACATTCCACCGGGGTGCCCCGGCCTCGCGGGCGGGGCTCGTGACCGGGGAATTGCTCGTCGCGATCGCCGGCATCGCGATGACAAGCGTCAATACCATCGCAACAAACTGGAGTGTCTTGGTCATCTCACGCATATCGGCCTATAATCCGGCCGCATCCTGTCACAGTCAAGGGTTTGTCCAGGACAAACTCGACTGTCCCACCGGTGAAACCAGCTGCTCCCCCGGAGCGCGCGAGCCCATGAACGACCGTTCGGCGCAGTCGACGATCACTCTCAGCATCTCGGCTGTCGAGCGCGACACCGGGCTGTCCAAGGACACCCTGCGTGTCTGGGAGCGTCGCTACGGCTTCCCGAACCCCGGTCGCGATGCCTTCGGCGAGCGCGCCTACCCGCTCGAGCAGGTGGAGCGCCTGAGGCTGCTGCGGCGGCTCATGGACGCGGGCCATCGTCCGGGCAAGATCATCGCGATGACGGTCGAGCAGCTCCAGGCCCTCGCCGGCGAATCCAGCGGGCCGCCGCTGTCGCTGCCGCAGGTGCTCGACGGGCACGGCGACCTGATGCGCTTCATCGAGCTGGTCCGCTCCCACCGCGTCGAGGATCTGCGCGGCGCGCTGTCCCAGACGGCGCTGCGGATGGGCCTCGAGCGCTTCGTGATGTCGGTTGTCGCGCCGCTCACCACGATGGTCGGCGAGGCCTGGGCTCGCGGGCAGATCGAGATCTTCGAGGAACACCTCTACACCGAGTCGCTGCAGGTCGTGCTGCGCAACGCGATCAGCACGATCCCGAGCTCCGGCGCCTCGCCTCGCGTGCTGCTCACCACCTTCCCGGGCGAGGCGCATGGCCTGGGCCTGCTCATGGTCGAGGCGCTGCTCGCGCTCGATGGCTGCCAGTGCACCTCGCTCGGCACGCAGACCCCGATCATCGACATCGTGCGGGCAGCGGCCTCGAGCCGTTTCGACATCGTCGCGCTGTCCTTTTCCGCCAACCCTAACCCGGCCCAGGTGCTCGACGGTCTCAACGAGCTGCGCGCCGCGCTGCCGGCCGGGGTGAGCATCTGGGCGGGCGGTCAGAGCCCCGTGCTGCAGCGGCGTCCGCCAGCGGGTGTCGATGTCATGGGCAGCCTCGCCGACATCGGGACCGGGCTGCGCGCCTGGCGGGCTGGCAGGCGTTCCGGTTGAGCAGGCCGGGGTGGCGATGATCAGGCCACGAACAGCGTGAGAACCCCGGTGTGACCGTGGATGCGGCTGCCGGCGATCTCGCCGTAGCCGTACATCCCGACCAGGGGAACGTCGCCCAGGTGGTGGCGGATGGTCGCAAGCTCGACGCCCTGGCTGCCGAAAAGATGCGCACCGCGCGCCACGCAGGAGTGGTACAGCGCCCCCAGCACCGACTGCCCCGCCTGTTCGACCTCGTCGCGCAGCTCGGCGACGATCCGGACGAGGTCGCGCTGCGCCGCCTCCCGATCCCGGGTGCAGAACACCAGCCGCGATCCCTCCCGAGGGGTATCGCCCACCGCGATCAGGCGCCGCGACGGGTCGATGCCCACCACGCTGCGCACCTCGACATCGCCCAGGCCAGGCCTGGGCCCGCGGTCGCCGCTGCCCAGGCCGACGAACAGCCCTTCGCGCAGACGCTGCGCCGGCAGGGCGCGCAGGATCGCCTCGCCATCGCGATCGTGTCCGGCCGGCAGCCTGACGCCGAGATCCTCGAGCAGCACGTCGAGCGCCGGTCGCCCGTCGAGCTCGGCCACGAACTGGCCGCCAGCGGCCGTGATCCGGTGCTCGCCGGCAAGCGGGCTGCAGCCCTGGGTGACCCGGCTGAGGAGCCCCACCTCCGGCCCGAACGCGATGCCGCCCAGTCCGGCGTCGAGCGTCTCGTCGGCGATGCGGCTCGAACCACGATCGGCGTCGCTGGCGATCGCACCGAACAGGATGCCTTCGCGGGTACGGTTGGCGAGCGCGGCCACCCGGCTGGCGAGATCCGGCGCCCGCGGATCGGCATGCACCAGCGCGACCCGGGCCGAGGGTCCCTGCGCGGCGTCGAGGTCGGCAGGCTCCGGGAAGCGTCGGAAGCCGCCCGCCGGCAGTCGGGCGATCATCAGCGCGATAGCCGGCTCGTCGGCGTACTCGACGCCCGTGGCGCAGATGGCCGGAGCGCAGGCGCCAGTCCAGTGGTGAATGCCCGTGCTCTCGCGCAGGGCGGCCAGGACTTCCGAGCGGTAAGGCTGGAATCCCTCGGTGAGGTAGACGATGCCGAGGCCGCCCGGCGTGACGGCGTCGGTCGGCGGGTTGCCCAGGACTTGCGCGAGCGCGAGCTCCAGCGCCATCGACCAGTTCGGATGGGTCGCGTGTCCCGCGCGAAAGCGACTCACCGGCGGGTCCGTCCGCCGGCTGGCGCGGGCGCTGCGGGCGGCTGCTGCCGACCCGCGCGAGCAGGCCGTCGGGCCGGCTTCGATGCCGCCGCCTCCTCCGGTGGCGCAGCGCTCGCCTGGACCGTGGCGGCGCGCGGCTTTCGCCTCGCGCGCGGCGCGGCCGGCGCCGGCTCCGGTGCGGTGCCGCGGCTGTCGTCCTTGGCGGCCGCCTTGCCCGCGGCGTCCATCGCGCTCTGCGCGACCTGTGCGAACTGCGTCTGCAGCAGGTTCCACCAGGTGGCGGGGTTGACGGCCTCGGCGGCTGCCCGCGTGAGTTCGGCGGCCGCGGCCGACGGATCTCCGGTTTCGGCTGCAGCGCCCGAGGCGCCGCGCGCCCCGTCGGCTGCTGCGTCGGTCGCCGCGCCGGCGGTCTCCGCGGATCGCTGCCCGGCTGCGCCGCCGCCCGCGGCGCCCGCATCCGCGCCGGCGGCGCTGGCACGGGCGGCGCTCGCAGCCGCCTGCGCCGCGGCCGCGAAGGCACCGCGTGCGACATCCTCCGAGCCCATCGACGCCCCGAAGGCCTTCAGCGCGGCCACCGTGCCACGCTGGATCTCCATCCCCTGGACGGTGCCGCGCAGCAGGCTCAGGTTCATCGACAGCCACTGTTCGACGGTCTTGAGGTCGGCGATGCGCTTGTCGAGCTCGTCGAGGTCCATCGTCGGCGCGAGGCTGGCCGGCAGGCTGAACCCCGACCATGCCTTCTTGAGGAGCTCGACCGATTCCAGCATGTTGTTGAGCGAACCCAGGCCCATCGGGCCCATGCCAAAGGCATTCGTCATGATCGGCGCTCCCCGCGGCGGATCCCGGCCGGCGACCGGACTGCGGACGACGATAGCAGAGCGCAGGGGGCGCTGCCAGCAGCTGCTTCATGGCATCCTTGCGGCCGATCGGTGGACGTCTTCCCACGCCAGCCGCCCAGGAGGCAAGGCCTTGTCCGACATCCCAACCCTGCGCCGCATCCTCGGCGAATGCCGCACGATCGCCATCGTCGGCCTGTCGGCCGACTGGTATCGCCCGAGCTTCTTCGCTGCCAAGTACATGCAGGAGCACGGCTACCGGATCGTGCCGGTCAATCCTCGCTACGACGAGGTTCTCGGCGAACGCTGCTGGCCTTCGCTGGCGGCGATCCCGTTCAAGGTCGACATGGTCGATGTCTTCCGGCGCACCGCCGATGTCCCCCCGATCGCGCGCGAGGCGATCGCGATCGGTGCCCGCTGCCTGTGGCAGCAGCTCGGCGTGGTCAGTGCCGAAGCCGATTCGCTCGCCCGCGCCGCCGGGCTCGACAGCGTCACCGACCGCTGCGTCAAGATCGAGCACGCTCGGCTCTTCGGCGGCCTGAACTGGGTCGGCGTCAACACGCGCGTGGTGTCGGCGCGTCGTCCGCGCCAGCTCCCCTACTAGCCGACTCCCCGCAGCAGGCGTGGCGCGTCGTCGGCAACCTCCACCCCGAGCACTTCCGCAGGAAACTCCAGCGATGGCAGACCGCGAATTCGGCATCGAGACCCTGTGCCTGCATGCCGGCCAGATCCCCGACCCGGTGACCGGCGCGCGCGCCGTACCGATCCACCAGACCACTTCCTACGTGTTCGACTCCGCAGAGCACGCGGCGAGTCTGTTCAATCTCCAGACCTTCGGCAACGTCTACTCGCGCCTGTCCAACCCGACGGTCGCGGTCTTCGAGGAGCGGGTCGCGGCCCTGGAGGGCGGGCGCGCGGCGATCGCCGCCGCCAGCGGCATGGCCGCCGAGATGGTCGCGATGCTCACGTTGTGCCGCCAGGGTGATCACATCGTCGCCGCCAGCACGCTGTACGGCGGCACCTACTCCCAGTTCGCCGTCACCTTCGAGCGGTTCGGCATCGGCTGCACCTTCGTCGAGCCCGACGATCCCGAGAACTTCCGTCGCGCGCTGCAGCCGAACACCCGGGCCCTGTTTGCCGAGACCATCGCCAACCCCCGCCTGAACGTGCTCGATATCGCGGCCGTTGCGGCGATCGCACGCGGGCATGGCGTGCCGCTGGTCGTCGACAACACGCTCGCCTCCCCCTACCTGTGCCGCCCGATCGATCACGGCGCCGACATCGTCGTGCACTCGGCTACCAAGTACCTCGGGGGGCACGGCACCACGCTCGGCGGGATCGTCGTCGAGTCCGGCCGCTTCCCGTGGGACAACGGCCGCTTCCCCGAGATGGTCGAGCCCTCGCGCGGCTACCATGGCGTGCGCTTCTACGAGACCTTCGGCGACTTCGGCTTCACGATGAAAGCCCGGATGGAGACCGTGCGGACGCTCGGTCCCACGCTTGCGCCGATGTCGGCCTGGATGCTGCTGCAGGGCATCGAGACCCTGCCGGTGCGCATGGATCGGCACTGCGCCAACGCGCAGCGTGTCGCCGAGTTTCTCGAGGCCCACCCGGCGGTCGCGTGGGTCAACTATCCGGGGCTGAGCTCCAGTCCGTACCACGCGCTCGCCCGCCGGTACATGCCACGCGGCGCGGGCGGCATCCTGTGCTTCGGCATACGCGCGCGTCCCGATCAGCCGAAGGGCGTCCCAGCCGGCCCGGCCGACGCCGAGGCCGCCCGCCGAGCCGGCGAGCGCTTCATCGACGCGGCGACCTTCATGAGCCATCTCGCCAATGTCGGTGATGCGCGCACGCTGGTGATCCATCCCGGCTCGACCACCCACCGCCAGCTCTCGCACGAGGAGCAGCTGCGCGCCGGCGTCACCCCCGACCTGATCCGCCTGTCGGTCGGGCTGGAGTCGATCGACGACATCCTGTGGGATCTCGATCAGTCGCTGGCGCGCGCCGTCGCCGGCTGAGCGTCGCGGGCTTCGCCCGCCAGCCCCCGGATGCTGATCTCCAGGACCAGCTCGCCGAAGGCCTCGTGGCTGATCGGCCCGTCCGGCCGCAGCCACGCGAAGCTGAAATTGAGCATCCCGAGCAGTGCCATCGTCGTCGCCTTCAGCCGTTCGGGTGGCACGCGGCCCGGAAAGGCCTCGTCGATCGTGGCCGCGATCGACGCCACGATCGCACGCTGGCTCGCGACGATCGCCGCGTGCTGCGGCTCGGGAAGGAAGCGCACGTCGTTGATCAGCACCGCATGGACCGCGCGCGAGCGCCGGTAGGCCGGCATCAGCGCGCGCACCACGGCCGCCCAGCGCGCGGGCCCTTGCGCATCGTGCGCGCGTGCCTCGTCGACCCGCGCGAGCAGCTCGGCCGTGTGTCGCTGAAGCGCCTCGAAGAGCAGTGCCTCCTTGCCCTCGAAGTAGTGATAGAGCGTCGCCTTCGACACGCCGCAGGCCCGCGCGAGCCCGGCCATCGTCGCGCTCGGAAAGCCGGTGCTCGCGAAGGCATCCACCGCCGCCCGCAGGATCGCCTCCCGCTGCTGCTCGTGGCCGGGCGCTCGCACGCGTGGCATCGTTCGGGCCGGGGTGCGCGGGTTGCGGCGATCGGCGCGAGTCGGTCCCGGTCGCGGGCCGGCGCCTAGCGCTCGTCGAAGCTCAGCACGACCCGGTCGCTGACCGGATGGGCCTGGCAGCTCAGCACGAAGCCGCGGGCGAGCTCGTCGTCGTCGAGCGCGTGGTTGCGCAGCATCCGGACTTCGCCCTCGAGCACGCGCGCGCGGCAGGTGCTGCAGACGCCCGCCTTGCAGGCCCAGGGCAGGTTGGCGCCCGCGGCGATGCCGGCATCGAGCAGCGAGGTGCCTTCGAAGGGCACGCGCAGCCGTCGCGACTTGCCGTCGACCTCGATCACGACCTCGGCGCTCGCGCCGTCGGGAGCCTGCACCGCCGGCGGCGGCGCGGACCGCGGCACGCCCGGCACGCCGAAGCGCTCGATCAGGATCCGCGACGACGGGACACCCGCGGCGAGCAGCGCGCGCTCGGCCGCTTCCATCATCGGCTGCGGGCCGCACACGTAGGCGACGTCGATGCGCGCCGCGGGCACGAGACTCGCCAGCAGGCGCGTGCAGCGGGCCTCGTCGAGCACGCCGTTGAACAGCTCGATCTCGTGATCCTCGTCCGCGAGCACGTGGATCAGCCGCAGCCGCTGCAGGTGCCGGTTCTTCAGCGCCTCGAGCGCCTCGACGAACATGATCGACGCGCTGCCGCGGTTGCCGTAGACGAGGGTGAAGTCCGCGAGCGGTTCGGCCTCGAGCGTCGTGGCGATCAGCGACAGCACCGGCGTGATGCCCGAGCCGCCGGCGAAGGCCACGTAGCGGCGAGCGCTCGCGGCGTCCAGCGGCACGTTGAAGCGGCCGTCGGGCGTCGCGACATCGATCTCGCTGCCTTCGCGCAGGTGGTCGTTGGCCCAGTTGGAGAATCGCCCGCCCGCCACCCGCTTGATCGCGACGCGCAGCGGTGCGCCCGCGGCGTAGGCGCCCGCGCTCTCGCAGACCGAGTACGAGCGGCGCAGCTCCTGGTCGTCGATCCTGGCCCGCAGCGTGACGAACTGGCCGGGCAGGTAGCGGTAGGCCGCGCGCAGCGGCGCCGGCACGTCGAAGCCGATCGCGATCGCGTCGGCGGTCTCGGCGCGACGCTCGACGACGCGCAGCCGGTGGAAGTGTGGCGCGGCCATCGGGCTTGCTAGTAGGGCTTGAAGTAGTCGAAGGGCTCGGCGCAGGCGAGGCAGCGATAAAGCGCCTTGCATGGCGTGGATCCGTGCTCGGCGATCTGCTCGACACGGGCCGAGGTGCAGCGCGGACAGGTCGGTCCGGTGGCCGCATCGGTCCCCGCGCGAAACCGGCGCAGTGGCGCCACGCCGGATGCAGGGGCCGCATCGCAGACCGCGCCGGGCGGGGCGATGCCCCACGCGCGCAGGCGATCGCGGCCTCGCTCGCTGATCCAGTCGGTGGTCCACGGCGGGGCGAGCTGGAGGCGAACCTCGGCATCGGGCCAGCCGCCTGCCGCGAGCGCCTCGCGGACCGCCCCGGCGATCGCCTCGGTCGCCGGGCATCCGGTGTAGGTGGGCGTCAGCGTGACGATCACCCGTCCGCCGTCGAGCCGCACGTCGCGCAGGATGCCGAGATCGTCGATGTCGAGCACCGGGATCTCCGGGTCGGGTACGGTGGCCGCGATCGCGCGCGCTCGCGCCGCCTCGTCGGGCTGTCGGCCCGGATGCGCGTTCACCAGGTCGCCCCCGGGTGCTGGCGGGCAAGGGACTGCATCTCGGCGAGCAGGTAACCCATGTGCTCGCTGTGGCGGCCCTGCTTGCCGGTGGAAAGGAAGCTGCCGTCGCGCGGTCGCACGAGCGTGGCCTGCGCGAGCACCGCGTCGACCTCCGCGTCCCATGCCGCGCGCAGCGCGAGCGTGCTGGCGCCGACCCCGAGGGCGATGGCGGCGAGGTCGATGGCGTCCTCCGCCCAGAACTCGCCGGTGTAGGGCCACAGCCGGTCGAGCGCAGCCTGCATGCGGGCGCGCGATTCGGCGGTGCCGTCGCCGAGGCGGACCATCCAGCCGGTGGCATGGCGCAGGTGGGCCCGTGCCTCCTTGACCGCGCGTGCGGCGATCGCGGCGAGTTGCGGATCGCGCGAGCCCGCGAGAGCCTCCCACCAGCGCACCTGCAGCGCCCCGGCGAGGAAATTGCGCACGATGGTCGCGGCGAAATCGGGGCTGCCGGGGCTGCCGTCGGGCAGCTCCATCAGGGTCCAGTTGCGGAACGCGCCCTCGTCGCGCAGGAAGGCCAGCGCGTCCTCGTCGCGACCGCGCCCCTCGATGGCGCCGGCATGGGCGAGCAGCAGCCGGGCCTGCCCGACCAGGTCGAGCGCGATGTTGGCCAGCGCGAGCTCCTCCTCGAGCACCGGCGCATGCCCGCACCAGGCAGCGAGCCGCTGGCCCAGCACGAGCGCGTTGTCGCCCAGCCGCAGCAGGTACTCGACGTGCGCTGGGTCGGCGGGTCCGGCCTCGGTGCCGGGGGTGTGCGTGCGGTCGTGGGTCATCGTGCTGGCGGGCGAGCGCGGCGGTCGCGTCCCGTGCGCCCTGCTTCCTCACATGTGGTCGACCTCGGGAGGCAGTCGGTAGAAGGTCGGGTGGCGGTAGATCTTGTCGGCCATCGGGTCGAAGTCGGTGGCCTGATCCTGCGGCCGCGATGCGGTGATCGCCGCCGAGGGCACCACCCACAGGCTCACCCCTTCCATGCGCCGCGTGTACACGTCGCGCGCAAGCTGCAGCGCCATCGCGGCGTCGGGCGCATGCAGGCTGCCGCAGTGGCGATGGTCGAGCCCCTGGCGGGCGCGCACGAAGACCTCCCAGAGAGGCCAGCTGTCGTCGGTCTTGCTCATCGTTGGCTCCGTCGGAGGCGTCCTGGCACAGCGGCCGGCTCAGGCAGCCTGCCGTACCGTCGCGGCTTCGGCCTGCCGCCTGGCGTGGGCGGCCGCGGCCTCGCGCACCCACGCGCCTTCGCGGTGCGCGGCGACGCGCGCCGCCAGGCGTTCGCGGTTGCAGGGGCCGTCGCCGTCGAGAACCCGGCGGAACTCCGACCAGTCGATGGGACCGTGGTCGTAGTGGCCGCGCTCGGCGTTCCAGCGCAGCTCGGGGTCGGGGATCCGCAGACCCAGCAGCTGCGCCTGCGGCACGGTGGCATCGATGAACTTCTGGCGCAGCTCGTCGTTCGAGATGCGCTTGATGCCCCACTTCATCGTCTGCGCCGAGTGCACCGACTCGGCGTCGCTCGGGCCGAACATCATCACGACAGGCCACCACCAGCGATCGAGCGCATCCTGGGCCATCGCCTTCTGTGCCTCGGTGCCGCGCGCCAGCGTGAGCATGATCTCGAAGCCCTGCCGCTGGTGGAAGGACTCTTCCTTGCAGATGCGGATCATCGCCCTTGCATAGGGGCCGTAGGAGCAGCGGCATAGCGGGATCTGGTTCATGATCGCCGCGCCATCGACCAGCCACCCGATCGCCCCGACATCGGCCCAGGTGAGCGTCGGGTAGTTGAAGATGCTCGAGTACCGGGCGCGCCCCTCGTGCAGCGCGTCGACCATCGCGTCACGCGTCGTGCCAAGCGTCTCGGCGGCGGCGTACAGGTACAGGCCGTGGCCGCCTTCGTCCTGCACCTTGGCCAGCAGGATGGCCTTGCGCTTGAGGCTGGGTGCGCGCGTGATCCAGTTGCCCTCCGGCAGCATGCCGACGATCTCGGAGTGCGCGTGTTGCGAGATCTGCCGCACGAGCGTGCGGCGGTAGGCGTCGGGCATCCAGTCCTGGGCCTCGATGCGCCCGTCGTCGGCGATCCTCGCCTCGAAGGCGAGCTCGCGGGCGTCGTGGTCGCGGGCTGCGGCGGCTGGCGCCTCGGTGGACTCGGGAATCATTGGCGGCTCCCCTGCAACGGGCTCGAACGTGCCGGATGATATTGTTCGACCGACCGGTCGGTCAATGTACGTCGTGCCGTCGGTCTCGTCCTTCCGCGCCGCGCCGTGGTCCGATCGCGACAACCTTTCGATCGCACGGCGCGCGTCTTGACAGTCCCCGGGTCGCAATCCATAATCAGCGGTTCCCTGGAGGGGTGCCCGAGTGGCTAAAGGGGGCAGACTGTAAATCTGTTGGCTTACGCCTACGTTGGTTCGAATCCAACCTCCTCCACCAGATTGCCGGAGGCCGCCGGTCGGCCTTCGGGTCGGGCCGGGAAGGCAGTGCGGGTGTAGCTCAATGGCAGAGCAGAAGCCTTCCAAGCTTACGACGAGGGTTCGATTCCCTTCACCCGCTCCAGTCGCCTCGCGGCTGGTGCGGCCGGCAGCAGCATCCGCCCATGTGGCTCAGTGGTAGAGCACTCCCTTGGTAAGGGAGAGGTCGCGCGTTCGATCCGCGCCATGGGCACCAGTTTTTTGTCTATCTCATACCGTCTTACGGCGAGCGCGCATCGCCAGATCAGGAGTCCGGCATGGCCAAGGGCAAATTCGAGCGAACCAAGCCGCACGTGAACGTGGGGACGATCGGTCACGTTGATCACGGCAAGACGACGCTGACGGCGGCGATCACGACGGTGCTGTCGACGAAGTTCGGTGGCGAGGCGAAGAAGTACGACGACATCGATGCGGCGCCGGAAGAGAAGGCGCGCGGGATCACGATCAACACGGCGCACGTGGAGTACGAGACGAAGAATCGTCACTACGCGCACGTGGACTGTCCTGGTCACGCGGACTACGTGAAGAACATGATCACGGGTGCGGCGCAGATGGACGGTGCGATTCTGGTGGTGTCGGCGGCCGATGGCCCGATGCCGCAGACGCGCGAGCACATTCTGCTGGCGCGCCAGGTGGGTGTTCCGTACATCATCGTGTTCATGAACAAGTGCGACATGGTCGACGATGCGGAGCTGCTCGAGCTGGTGGAGATGGAGGTTCGGGAGCTGCTGAGCAAGTACGAGTTTCCTGGCGACGACACGCCGATCGTGAAGGGGTCGGCGAAGCTGGCGCTGGAGGGGGACAAGGGCGAGCTTGGCGAGCAGGCGATCATGCAGCTGGCCGAGGCGCTGGACACGTACATTCCGGAGCCGCAGCGTGCGGTGGACGGAACGTTCCTGCTGCCGATCGAGGATGTGTTCTCGATTTCGGGTCGCGGTACGGTGGTGACGGGTCGGGTGGAGCGCGGGATCGTGAAGGTTGGCGACGAGCTGGAGATCGTGGGGATCCGCGACACGGCCAAGACGACCTGCACGGGCGTGGAGATGTTCCGCAAGCTGCTGGACCAGGGTCAGGCGGGCGACAACGTGGGTGTGCTGCTGCGTGGCACGAAGCGCGAGGACGTGGAGCGTGGTCAGGTTCTGGCCAAGCCGGGGTCGATCAACCCGCACACGAAGTTCGAGTGCGAGGTGTACGTGCTGAGCAAGGAGGAGGGTGGTCGTCACACGCCGTTCTTCAACAACTACCGGCCGCAGTTCTACTTCCGGACGACGGACGTGACGGGTGCGGTGACGCTGCCCGAGGGCACGGAGATGGTGATGCCGGGCGACAACGTGCAGATGACGGTGCAGCTGATTGCGCCGATCGCGATGGAGCAGGGTCTGCGCTTCGCGATCCGCGAGGGCGGCCGCACCGTGGGCGCCGGCGTCGTCGCCAAGATCCTCGCCTGA
>JBIIHU010000052.1:0-16978 GCA_044235405.1 Burkholderiaceae bacterium
ACATCGGGGGCGATCACGCGCAGCCGCGCGAGATCGAGGCCCAGGCACTCCGCCAGCCCCGAGCGGATCATGTGCGGCACCTGCGTGGACGAGTAGACCACCAGCTGCGAGCGCTGGTCGTCCCAGTAGGCGAGCACCGCCTTGCCTTCCATCGGCGACATGCTCTGGCGGGCCATCCGGAACTCGCGCGTGACGACGTGTGCGGCCCGCGCGGCCACCTCGGCGAGATCCTCGTCGCGCTTCAGGTGGATGAAGAGGTTGTCCTGCCAGTGCTCGTGCAGACGGACCTCCGAGGCGCGCGCGGTGGCGACGTCGGGCAGCGGCGCAAGCGCCTCGAGCTCGGGCACGACCTCGGCGGCGAGATCCTCGGCCTGCGCGCGAGTGGGCGCGAGGCAGACCGCGATCGGTTCGCCGACGAAGCGCACCCTGCCCTCGGCGAGCACCGGGTAGTCGGAGACCTGGTAGCCCGGCAGCGTGGAGCGCGCGGTGATCGGGCGCACGCCGCCGGCGGCGAGCTCGGCCGCGGTGAAGACCCGGTCACGTGCACCTTCGGGTCGGGCAACCGCCCGCAGGCGTCCGTGCGCGATCGGGCTGCGCACGAAGGCCGCCTCGAGCAGGCGCGGGAACACGAGATCGTCGATGAAGCGGCCGCGGCCGTGCAGGTGACGCTCGTCTTCCTTGCGAAGCACGCGCGCGCCGATGCCCGTGGGACTGTTGCTCATGAGACGCTCCCGCAGCGGGGGGTGGAAACGACAAGGGCGGGCCGCGGCCCGCCCGTGACGACGCGGCGAGGATCAGCGACCGGCCGATACCCCGTAACGATAGCCGTCGAGGTTGTTCTCGGCCACCCGGAACCAGAGGTTCTGCTCGTCGCGGAAGCGGCGCCAGGACGCGAGCAGCTTCGCGAACTCGGGGTTTTTCTCGGCGATCTCGTTGAGGGTGTCCTCGGTGGCCTTGTAGCAGGCGTCCATCACCGGCCGCGGGAAGGCGCGCAGCTGCGTGCCGCCGGCCACCAGTCGCTTGAGCGCCTCGGGATTCTTCGTGTCGTAACGGGCGATCATCGAGGCCATCTGCTCGGTGCTGGCCGCCTCGAGCAGTTCCTGGTTCGGCTTGGACAGCGACTCCCAGGCCTTCAGGTTGACCAGCAGCGTGATCTGCGCGCTGCCCTCCCACCAGCCCGGGTAGTAGTAGAAGCGGGCGACCTTGTTCAGGCCGAGCTTCTCGTCATCGTAGGGGCCCACCCACTCGGCGGCATCGATGGTGCCCTTTTCCAGCGCCGGGTAGATGTCGCCGCCGGGAATCTGCTGCGGCACCACGCCGAGCTTCGACATGATGGTGCCGCCGAGCCCGCCGATGCGGAACTTCAGGCCCTTGAGGTCATCGACCGTGCGGATCTCCTTGCGATACCAGCCGCCCATCTGGACGCCGACGTTGCCGCAGGGGATCGGCACGATGTTGTAGGGCCGGTAGAGCTCGCGCAGCAGTTCGAGACCGCCGCCATGCAGCATCCAGGCGTTCTGCTGCCGCGCGTTCAGGCCGAAGGCCAGGCCGGCGTCGAAGGCGAGCGCGGGATTCTTGCCGATGAAGAAGGACGAGAACACATGCCCGCACTCGACCGTGCCCTGCGACACCGCATCGAAGATCTGGCCCGCGGGGACGATCTCGCCGGCGGCGTGGGCGCGAAGGTCGAACTGGCCGGACGACACGGCACTCACGCGCCGCGCGAGCGCATCGGCCGAGCCGTAGATGGTGTCCAGGCTCTTGGGCCAGGCGGTCTGCATGCGCCAGCGCGTGCCGGACTGCGCCTGCGCGACGGGGGCGATGGCGAGCGACGCGGCCGTGCCGGCGGCCGCCTTGCCGAGGAATCCTCTGCGTTTCATGGGTGCGTTCCCTGGTGACACGTTGGAAGGAGACCCGGTGACGCCGCCGGTCGAGGGCCGCGGCCGGGGAACTGGCAGGCGGGCCGCGCACGCCCGCCTTGACACCGGCGCAGCGCGCGTGGAACCATCATTTGCATGCAAACGATAGGCGCGGCCCGCAGGCTTGTCAATCGAGCGGAAGCCCGGGACCGCGGGATCTGGGACCGCCCCGGATTCCTCGTGCGGCGGCTGCATCAGATCCACATGGCGCTCTTCCTCGAGGAGGTCGCCGATGGCGATGTCACGCCGATCCAGTACGGCCTGCTGACGATCCTGTCGATGCGCCCGGGCATCGACCAGTTCACCCTCGGCGAGGAACTCGGGCTCGACCGCGCCAACGTCGCCGGCATCCTGAAGCGCCTCGAGGCGCGCGGCTGGGTCAGCCGCGTGATCGACACCGGCAACCGGCGTCGCAAGCTGTGCGTGGTCACCGCCGCCGGCAAGGCCTTCCTGAAGGCGCACGACCGCGAGATGCAGGCCTCGCAGCAGCGGCTGCTCGCGCCGCTGGCGCCGGCCGAGCGCGCGCAGTTCGTCGCGCTGCTCGCGCGGCTGGTCGAGGGCAACAACGACAGCGGCCGAGCCGCGCTGCGCCCCGGGGGCAAGGCCTTCGGCGACGGCGGCGATGCGAGCGGCCATGATTCCCCGGTGACCCTTCCAACCAAACCAAGACGAGGAGCCCCCCGATGATCCACCTCACCCGCATCACCCGCGCCGCGGCGCTCGTGGCCGCCGCGCTCTCGGCGAGCGTCGCCTGGGCGCAGGCGAAGTGGGACATGCCCACCGGCTACGCCCCGGCCAACTTCCATACCGTGAACAACACCGCCTTCGCCGAGGCCGTGGGCGCGGCCACCGGCGGCAGGCTCGCGATCAAGGTGCACCCCGGCGCGTCGCTGTACAAGATGCCCGAGATCAAGCGCGCGGTGCAGCAGGGTCAGGTGCCGATCGGCGAGGTGCTGATGGTCACGCTGGTCAACGAGAACCCGATCTACGCGATCGACGGCCTGCCCTTCCTGGCCAGCAGCTACGCCGATGCGCGCAAGCTCTGGACGGTGCAGCGCCCGGCCATCGAGCGGCTGCTCGACGCGCAGGGCCTGATGCTGCTCTACGCGGTGCCGTGGCCCGGCCAGGGCCTGTTCGTGCCGCGCGAGATCAATGGCGTGGCCGACATGGCCGGCCTGAACTGGCGCGCCTACGACAAGCAGACCGCGCGCATGGGCGAGCTCTTCCGCGCACGTCCGGTCACGATCCAGGCCGCCGAGGTCGCACAGGCGCTGGCCACCGGCCGCATCAATTCGCTCGTGTCGTCGGCGCAGTCGGGCGTCGACTACAAGGTCTGGGAGTCGGTGAAGTTCTTCTACGATGTGCAGGCCTGGCTGCCGAAGAACATGATCATCGCCAACAAGGCCGCCTTCAACGCCCTCGACAAGGCCACGCAGACCGCGCTGCTCGCCGAGGCCCGCAAGGCCGAGGAGGCGGGCTGGGCCGCCAGCGCCCGGGTCGCCGAGAGCACGCGTGCGCAACTCGCGAGCAACGGCATGAAGGTGTCGGCGCCGAGCGCGAAGCTGGTGGCCGAGCTCAACGCGATCGGCAACCAGCTGGTCGACGAATGGCTCGCCGGTGCCGGGGCCGAAGGCAGGGCGCTGCTCGACGCCTACCGCAAGCCCTGATCGGGGCCGCGCAGTCGATGGCCTCGCCGACCCAGGCATCGCCGGGCTTCGCCGAGGCCGATACGCACCAGCCACCCCCAGCGACGATCATGACCAGGCTCCTCGCGTGGTACCACTGCATCACCCGGGCCGCCGCGGCGGCGTGCTTCGTCGCGGTGGCGCTCTTCATCCTCTACCAGCTCGGCGGCCAGCTGTTCCCCTATGTGCCGCGCTCGGCCGACGAGTTCGCGGGCTACTGCATGGGCGCGGCCGCCTTCCTCGGCCTGGCCGACGCGCTGCGCTCGGGCGATCACATCCGGGTCACGCTGCTCGGCGCGCGGCTGTCGGCAGCCGGCCGGCGCGCGCTCGACTGGATCGCGCTGGCGCTGGGCGGCGGGCTCGCCGCCTGGGTCGCGTGGTACATCACGCGGCTGGCCTGGGATTCGTGGGTCATGGACGAGCGCAGCTCCGGCCTGATCGCGCTGCCGATGTGGATCCCGCAGGCGGCGATGGCCT
This sequence comes from Burkholderiaceae bacterium, assembly GCA_044235405.1. GTDB lineage: Bacteria > Pseudomonadota > Gammaproteobacteria > Burkholderiales > Burkholderiaceae_E > Quisquiliibacterium. The sequence goes on from JBIIHU010000052.1 coordinate 4,082, forward strand.
GGGGCGCGATCGCCTTCGTGGTGGCGATCCTCGAGCTCGCCGCGCGAATGCGCGCGGGCGAACCGATGCCGGGCGGCGGGGAGGCCGAGGAGACCGCCACCTTCGACGACGCAAGCGTACAGGCGGGCGCGGTCGCCGGGATGCAACCCGAGGCACAGGCACGCGATGACCGGCGCTGAATCGGCGGGACTCTACGCGGCGCTGATCGTCGCCGCGCTGATCGGGCTGCTCGCGGCTGGCGTCTGGATCGGCCTGGCGCTCTTCGGCACCGGACTCGTGGCGATGCTGCTCTTCTCCACGCGCCTGCCCGGCGACGCGATGGCCACCACGGTCTTCGGCTCGGTGAGCGCCTGGACCCTGACCGCGCTGCCGCTGTTCATCTGGATGGGGGAGGTGCTGTTCCGGTCCCGGGTGGCGGAATCGATGTTCCGGGGGCTGGCGCCCTGGATGGCGCTGCTGCCCGGGCGCCTGCTGCAGGTCAACGTGGCCGCCTCGATGGTCTTCGCGGCGATCTCGGGCTCGTCGGCCGCCACCTGCGCCACCGTGGGCAAGATCACGGTGCCCGAACTGCGCCGCCGCGGCTACCCCGAAAGCCTGATGCTCGGCTCGCTGGCCGGCGCCGGCACCCTGGGGCTGCTGATTCCGCCGTCGATCATCATGATCGTCTACGCGGTCGCGGCCGACGTCTCGATCAACAAGCTCTTCGCCGCCGGCGTGCTGCCGGGCCTTGTGCTCGGCGGACTGTTCATGCTCTACAACGCCGGCTGGGCGCTGCTCAATCCCGGCCGCATCCCGGCCGACGACCTGCGCATGAACCTTCGCGAGCGCCTGCGCGCAAGCGCCTCGCTGCTGCCGGTGCTGCTGCTGATCGGCGCGGTGCTCGGCTCGATCTACGCCGGCATCGCCACCGCCACCGAATCGGCCGCGATCGGCGTCGTGGGCGCCTTCGTGCTCGCCGCCTTTCATGGCGGCGTCAGCTGGAACTTCTTCGTGCGCACGGTGGTGGGCGCGATGCGCACCACCACGATGATCCTGCTGATCATCGCGGGGGCCTCGTTCCTGGGGCTGGCGATGGGTTTTTCCGGCGTGCCCGCCGCGCTCGCGGCATGGGTGGGCGGGCTCGGCCTGACGCCCGGCGAACTGGTCGCGGTGCTGGCAGTCGTCTACATCGTGCTCGGCTGCCTGCTCGACGGCATCTCGATCGTGCTGCTGACGATGGCGGTCGTGCTGCCGATCGTGAAGGCCGCGGGTATCGATCCGCTGTGGTTCGGGATCTTCATCGTGATCGTCGTCGAGACCGGCCAGATCACGCCGCCGGTGGGCCTGAACCTGTTCGTGCTGCAGAACATGGCGCGGCGCGACATCCGTTTCCTGAGCCTGGCGGCGCTGCCCTACTTCCTGATCATGGTGCTGATGCTGCTGATCATCTGGTGGTGGCCGCAGCTGGTCAGCTGGCTGCCGTCGCGAATGTGAGCCGCGCCGCGCGCGACGCGCGTGCGCCGCACACCGTTAGCACACGAACGATTGTCTGTTAGCATGCAAACCATTGGGGTCATCCCCGACCCCGTCTGAACCGGAGACCAGCCATGGCCGATCTCAGCCTCGATTTCTGCGGCATCAAGTTCAAGCACCCGATCATCATCGCGTCGCTCGAGACCACCAACAGCCCCGAGGTGATCCGCGAATGCGTCGATGCCGGCGCCGCCGGCATGATCGTCAAGACGCTGACCGACATCGAGGACATGGCGCGCCTCACCGAGAACTCGAAGTACGCGATCCTCAACGAGAAGAACGAGCTGATCAAGGGCAAGGTCAACAAGAACTTCGTGTTCTACAGCCGCTCCGGCTACTCGAGCACGCAGTTCCGCGAGTGGGTGCCCTACCTGAAGGAACTGAACCAGTACGCGCGCGACCACAACTCGCACCTGATCGGCAGCGCCGGCGGCAAGACCGTGCAGAGCTGGGTCGACATCTGCCGCACGATCGAGGACTGCGGCCTGCCGATGGTCGAGCTGAACTTCGGCTGCCCGCACCCGGCGATGATGCCCGGCGTGCACGGCGGCTCGATGATCGGCCAGGAGCCCGAGGTCGCGCGCGAGGTCACCGCGCGCGTCGTCGAGGCGGTGAAGATCCCGGTCGTCATCAAGCTCACGCCCGACCAGTCGCGCGTGATGGACGTCGCCCGCGCGGTCAAGGAGGCCGGCGCCGCGGGCGTCACCGCCACCAATCGCTACACCGGCTTCTCGGTCGACATCGAGACCGGGCAGCCGCGCCTCGGCGGGCCCGCCGGCATCGGCGGCGTCTGGGCCAAGCCGCTGTCGCTGCGCTGGGTGCACCGCATCTACAACGAGCTCGGCATCCCGATCACCGGCTCCAACGGCATCTACGACCACCGCGACGTCGTCGAGTTCATCATGACCGGCGCGCCGCTGGTGCAGGTCGGCTCGATCCTGATGCTGAAGGGCATCAAGTACCTGCCGCACATCATCTCGGGCCTCGAGGAGTTCATGGACAGCCACGGCTACCCGGACATCGCCTCGATGACCGGCATCGCGTCGCGGCGCGCGGTCAAGGACTACGGCGACCAGTTCCGCAAGCCGCGGATGCACTCCGAGATCAAGCAGGAGGCCTGCAAGAACCCGAGCTGCACGATCTGCATCCAGACCTGCTTCTACGATGCGCTCGCGCAGGGCCCGGGCAAGGTCGCGTCGCTGCACGACAACTGCATCGGCTGCGAGATGTGCACGCAGACCTGCCCCTTCGGCGCCACCAGCATGCACACCACGACCGACGCCGATCGCGAGCGCGAGACCTTCTTCCAGATCCCCGACGACATCTTCGAGATCGGCAAGTTCGAGAAGGGCTTCGAGCGCGGCATCAAGCTGGCGAGGGTGAAGGGATGACGACGCGCGCTCCCGCGGCCGGCGCCGGCGTGCGCTACCGCTTCGCCTTCGACATCGGCGGCACCTTCACCGACCTGGTGCTTCTCGGCGACGATGGCTCGGTGCTCACCGGCAAGGTGCTCAGCGACCAGGTCGACGTCGTCGGCCCGATCCGCGCGGGGCTCGCGCGCCTGCTCGAGCAGCACGGCATCGCGATCGCGCAGGTCGTCGACGTGGTGGTCGGCGCGACCACCGCGGTGACGAACCTGGTCATCGAGCGCAAGGGCGCGCGCACCGGGCTGGTGGCGACCGCCGGCTTTCGCGACGTGATCGAGATCGCCCGCGAGCTGCGCTACGACCTCTACGACCTGACGGCTCCGGGCCCCGATCCGGTGATCCCGCGCGAGCTGCGCGTCGAGATCGACGAGCGCCTCGACGCGCACGGTACGGTGCTGCGCGCCCCGGCGGATGCCGACATCGAGCGCGCGCTGCGCACGCTGGTCGACGGCGGCGCGCGCGCGATCGCGGTCTGCCTGCTGCACAGCTTCACGAATCCCGCGCACGAGCAGCGCGTGCGCGAGATCGCCGCGCGCATCGCACCCGGCATCCCGGTGTCGCTGTCCAGCGAAGTGCTCGGCGAGCTGCGCGAGTACGAACGAACGGTCGCCACCGTGCTGAACGCCTACGTGATGCCGATGGTGGGCAGTTACCTCGGCGCGATCGAGGACGGCCTGCGCGCGATGGGCGTCGCCGCGACGCTGCGCATCATGCAGTCCAATGGCGGCGTGATCTCCCGCGAGTTCGGCGAGCGGATGCCGATCCGGATGCTCGAGTCGGGCCCGGCGGCCGGCGCGCTCGGCGCCGCGCACGCGGCGCGCCAGGCGAGCATGCCCAACGTGATCGCCTTCGACATGGGCGGCACCACCGCGAAGGCCTGTCTGGTCAACGACGGCACGCCGTCGATCACCACCGACTTCGAGGCCGCGCGGCTGCAGCGCTTCAAGAAGGGCAGCGGCCTGCCGGTGCGCCTGCCCACCGTCGACCTGATCGAGATCGGCGCCGGCGGCGGCAGCATCGCGCATGTCGACGCCACCGGACTGCTGAAGGTGGGGCCGCACAGCGCCGGCTCGCGCCCGGGTCCTGCCTGCTACGGGCTGGGCGGCACGCTGCCGACGGTCACCGACGCGGCGCTGCTTCTGGGCTACCTCGACCCCGCCGGCAACCTCAGCGGCGCGGTGCAGCTGCGCCCGGAGCTGGCCGAGCGCGCGATCGCCGAGCATGTGGCCGGGCCGCTGGGCCTGGGCGTCATCGAGGCGGCCAACGGCATCCACCGGATCGTCTGCGAACACATGGCGGCGGCCGCCAAGATCCACGCGGTCGAGAATGGCCGCGACGTGCGCCGCTACACGCTGCTGGCCTTCGGCGGCGCCGGGCCGATCCACGCCCGAGAGGTCGCGCGACGCACCGGCTGCACCGAGGTGCTGATCCCGGCCAACGCCGGCGTGTTCTCGGCCTTCGGGCTGCTGGTCGCGCCGATGAAGGTCGACGCGGTGCGCACCCGGTTCACGCGGATCGCCGACATCGACTGGGCCGCTGCCGAGTCGCTGCTCGGCGAGCTCCAGATCCGGCTGCGCGACGAACTCGCCGCCGCCGGCGTGCCACCGGCCGATGTCCGTTTCCGGCGCACCGCCGACATGCGCTACGTCGGGCAGGGCTTCGAGGTCGAGACCGAGCTGCCGCCGAGTCTGTCGGCAGCGCAGGCCGACCTCGTTCGCGAGAACTTCGAGCGCGCGTACATCGCGCGCTTCGGCGTGCGCCTCGAGAACCAGCGGCTCGAGGCGGTCAACTGGCGGGTCGAGGGTTTCGCGCCAGCCCCGATGGTTGCGCGCGCAACCGCTGTCGCTCAGGCAGGTGTCGCACCCGCCGCGCCGCGCTCGCGCAAGGCCTTCTTCCCGGACGTCGGCGACTTCGTCGACACGCCGGTCATCGACGAGCGCGCGCTGCGCGCCGGCCAGATCCATGACGGACCGGCGCTGATCGAGCAGCCGGGCTCCACCGTCGTCGTCGGCCCCGGCGATCGCTTCGGCATCGACGCCGACGGCAACCTGCGCGTGACGCTCGGCGCGCGCGCCGGCCGCTGAACGCGGTCCGCCCGAGCGAAGCACTCCGACACGAGGCACCATGAACCCGATCGATCTCGAGATCTACTGGAACCGCCTGATCGCGATCACCGACGAGGCAGGCGCCGCGCTGAAGCGCACCTCCTTCTCGACGGTGGTTCGCGAGTCCAACGACTTCGCCTGCGTGCTGCTCGACAGCGAGGCGCGGCTGATCGCGCAGTCGTCGCTGAGCATCCCGGGCTTCATCGGCACCGCGCCGCTGTCGCTGCGCGGCATGCTGAAGAAGATCCCGCGCGAGCAGCTGAACCCCGGCGACATCCTGTTCACGAACGACCCCTGGATCGGCACCGGCCACCTGCCGGATGCGACGATGGCCGCACCGGTGTTCGCCGGCGGGCGCATCGTCGCCTTCGTGATGGCGGTCGCGCACCTGTCGGACATCGGCGGTCGGCAGTGGTCGGCCGACGCGAACGAGGTCTACGAGGAGGGCCTGCGCTTCCCGGTGATCAAGCTCGCCGACGCGGGCCGCTTCAACGAGTTCGCGCTGACGCTGCTCGAGACCAACGTGCGCCTGCCGCAGCAGGTGCGCGGCGACTTCGAGGCTCAGATGGGCGCGCTGCGGGTGGCCGAACGCCGGCTGCTCGAGATGCTCGACGAATACGAGCTCACCGGTATCGACGAGATCGCCGAGGCGATCTTCAAGGCCTCCGAGGAAGCGGCACTGCGCGAGCTGCGGCGCATACCGGAAGGCACCTACATCGGCACGGTGGACTCCGACGGCTTCGACGAACGCGTGAGCATCCGCGCCACCGTCACGGTTCGCCACGACGGGGTCACGGTCGACTACACCGGCAGCACCGGGCAGGTGCGCTACGGCATCAACGAGACCTTCAACCACACCTACGCGTATTCGCTGTACCCGTTCAAGTGCCTGCTGTCGCCGGGCATCCCGAACAACGACGGCTTCACGCGGCTGTTCACGGTGATCGCGCCCGAGGGCACGATCGTCAACGCCCGCCCGCCGGCGGCCGTCGGTGCGCGTCACCTGATCGGCCATCAGCTGCAGGCCGCGGTCTTCGAGGCGCTCGCGCCGGTGATGCCCGATCGCGTGCAGGCCGACAGCGGCACGCCGCTGTGGTCGGTGCTGCTGCGCGGGGTCGATCCCGCGAAGGGCACCTCCTTCTCGACGATCCTGTTCTTCAACGGCGGCATGGGCGCGATGCATGGCCGCGACGGGCCGCCCGCCTCGGGCTTCCCGGCCAATATCTCGAACACGCCGGTCGAGGTGGCCGAGACCCTGGCGCCGATCGTCTTCGGCACCAAGCGGCTGGCCGACGGCTCCGGCGGCGAGGGCGCGCAGCGCGGCGGCCTCGGCCAGGTGGTGTCCTTCACCTCGCGCTGGCCGGGTCGGCTGCGGGTGTCGCTGCTCACCGATCGCACCCGCGTGCCGGCCAAGGGTATCCTCGGCGGCGCGCCCGGCCGGACCGGGCATGTGCTGCTCAACGGCCAGCCGGTGGCCAACCCCAAGAGCGTCGTCGACATGGCCGAGGGCGACACCCTCGAGCTGGCGCTGCCCGGTGGCGGCGGCTACGGCGCAACCTGATCCCCGCGAACGAGCGCTGCCATGGCTGCCTTCCCCGAAGTCACGATCCTCGATGTCCATCACTGGAACGAGTCGCTGTTCTCGTTCCGCACCACCCGCGACCCGGGGCTGCGCTTTCGCAACGGCCACTTCGTGATGATCGGGCTGCCGGTCGACGGCAAGCCGCTGATGCGCGCCTACAGCATCGCGAGCCCCAACTGGGCCGAGCACCTCGAGTTCCTGTCGATCAAGGTCGAGAACGGGCCGCTCACCTCGCGGCTGCAGCACATCAGGCCGGGCGACCGGATGCTGATCGGCCAGAAGACCGTCGGCACGCTGGTGATCGACGACCTGGTGCCCGGCAAGCGGCTGTTCCTGTTCGCCACCGGCACCGGTCTCGCGCCCTTCATGAGCATCATCCAGGACCCGGACACTTACGAGCGCTTCGAGAAGGTGATCCTGATCCACGGGGTGCGCACCGTCAGCGAGCTCGCCTATGCCGACTACATCCGCGACGAGCTGCCGAAGCACGAGTTCCTCGGCGAGATGGTGTCGCGCCAGCTGATCTACTATCCGACGGTCACCCGCGAGGCCTTCCGCCACACCGGTCGCCTGACCACCGCGATCCAGTCCGGGCAGCTCTTCACCGATATCGGCGAGCCGCCGCTGTCGCGCGAAACCGATCGCGGCATGATCTGCGGCAGCCCGGCGATGCTGAAGGAAACCGCCGAGATGCTCGATGCGCTCGGTTTCCGGATCTCGTCCGCCTCGGGCGAGCAGGGCGACTACGTGATCGAACGGGCCTTCGTCGAACGTTGAGCGAGGCGCACGCGGCGGGGGATGGCGGGGTCGGCATCGACCCGCCCGGGGCTGCCGCCCGCGCACCGGATGCGCCCTCGAGCGTGGCGGTGCGCACGCTGTGCGAGTTCGGGGCGCGCGCGGGCGACCTCGATCTGCGCTTCACCCCCTCCCCGACCGCGCAGCAGGGCATCGAGGGCCACCGCGCGGTCGCCGGTCGCCGGCCCCCCGGATGGCAGGCCGAGTTCGCGCTCGAGACCCGATGCGGCGAACTGCGGGTACGCGGTCGCGCCGACGGCTGGGACGCGCATCGCGGCCTGGTCGAGGAAATCAAGACCCACCGCGGCGATGCGGCGCGCATTCCCGCCAACCATCGCGCACTGCACCGCGCGCAGGCACGAGCCTATGGCTGGCTGCTTTGCGAACGATTCGGGCTGCCGCGGATCACGGTGTCGGTGGTCTACGTCGCGATCGAGGACCTGCGCGAGACCCGCCACGACGAGGACTGCGATGCGCAGGATCTGCAGCGCGACTTCGAGGTGCTGTGCGCGCGCTGGCTGGCCTGGGCCCGCCGGGAGGCGGTGCACCGCGCGGCGCGCGATGCGGCGCTCGCCACCCTGCCCTTCCCGGTGGGGTCCTGGCGGGAAGGCCAGCGCGAACTCGCCGAGGCGGTCTTTCGGACAGCGCGGGCCGGCGCCTGCCTGATTGCGCAGGCGCCCACCGGCATCGGCAAGACGCTGGGCACGCTTTTTCCGCTGCTGCGCGCCACCCCGGTCGAGCGGCTCGACCGGATCTTCTTCCTGAGCGCCAAGGGCACGGGCAGCGCGCTGGCACTGGAGGCGCTGGCGGGCATCCGGGCGGCGAACCCGACGCTGCCGCTGCGCGTGCTCGCGCTGACCGCGAAGGACAAGGCCTGCGAGCATCCCGACAAGGCCTGCCACGGCGAGTCGTGCCCGCTGGCGCGAGGCTTTCACGACCGGCTGCCGGCGGCGCGCGAGGCGGCGGCCGCGTCCGCGATCCTCGATGCGCCCGCGCTTCGTGAGTTGGCACTCGCTCACGGAATCTGCCCCTACTGGCTTGGCCACGAGATGGCGCGCTGGGCCGACGTGGTGGTGGGCGACTACCACCATGTCTTCGACCCGAACGCGCTGCTGCACGCGCTCGCGCTGGAGCAGGGCTGGCGGGTGGCGATGCTCGTCGACGAGGCTCACAACCTGCCCGAGCGCGCACGCGCGATGTGGAGTGCCGAACTAGGCAGCACGGCGCTGCGCGAGGCGATCGCGGCTGCCCCGGCCTCGCTGCGCCGGCCGCTGCAGCGGCTGCAGCGCGCCTGGAACCGGCTCGCCCGCGAATCCGGTCGGCACTGGCGTACCCTCGAGGCGCTCCCTCCGGCGCTCAGCCGCGCGCTCGAGGCCCTGAACGAGCGCTTCGCCGAGCAGCTCGCGCTGGATCCGACCGGGATGCTGCCGGCGCTGCTGCAGCTGCACTTCGACGCGCTGGCCTTCACGCGAAGGCTCGAGACCCACGATCCGGCGCATGGCGTGATCGACCTGCGGCTGCTGGCCGGCGATGCGGCGCCCGGCGACTCGCGCGACGACGGCTCGCCGCTGCCGGCCCGCCGCCGCGCTCCCGATTCGGTGCTGGGCCTGCGCAACCTCGTGCCGGCGCCCTTCGTGGGCCCGCGCTTCGCGGCCGCGCGCGCGAGCGTGCTCTTCTCGGCCACGCTCTCGCCGCCCGAGTGTCATGCCGACCTGCTGGGTCTGCCCGCCGATGCCCGCTGGCTGGAGGTGAGCGGCCCCTTCCGTGCCGAGCAGCTCCAGGTAAGGATCGTCAGCGAGGTCTCGACCCGCCTGGCCGATCGCGCGAGTTCGCTCGACCCGATCGCCGACCTGATCGCCGGGCAGCTTGCGCAGGTCCCCGGCAACTACCTCGCCTTCTTCAGCAGCCACGACTACCTCGCGCAGGTGGCCGACACGCTCGCCGCGCGCCACTCGCAGGTCCCGCAATGGCGCCAGCCGCGCAGCGCCGATCCGGTGGCGCGGGAGGCCTTTCTGGCGCGCTTCCAGCCCGGCGGCCACGGGGTCGGCTTCGCGGTGCTCGGGGGCGCCTTCGCCGAAGGGGTGGATCTGCCCGGCGAGCGCCTGATCGGCGCCTTCGTGGCCACGCTCGGCCTGCCGCCGGCCGAGCCGCTGAACGAGCTCGCCCGCACACGGCTCGATGCGGCCTTCGGCCGCGGCCACGACTACACCTACCTGTTCCCGGGCATCCGCAAGGTGGTGCAGGCGGCCGGCCGGGTGATCCGCACGCCGCAGGACCGTGGCTGGGTCTTCCTGATCGACGACCGATTCCGGCGCGCCGAGGTGCGCCGGCTGCTGCCGGCGTGGTGGGACGTGCGGGGCTGAGCCCGCATGGGCGGCGGGTGGCGGCACGCCCGCACGGTCGGCTACGAGGCCCTCAGGCCGGCGGCCCGGCTTCCAGACAGCGCCACGAAAACACCGGCCAGTCGCTGCGCGGCTGGTTGCCCTCACCCCCGTAAACCACGCAGCCGCCCCCGTCGGCCTGCGGCTGGTGCGCCGCGAAGGCGCGCAGCCCCCGGAAATAGTCGGGGTTCACGGTTGCACCGGCCTTGATCTCGATGGCACGAAATCGGCGCCCATCGGGAACCAGCAGATCGACCTCGTTGCCGCCGCTGTCGCGGTAAAAATAGAGGTCGCCGCTTTCGCCCGCATTGAAGCGGTCCTTGAGGGCTTCGATGACGACGACATTCTCGAAGAGCGCCCCGCGCAAGGGGTCGCGCTCGACCTGTTCCGGGTGGCGCAGCCCGAGCAGCCAGCACGCCAGGCCGACATCGACGAAATAGAGCTTCGGGGACTTCACCAGCCGCTTGCCGCTGTTCGTGAACCACGGCGGCAGCAGATGGACGATGTGGCTGGTCTGCAGCAGGTCGATCCAGGCGCGTACGGTCGGATGGGAAACGCCGGCGTCGTTGCCGAGTTGCGAAAGGTTCAGCAACTGCCCGGTGCGCCCCGCGCACAGGCGAACGAAACGCTCGAAACGCTGCAGATCCTGAACAGCCGCCAGCTGCCTCAGGTCGCGCTGCACGTAGGTCGCGAAGTAGTCGGCCAGCGCTTGCCCCGGGTCGAGTTCGCGGTCGTGGATGCGCGGATAGAAACCGGTCAGCATGGTTCGATCGAGGCTGACGGGTCGGCCCGCCCCGCGAAGGCGCGCGACTTCGGCCAGCGTGAAGGGCAGCAGGCGAAGCACCGCGGTGCGGCCCGCGAGCGACTGCGACACGCGATTCATCAGCTCGAACTGCTGGCTGCCGGTCAGAATGAAGCGACCGGGCGTGGGGTCGTCGTCGACGATGCCCTGGAGGTACGAGACAAGCTCGGGCGCGCGCTGTATCTCGTCGAGAACGGCGCCGTCGGGACAGCCGGCGAGGAAACCGCGCGGATCCTCGATGGCGAACCGCCGGGTATCCGGATCCTCGAGGCTGTGGTACGGGAGATGGCCGAACTCGGCCCTGGCCAGCGTGGTCTTGCCGCTTTGCCGGGGACCGGCGAGCGTCACGACCGGATACAGGCCTGCGAGGCGCCGCAGTCGCGGGGTGATGTTTCGTTCGATCACCGCGCAATGCTAGCACCGGTCTGCAAATTGAAGATCGGATCTTCAATTTGCAGACCCTCGACGCGACTCAGGCCGGCTGCTCGAGCGTCGGCGCGATGTCCTGCAGCGTCGCGCGGCGCATGTCGCGCGGCTGGCGGTTGTCGTCGAAGGCGCGCGCGCGGTGCATCGTCGCGCGGTTGTCCCAGATCACCAGATCGTGCACGCGCCACACATGGCGATACACGAACTGCCGCTGGGTCGCGTGCTCGATCAGGTCGCGCACCATCGCCATCGCCTCGGGCACCGGCATGCCGTCGATCGCGCCGATGTGGGACGACAGGTACAGCGACAGCCGGTTCGAGCCCGGCACGCGGCGCACCAGGCGCTGCGGCACCGGCGCGAACTGCTCGCGCTCGGCCTCCGAGAAGCCCGAGAAGCCAAGCTGCGCGCGCGAATACAGCAGGCTGTGGCGCGTCACCAGGCCGCGCAGCCGTGCCTGCGTGGACTCGGGCAACGCGTCCCAGGCGGCGCGCATGTCGGCGAACTCGGTGTCGCCGCCCACGTCGGGGATCACCCGCGCGTGCAGCATCGAATAGAGCGCCGGCGTCGCCTTGAAGGAGCTGTCGCTGTGCCACAGCCGGTTGCCGAGGTTGAACATCCGCCGGTTGTCGTCGGCCGAGAGCAGCGAGCCGTCGACATCGAGGTTGGAGATGTCGGCCATCTCGGTGTACTTCAGGCGGTGCTTGTGGGCGTCGACCACCGCGCGCGAGGGCTCGAGCGGCCCGAGCGCGCGGGCGAAGGCCATCTGCTGGTCGTCGTCGATCGGCTGGTCGCGAATGACGAGCACGCCGTGCTGCTGCATGCCGAGGTGGATGCGCTGCAGGGTGTCGGCATCGGGAATGGTGCGCAGGTCGATGCCGCGCACCTCGGCCACGAAGACGGGATGCAGGGGAACGAAGCTCAGGGCCATGGGTAAACTCCGGTCGAGAATGTCGCGCTCGTCGCGGGCAGGACCGTCACCGTAAATCGTGACGGCCGCACCGGCAAGCCGGTGACGACGACAGGGTTCGAGCGCCGTTTCACGGCCTCATGCGCCTACACTCGGAACACGATCCAACCTCGGGGTGCCACGCGTGGCCCGCTCCCGCTCCCGATCCCGCCAGGCGACGGCCGCCGCCAGGACGAGCGCCGCGCCGATCGCCTCGGTCAACCCCGACCCACCGACCTGCCCGCTGTGCGAGCGGCCGATCCCGGACGACCAGAAGGACGCCCACCACCTGGTGCCACGCAGCAAGGGCGGCCGGCACACCGAGTACCTGCACCGGGTCTGCCATCGCCAGATCCACGCGCTGATCACCGAGACCGAACTGGCGCGCGAGTACGCGACGGTGGAGGCGCTGCTGCGCCACCCCGGGGTGGCGGCCTTCGTACGCTGGGTGCGCGGCAAGCCGCCGGGCTTCACGGTGCGCACCCGCAAGAGCGAGCGGGTACGCAGGCGCTAGCTGCCCCGCGGCAGGCCGATGGCGTCCCAGGAGTCGGCGCCGGCGTCGTAGCGCGCCTGCGCCGCCGCCATCAGCGCGATCGCGTCCTCGCGCCGCGCCACGCTCTGAAAGATCGCGCTCTCGTTGCGGCGGGCGGCCTCCATCGGCAGGTCGCGCCCATCGATCAGGCTGCGCTTGCAGGCGGCCAGCGACCAGTCGGGCCAGCGCGCGATGTGCGCGGCCCAGTCGATCGCGGCCTGCCGCAGCTGCGCATCGGGCACCACCTTGTTGATGGCGCCCAGCGCCAGCGCCTCGCGCGCCGAGATGGGCCGCCCGTCGAGAATCATCTCCATGCACTTGGTGGGCCCGATCAGCCGGGCCAGACGGGTGGTGCCGCCCGCGCCCGGGATGATGCCGAGCGCGACCTC
>JBIIHU010000251.1:0-5413 GCA_044235405.1 Burkholderiaceae bacterium
CGTGCCCTGACTGATCTGCGCCGTGCGTTTCATCAACAACTCAACCCTTCAGCTTTGAATCGCCTCGTGGTGGTGCAGTGCACCTGGCATATTTGATGTCGCCAGTAGTATCATGGCCTATGAACATAGCAGCCAAGCTCCTCGTGTCGATGCGTCGAAGCCCGCTGGACTGGCAGATTGAGGAGTTGCAGACGGTTGCGCGGCAGCATGGTGTGGACTGGAGGCACCAGAAGAGCAGCCATGGCGTGTTCATCAGAGACGATGGCCGAACCTTGTCGGTACCCGCGCACCGGCCGATCAAGCCGATCTATGTGCGCAAGTTCATCGAACTGATCGATGGAGCGTGAACCATGAGCAAGCTGAGTGATTACCCCTTCGAGGTCCGACCGCTTTCTAAGGAAGAGGGTGGTGGTTTCCTCATCTCGTTTACGGACTTCGCTGAGTGCATTTCCGATGGAGAGACCATTGAAGAGGCCATGGAGAACGGGCGCGATGCCCTGAAGGCCACGATCGCGGCGCTCAAGTCGAAGAAGCTGCCGGTGCCAGCGCCCAACAGCGGCGGTGTGGCCTCAGGCAAGTTCGTGGCCCGTGTGCCCAAGACCGTGCATGCGCAGTTGGCCACGCGAGCACGGGCTGAGGGCGTGTCGCTCAATGCGCTGGTGCTGACCTTCATCGCACAAGGGCTCGGTTCAACACAGGGCAAGCCCCGCACGCGGGGCGCGTGACACCGCGCAGTCCTTCAGCTACCATGTGCGCGGATGCATGATTGATGCGCGCAATGTGCACACAATCAAGTGCGGCCTGGCAAGCCAAACCCCTGATTTCACGGGGCTTGCAGAAGATTAGGCATTGAACCAAAGGACTCATAATCCTTTGGTCGCTGGTTCAATTCCAGCACGGCCTACCCCGCGACAACGGGTTCAAACCAGGGCGCCGGTCCGCCAATCCGCCCCCGGACCACGCATCCCCGCCTCGTACCCCATGTTCCTGGATTGCGGATCGCGGTGATGGCGTCGCGGCAGCCACCCCGATCGACGTCGAGGTGTACGAGGATCGAATGCACGATACCGCCATGGAATTCGGAAGGCTGTTCTTCGATGGGTACATCGGAGCGAGATCCGGCCTGACGATCGTTGACATCGGAGGCCGGGATGTCAACGGCAGTCTCAGGTCCGTGGCACCTGCCGGGAACCGGTATCTCGCTGTGGACTTCACGCCGGGCGACGGGGTGGACATCGTCATCACGGATCCCTACGTGCTGCCCTTCGAAGACGCAACGGTGGATGTCGTCGTCAGCAGCTCGTGCTTCGAGCATGCCGAGTTCTTCTGGCTGCTCTTCAACGAGTGTCTGCGGGTGCTGCGGCCGGAGGGCTTGCTGTACATCAACGCGCCTTCGAATGGCGCGTTCCATCGGTATCCCGTCGACTGCTGGCGGTTCTACCCTGACAGCGGCATCGCGCTGCAGAACTGGGGGCGGCGATCAGGCTACAACTGCGCGCTGCTCGAATCCTTCGTCGGGCCGAGAAAGCAGGACATCTGGAACGACTTTGTCGCCGTCTTTCTGAAGGACGAGAGCTGCATTGCCTTGCACCCGCGCAGGCTGCAGGATGTGGTGGCCAACCTGATGAACGGGCGACGCCACGGTTCCGAGACCATCGCGAATCCTGTCGAGGCATCGCAAGATCAGGCGGCTCATGCGAAGCTTCTTCGCCTGCAGCAGGCTTTCCGGCACATTGTCGAGGGGTAAGCTGCGCACGGCCGGCGCGCACGGGGCAGCATCACCGGGTCGCCATCCGCGCCTGCACTGCGTCGGTGATGGTGACGCCGGTGTCAGGCCTCTCGCCAACGTGTGCCCATGCCCAGCCTTGCTCGAATCACGGACTGCCTCATCGCCCACGCGATCGGATCGCCGGAACCACGGGGCTTCGAGCGCCAGGCCGCCGTCGCGACCATCCTGCGCGAGGGCAGCGCGGGCACCGAGGTGCTGCTGATCAAGCGGGCGAGTCGGCCTGGCGATATCTGGTCCGGTCACATGGCCTTCCCCGGGGGGCACCGCGATGCGGGCGACGCCGATCTCGCATCCACCGCGGTTCGCGAGACCCTCGAGGAGATCGGTCTCGACCTGGCGCGTCACGGCCGGCTGCTCGGCGCGTTGAACCCGCTCGATGTGAATCCGATCGGTACCCGCTACAGGATGCTGGTCGCGCCCTATGTGTTCGCCCTCGACGGCGAGTCGCCACCGCTGCGGCTCAACCACGAGGTCGCTGCCGTGCACTGGGGGTCGCTCGCGGCGATGTTCGAGGGGCGAAGCGCCACCCGTCGCGAGATGCCGGTATCCGACGGCCTGCATCCCTTTCCGGGTTACGCGGTCGACGACGAGATCGTCTGGGGTCTCACCTACCAGATGCTGCACCGGCTGTTCGCGGTCCTCGACCCCGGCTGGCGGGCGCCGCGGTTCTGATCCGGCGCACGCGGGCCCGGGCGACCAGAGACCCTGTGCCGCAGGCGTGCCGATCCGGCCAATGTCGGAAGATCGGCAGCGTCACCGCGCCGGCCCCGCGGCGTCCGGGTCGCTAGAATCGAGGCCCATGGCGCGTGCGCTGGCCGATCGCCGGCTGCGCGCGCCAACCGGTTGCCGCGATGCGCGATTCGCTATTCGCGTACTGCGGCCCACTTCCGTAAACAGCGCCACGATGGCGGGGGAACACACCATGAAAATCGATTCCAGCATCACCGCGGTCGTCACCGGCGGTGCCTCGGGCCTGGGCAAGGCGGCCGCCGAGGCACTCGCCGCAGCCGGCGCACGGGTCGCCATCTTCGACATCAACGAGGCGCGCGGCGAGGAAGTGGCCAAGGCGCTCGGCGGCATCTTCTGCCGCGTCGACATCAACGATGAGGAAAGCGCCGTCGCCGGCTTCGCCAAGGCCCGCGCCGCGCTCGGCCAGGAGCGGGTTCTGGTGCACTGCGCGATGACCTCGCGCCGCGGCAAGACGCTCGCCTTCGACAAGGCGGCCGGCAAGCTCAAGCGCCTGCCCACCACCGAGTACGACGCTGGCGTGCAGGGAACCCTCGTGGCCAGCTACCGCATGGCTTCGCTGTCGGCCGAGGGCATGGCCACTCTCGAGGCGCTCGAGGACGGCGAGCGCGGCTGCATCACGCTGACCGCCTCGGTGGCCGCGCAGGACGGCCAGATCGGCCAGGTCATCTACGGCTCGGCCAAGGCAGGCGTGAACGGGCTCGTGCTGCCGATGGCGCGCGACCTCTCCGACATCGGCATCCGCGTCAACTCGATCATGCCCGGCATCTTCGCCACGCCGCTGATGCTCGGCGCCACGCCCAAGGTGCTCGAGAGCCTGAGCGCCTCGGTGCCCTTCCCGAAGCGTCTGGGCAAGCCCGAGGAGTTCGGCAGCCTCGCGCTCGAGCTCGCGCGCAACACCTACTTCAACGGCCAGTGCATCCGCCTCGACGGCGCGATCCGGATGGCGCCGCGCTGACGGTTCAACCGCGGCCGGGTTGCACGCCCGGCCCCCCCGCGGGCATCGAGGAGAACAGACGATGAGCGAGATCGACTACCGGGCGGTTCTGCCCGAGGGCTGGCCGCGGCCGCGAGGCTTCTCGCACGCGGTCGTCGCCCGCGGCGCCACGCAGATCCGGATCGCCGGTCAGGTGGGCGTCGTGCGCGGCGAGGACGGCGTGGCCGCCGATGCCGACATGGGCCTGCAGTGGGCGTGCGCCCTGGCCAACGTGGTTACGGTGCTACGAGCGGCCGGCGGCCGACCCGAGCACCTGATCATGCTGCGCGCCTACGTGACCGACATCGGCGAATTCAACCGGGCGGGCGCGGCGGTGGGCAAGGCCTGGGCCGAAACCCTCGGCAAGCACTTCCCCGCGATGACGCTGGTGCAGGTGAGCGCCCTGATCGATCCGAACGCGAAGGTCGAGATCGAGGGCGAGGCGCTGCTGCCCTGAGGTGCCGCCCGGGGCCCTCATGAAGCCGCGCCGGGGCGGCGCCCCAGCGCTGCGAAAGCCCCCGACTCAGGGGGCGAGAGCTCTCCGGCTCAGGGCATGCGGAAGTCGGCCGCCTTGACCATCTCGCCCAGTGCCTGGTCGGCCTGCCGCACCAGCGATCCCAGCCCTTCGGGCGTGCTGTGCGAGGGCGTGATGCCCAGCACCGCGAGCTTCTGGATGAATTCGGCCGATTTCGTGACCGTGCCCACCGCGGCGTTCACCCGCCGCACGAAGTCCGTCGACGTGCCGGTCGGTGCGAAGAGCGCCACGAAATTGCCCGAGTCGTAGCCCTTGAGACCCTGTTCGGCGTAGGTGGGCACCTCGGGCATGCGTTCCATGCGCGCGGGCAGGTTGACCGCGAGCATGCGGATCTGGCCGGCCTTGGCGAACTGGCTCATCGCACCGACCGACCCGATGCCGCCGGCCAC
Organism: Burkholderiaceae bacterium; assembly: GCA_044235405.1. Classification (GTDB taxonomy): domain Bacteria; phylum Pseudomonadota; class Gammaproteobacteria; order Burkholderiales; family Burkholderiaceae_E; genus Quisquiliibacterium. The sequence goes on from JBIIHU010000251.1 coordinate 4,437, forward strand.
CTGACCGGCGACCAGGTCCTGGACCACCGGGCCGTCGCCGCGATAGGGCACCGAGTTCAGGTTCACGCCGAAGGCCTTGCCCATCATCTTCACCGCGAAGTCGGGCGCGCTCGCCGGTGCCGGCACGCCGATGCTCGCGGTTGCGGGGTTGGCGCGAGCCCATTCCATGAACTCGCGAAGGCCGCCGCGTTCGCCCACCAGCTTCACGTTGACCGCGAGCACATCCGGGCTGATCGCGACCAGCGAGACCGGCGTGAAGTCCTTCGCGGGCTCGAAACCGGGATTGCGCACCGTGAGCGGGATCATCGAGACCGTGTGGCTGTTGGTCAGGAACAGCGTATTGCCGTCGGGCGCGGCGCTCCTGAGCGCCACCGCCGCGATCTGTCCGCCGGCCCCTGGCCGGTTCTCGACGAGCACCGGCCGCTTGAGCAGTCCCGTCAGTTCGGCGGCGAGGTTGCGCGCGATGGTGTCGATGCTGCCTCCGGCCGGAAAGCCCACGAGGATCTTCAGCGGCGCGTCCTGAGCCAGGGTGCTCAGTGGCGAGCCGGCGAGGGCTGCACCGGCGAGCGTCGCGGGCAGGGCGCGGATCAGGGCACGGCGGGATCGGGTCATGGTGGTCCTTGGTGAGGTTTGCGAGAGGGGAACGCGGCGAGGCCTCGAGACGTCGGTGGGGCACAGTCGTGGTCGAGGCTCGCCTTCGGGCAGCGCGCTCAGCCCGGCGGCCGCGAGCCGCCCAGGGTCACATGGTGACCCGCCAGCGTCTTGTACTCCGACACGATCGCCGCGAGTTCGGCCGCTGGCAGAACCGCCTCGAGATCGGTAAAGCCGTCGGGCGCGCGTTCGTCGACGAGATCCAGGATGCGGTCGAGCCCTTCGCGCCGGTTGGCCAGCGTCAGGGCCGTGGTGGCGCTGCGGCGCTGTGCCTCGTAGCGCGCCAGCGCCGCGCGCCAGTCGTCGCGGTGCTCGGCGAAGGCATC
>JBIIHU010000252.1:0-5409 GCA_044235405.1 Burkholderiaceae bacterium
CGGGAACCGCGGAGATCGCCTGATGCCGGTTGGGGTCGAAGCGCTCGCCGACCGGGTCGATGGCGACGATTCGGTTGCGCTCGAAGGCCGTTGCCAGCTGGCGCAGCGTGGCGTCGACGCCTTCGCGCAGGCTCTCGACGGTCGGCGCGCCGACCGACAGCGCCATCTCGAGGCTGTCGCGAACCGGCAGCAGACTTTCGGCGAAGCCCTCGAGCGCGAACTTGTGGGCGCGTGAGATGTCTTCCTGGGCGCGGCGACGGATGTTCTCCATCTCGGCGCGAGCCCGGACGAACTGGTCGTAGAACTCGTCGGCCCGCGCCTTGGCCGCGGCGAGTTGCGCCGCGGGATCACCGTCGCCGGCGTGCGCCGCGACGCCCTCGGGAGGCACCGGCACCTCGGGCTGCTGGTCATGCGGATCGGCCATCCGCTTCTCCTTTTTCTTTGGACAATCAGAGGCTTGCGGCAGAAGCCGCAAAAGCAGCCACCGACATGGGGGCGCTGACGCGGATTTCAAGTCCACAGGCGCACCGGGCTCTGCCCGGCGCACGGCGCGATTCAGAAGGGACAGCCGGCGGCTTTCGCCCGGGCCAGACGCTCGGCCAGCCGGGCATCGGCCTGTGCCTGCGCGGGCGCATCGGGCATGGCCGTCGGCCAGCCCTGCAGGTGGCGCTGCGCCAGCGAACCCAGCGCCTGCGCGAACGCCGGACTGTCGTTGAGGCAGCCGATGTAGCGGAACCCGTGCCCGCCGGCGCTCTCGTAGGTCTCGCGCCCCTCGATCGCGATCTCCTCGAGCGTCTCGAGGCAATCGGCGACGAAGCCGGGACAGATCACGTCCAGACGCCGGGTGCCGCGGCCACCGAGCTCACGCAGCACGGCTTCGGTGTAGGGCTGCAGCCAGCGCGCCCGCCCGAGGCGGCTCTGAAAACTGACGCGCCAGCGCCCGCCCGGCAGGCCGAGCGCCTCGGCGAGCAACCGCGCGGTGACCAGGCACTCGCAATGATAGGGATCGCCCTGCAGCAGCGTGCTCTCGGGCACGCCGTGGAAACTCATCAGCAGCTGCTCGGGCTCGCCTTCGCGCGCCCAGTGTTCCCGCACGCGCGCGGCCAGCGCCGCGATGTAGCCGGGATCGTCGTGGAAGTGCTTGATGGTGCGCAGCTCCGGCGGATTGCGCCACGTGGCGAGCTCGTGCATCACGGCATCGAGGGCGGTGCCGACGCTCGAACCGGCGTACTGCGGATAGAGCGGCAGCACCAGCAGGCGGGCGAGATTGCGCTCGCGAAGGCCGCGCAGCACCGAGGGAATCGAGGGCTCCCCGTAGCGCATCGCGAGCGCCACCTCGACGCGATGCCCGGCAGCCTCGAGCGCGGCACCGAGCAGCGATGCCTGCTGCCTGCTGTGGACCGCCAGCGGCGAGCCTTCGGGGCTCCAGATGGTCGCGTATTTCGCGGCCGAGCGCGCCGGCCGGGTGCGCAGGATGATGCCGTGCAGGATCGGCAGCCACACGATGCGGGGAATCTCGATCACCCGCGGATCCGACAGGAACTGCGCGAGGTAGCGTCGCACCGGGGCCGGCTCGGGGGCCTGGGGCGTGCCGAGCTGCACCGCGAGGACCGCGGTGGTCTCGGGCTGGTCGTGGCGAAAGACGTCCGCCGCGCTGAAACGGCCCATTCAGGTCCGCCAGTCCGGAGGGCGCTTCTCGATGAAGGCCTGCACGCCCTCGAGTGCCTCGGGCGCCATCATGTTGCAGGCCATCGTCTGGCCGGCGAGCTGGTAGGCGGCATCGATGCCCATCTCGAGCTGCCGGTAGAAAAGCCCCTTGCCGGCGGCGATCGCGACCGCGGGCTTGGCGAGGATCGATCGGGCGAGCGCGCCGATCTCGTCGTCGAGCCGCTCGAGCGGCACGACGCGGTTGACCAGACCCCGCTCGAGCGCCTGCTGCGCATCGATGAACTCGCCGGTGACGAGCATCTCGAACGCGGCCTTGCGCCCCAGGTTGCGAGACAGCGCGACCGCCGGCGTCGAACAGAACAGGCCGAGGTTAACGCCGGAGACGGCAAAACGAGCCTGGTCGGCGGCCACCGCGAGGTCGCACATCGCCACCAGCTGGCATCCAGCCGCGGTGGCGGTGCCGTGGACGCGGGCGATGACCGGCTGGGGCATCGACTGGATGCGCGCCATCAGACGCGAGCAGTCGGCAAAAAGGCTCTGGTAGAAGGCAAGCGACGGCTGCGCGCGCATCTCGCGAAGATCGTGACCGGCGCAGAAGGCCTTGCCGGCCGCGGCGATGACGACCACCCGTATCGCCGGATCGGCTGCGATGCGGTCGAGCGTGGCGCGAAGCTCGGCCATCATGGCCGACGATAGCGCGTTGTACTGCGCCGGACGATTCATCGTGAGGGTCGCCACCCCGGCATCGGTGGCGACGGCAAGCAGCGGCTCGGCGGTGCTGTCGAGGGGCACGGCGGACATCTTTCTGACTCCGGGGGTCGCGATCCGCGATGCTATCGCGTTTGCGCCCGCGGTCCCGCGGAACCCCCCGAACGCAGTCCGACCGGCGACCGCCACCGGCCGTCGGCGATCGCCCGCGGCACCCGGTCGGGCGACCGGACGGCGGTTTACACTCGACCGGCTATTGCCCCAACGCTCGACCTCGAGCCCGACCCGCAAGCGACGACCCATGCTCGACAAGATCCAGGCGGCAGCCTCCCAGGTGGGGCGTATCGTCGTCGGCAAGCAGCCGCAGATCCGGCTGGCGCTCGCCTGCCTGCTCGCACGCGGGCATCTGCTGATCGAGGACCTGCCCGGCGTCGGCAAGACCACGCTCGCCCATGCGCTCGCGATCTCGCTGGGTCTGCAGTTCAGCCGGATCCAGTTCACCAACGACCTGCTGCCGGCCGACATCACCGGGGTTTCGGTCTTCGATCGCGAGCGCTCGGGCTTCGTATTCCACCCCGGCCCGGTGTTTTCGCAGGTCCTGCTGGCCGACGAGATCAACCGAGCCTCCCCAAAAACGCAGAGCGCGCTGCTCGAGGCCATGGAGGAACGCCAGGTGTCGGTGGAGGGCAAGCCGCAGCGCCTCACCGATCCGTTCTTCGTGATCGCCACACAGAACCCGAGCGATCAGATCGGCACCTTCCCGCTGCCGGAATCGCAGCTCGATCGATTCCTGATGTGCATCGAGCTCGGCTACCCCGACCCGAAGGCCGAGCGGGCCCTGCTCGCCGGCCAGGATCGGCGCGACATGGTCCAGAAGCTCGAGCCGGTCATGGGCCCGGCGGACCTGCTCGCCGCCCAGCGCGCGGTGCGCGCGATTCGCTGCGGCGAGCCGATCCTCGACTACCTGCAGAATCTGCTCACCTTCAGCCGGCGTTCACCGGTGCTCGCCGAAGGTCTCAGCCCCCGGGCGGGGCTCGCGCTGATGCAGGCGGCACGCGCCTGGGCGATGCTCGATGGCCGCAATCACGTGCTGCCCGACGACGTGCAGGCGGTGATCACCGCGGTTGCGGGCCATCGGCTGCGCCCGGCCAAGGGATCGGCCGGATCGCACCGTGCCCGCGCCGAGCTCGTCGCGGGCATCGTCAAGGGCGTCGCGGTGCCTTGAACACCCACGCCGAGCCCTGGATGCAGCGGCTCACGGCGCGCCTGGCGGGCCGCCGGGGACCGCATCACGGCGCGCTGACCCTCGCGCAGCGCAACGTGTTCGTGCTGCCCACGCGAGCGGGCATGCTGTACGCCCTCGTGCTGCTCGCGATGCTGATCGCCTCGATCAACTACGCGCTCTCGCTCGGCTTCATGCTGACCTTCCTGCTCGGCGCGGTCGCGGTGGTGGCGATGCTGCATACCTTCCGCAACCTGTCGGCGCTCGAAATGCGTGCGGGGCGCCTCGAACCGGTCTTCGCCGGCGCGCATGCCGAACTGCAGGCGAGCCTGCTGGAGCGGCGAGGCACCGAGCGTTTCGCCCTCGAGCTGCAGGCGCGTACCGGCGGGCTGGTCTCGGTCGACATCGCGGCTGGCGCGGAACAGGGTATCGCCCTCGCGTGGCCCGTCGCCGAGCGAGGCCGTCATCCGTTGCCCGCCATCCGCGTGGCCACCCGCTTCCCGCTCGGGCTGTGGCAAGCCTGGGCGTGGTGGCATCCCGCGGGCAGCCTGATCGTCTACCCCGCGCCGGAACGCCCGGCGCCGCCGCTGCCACCGAGTCGCGAGGCGGGACAGGGGGAAAGCCAGGCAGGACATGGCGACGAGGACCTCGCCGCCCTGCGACCCTACGCGCCGGGCGACCCGCCGCGGCGCATCGCCTGGAAGGCGGTCGCCCGCAGCGCGAGCGACATGCTGCTCGTCAAGCAGTTCGAGGGGGCGGGCGGCGGCGAACTGCTGCTCGACTGGCATGCCATGCCTCCCGCGATGGCTGCGGAGGCAAGGTTGTCGCGACTCGCGGCCTGGGTACTCGAGGCCGACAGCCAGGGCTTGCGCTGGGGGTTGCGGCTTCCCGGCCAGCTGTTGCCGCTCGACGCCGGGCCGGCGCACCGTGAGCGCTGCCTCGAGGCGCTCGCGCTCGCCAGGGTCTAGACCGATGCGCCGGACCAACGAAACCAACGGCCATTCCGCCCGCGCCGCCCGGCGCCCTGCGGCGCTTCGGCTGTCGCTGCGTGCCCTCGGCGGGCAACTCGGCGAGCAGTGGGAACGCGATCGCCGCGACACGCTGTTCCTGATGGGTGCCGTGCTGCTGGCCGTCGTGCCCACCTTCTGGCTGCTGCCCTGGTGGGCGAGCACCGGCTTCGGCGTGCTCTTCGCGTGGCGCCTGGGTCTGGTGTTCTCGGGACGCTGGCTGCCGCGCGACTCGGTGCGCTGGGTCGCGGCCATCGCCTGCACGGCCGCGGTCTGGGCGCACTATCGCACGCTGCTCGGACGAGAGCCCGGCGTGGTGCTGCTGGTGCTCTTCCTCGGACTCAAGCTGATGGAGATGCGCGCCCGACGCGATCTCTTCGTCGTGATCTTCCTGTGCTTCTTTCTGCTGACCACCAGCTACTTCCATTCCCAGTCGATCGTCTCGGCGGCGATGACGCTCGCAGCGGTGCTCGCGCTCGTCAGCGCGATGCTCACGATGCACTTCGGACGGCGCGAACAGCCGATCACGAGGCGCCTGCGCAGCGCCTCGGCTCTGCTGCTGCAGGCCCTGCCGATCGCGGCGCTGATGTTCGCCCTGTTTCCGCGAGTCCAGGGCCCGCTGTGGGGGTCGCTCGACGACATGCCGAGCGCACGTACCGGCCTGTCGGAATCGATGCAGCCCGGCGGCATCTCGCGCCTGAGCAACTCGGACGAACTCGCGTTTCGCGTCGAGTTCGAGGGAGACGTCCCCGAACTGTCGCAGCTCTACTGGCGCGGCCCGGTGTTCGGCAGCTTCGACGGGTC
>JBIIHU010000053.1:0-16864 GCA_044235405.1 Burkholderiaceae bacterium
CTCGTCGAGTTCCTCGGAGACGACAAGCAGCGCGCAGCCGGCATCGCGTAGCGCGAGCAGCTCGGCGCGGATGCGCGCCGCGGCACCGACATCGACCCCCCAGGTCGGCTGCGCCACCACCAGCACCTTCGGGTCGGCATCGATCTCGCGGCCGACGATGAACTTCTGCAGGTTGCCCCCGGACAGGCTGCGGGCCGCGGCCTGCACGCCCGGCGTGCGGACGTCGAAGCGCGCGACGATCGCCTGCGCCATCGCGGCGATGCGCGCCAGCCTCAGCCAGCCGCCGCGGCCCACCGTCTCGGGCCCGGCCCGCGTGAGCAGCATGTTCTGCGCGAGCGACAGCGACGGCACCGCGCCCCGGCCAAGCCGCTCCTCGGGCACGAAGTGCAGGCCGAGGCGGCGGCGTCGGCGCGGGTCGAGCCCGCCAACCGGCTGCCCGAACAGCCGCACCGCGTCGGGACCCGCTCGGCGATCCTCGCCCGAAAGAGCCGCCAGCAGCGGCTGCTGGCCGCTGCCCGAGACCCCGGCGATGCCGAGGATCTCGCCCTCGCGCACCTGCAGGCTCAGGTCGCGCAGCGCCACGCCGTGCCGGTCCGCCGCCGACAGCGACAGGCCGCGGACCTCGAGCGCGAGCCCGCCGTCGCGACGGACTCGCGCCGGCAGCGCCGGCAGCTCGGCGCCGATCATCAGCCGCGACAGGCTGGCGTTGCTCTCGGCGGCCGGCTCGACCACACCGGTGACCCTGCCGCCGCGCAGCACCGTGCAGCGATGACAGAGCGCGCGGATCTCGTCGAGCTTGTGGCTGATGTAGAGGATGCTGCAGCCGGTGGCGGCGAGCTGGCGCAGCGTGACGAACAGCCGCTCGACCGCCTGCGGCATCAGCACCGAGGTGGGTTCGTCCAGGATGAGCAGCCGCGGCTCGGCCAGCAGCGCCCGCACGATCTCGACCCGCTGGCGCTCGCCGACCGACAGCGCATGCACCGGCCTGTCGGGGTCGATGTCCTGCCCGTACTCGGCGGCCTTCGCGCGGATCCGCCGGCCGATCGCGGCGAGCGACTCGCCCGGCGGCAGGCCGAGCGCGACATTCTCGGCCACCGTGAGCGTGTCGAACAGCGAGAAGTGCTGGAACACCATCGCCACGCCGAGCGCGCGCGCCTCCTGCGGGTTGCGCACCCGCACCGGCTGGCCGTCGATGCGCACCTCGCCGCCATCGGGCCGCACGGCACCGTAGACGACCTTCATCAGCGTGGACTTGCCGGCACCGTTCTCACCGAGCACCGCATGGATCTCGCCGGGCGCGACCGCGAGCGACACCCGGTCGTTGGCAAGGACCGCCGGGTAGCGCTTGGTGATCTCGCGAAGCTCGAGGCGGGCGGCAGTCATCCGGGGCAGGCCATCAGCGCAGGCCGGCAGCCACGCGCCGCACCTGGTCGCGCAGCCAGCGGCAGGCCGGCGAGCGCTGGGTGCGATCGTGCCACAACTGGTAGTACCTGAGCCCGGGCATCGGTACCGGGCAAGGGACGATCCGCACCGGCAGGGTATCGGTGAAGCGAGCGCAGAACATGCGCCCGGTGGTGAGCACCAGCAGCGAGTCGGCGACCATCGCCGGCGTCAGCGAGAAATGCGGGCAGCGCACGCCGATGCGCCGGCGCCAGCCCGACTGGGCGAGCAGTTCGTCGATGACGCCGAGCGCCCCCGGGTAGGCGGGTGTGGGCGCGATGTGCTCGCAGGCCAGATACTTCTCGACGGTCCAGCCGCGGCGCGACGCGGGATGGCGCTCGGCGACCAGGCAGACGATCTCGTCCTGGAACAGCCTTCCGATGTGCAGGTCGCCCGGCGGTCTCAGCCAGTTGCCGATCACCAGGTCGAGCTCGCCGGCGGCCAGTCGCTGCCGGTAGTCGGCATCGGCGGTCAGCGGCAGGATCTCGATACCCGCGAGCGGCGCCTGCGTCTTCAGTTCGCCGACCAGCGCCGGCAGGAACACCGGATCGAGAAAGTCGCTGGCGGCGATGCGAAAGACCCGGTCGGTGGTCGCGGGCGAGAAGCTGGCCTGTGCCGCACCGCCGAACAGGTTGCGCGTCGCCGAGAGCACCTCGGCCGCGGGCGCGAGCAGCGCCCGCCCCGCGTCGGTGGGCACCATCGCGCGACCCGAGCGCACCAGCAGCGGATCGCCGGTGAGCGCGCGCAGCCGCGCTAGCGCCGCGCTGACCGCGGGCGCATGCATGCCAAGGCGCAGCGCCGTCTGGGACACACTGTGGGTGACGAGCAAGGTATGCAGGATCTCGACCAGGTGGAAGTCGATCCTGCTTGGCGCACCGGCCTTTGCCATCTGCGAATCCTTAACTGACAGCTAAGACTTATCATAGGTCTCGTGGCGCCTTGCCGCCTATCGTCCCCAACATCGAAGTCCAGGTCCGCACCGGGCCCCCTGCCGATGACCCTCCCCGTCCGCCCCCTGCGCCTGCTGCGCGGCCTGCGCGAAACCCGCGTCGATCCCGTCGCCCCCGACGCGATGCTGCTCGACTGGCTGCGCACGTCGGGCAGCCACGGCACCCGCGAGGGCTGCGCCGAGGGCGACTGCGGCGCCTGCACCGTCGTGCTCGGCGAGCTCGACGGCGATCGCGCGGTGCTGCGCGCCGTCAACAGCTGCATCCGGCCGCTGTCCTCGGTCGACGGCTGCGCGGTGCTGACGGTCGAGGACCTCGCAGCGCCCGACGGCGCGCTGCATCCGGTGCAGCAGGCGATGGTCGACCACCATGGCTCGCAGTGCGGCTTCTGCACGCCGGGCTTCGTGATGTCGCTGTTCGCGCTCTACCACGCCGAGGGCGCCCCGCCAGCACGGGTCAGCCGCGAGCAGGCCCAGGCCGCGATCTCAGGCAACCTGTGTCGCTGCACCGGCTACCGGCCCATCCTCGATGCGGCGCAGGCGCTGCCCGCGATGCCGGTCCGACCCTTCGATCTCGATGCGCTCGGCGCCGCGCTGCGCGGCCTGCGCGATGACATGGGCGGTGGCGAGGGCGCGCGCTTCGAGAGCCCGGGCGGCATGGTCTGGAGGCCGGCCACGCTCGCTCAGGCGCTCGCCTGCCGCGCCGAGCGCCCCGAGGCGCTGGTGGTCGCCGGCGCCACCGACGTCGGCCTGTGGATCAACAAGCAGCACCGCCGCCCCGCCGAGACGCTGGACCTCGGCGGCGTGGCCGAGCTCGCCACCGTGACCCGCGATGCCGACGGCCTGACGATCGGCGCGGGCGTGCGGCTGACCGAGGCCTTCGCCGCGCTCGCGGCCGAGCATCGATCGGTGGCCGGCTTCCTCGAGCGCTTCGCCGGCCGGCCGGTGCGCAACGCCGCGACGCTGGGTGGCAACATCGTCAACGGCTCGCCGATCGGCGACTCGATGCCGCTGCTGATCGCGCTGGACGCCCGCCTCGTGCTCGCCAGCGCGCGCGGGCGTCGGGAGCTGCCCCTCGACGGCTTCTACCCCGGCTACCGCCAGACCCTGCTGCAGCCCGACGAGCTGCTGGTGGCGATCCGCGTCCCGGCCTCGGCGCCGGGTCTGGAGGTGCATGCCTGGAAGGTCTCCAAGCGCTTCGAGGACGACATCTCCGCGGTGTGCGTCGCGATCGCGCTGCGCGGCGAGGCCGGCGTCGTCACGCACGCGCGCATCGGCGTGGGCGGCATGGCCGCGGTGCCGAGCCGCGCGCCACGCGCCGAGGCCGAGCTCGAGGGCGCGCCGTGGTCGCTCGCCACGCTGCAGGCCGCGGCCGACGCGCTGCGCGGCGAGTTCACGCCGCTGTCCGACATGCGCGCAAGCGCGGGCTACCGCCGCGCGGTCGCCGGCAACCTGCTGCTGCGACTGTGGCACGAGACACAGGCGGGCTCGCCGCCGCTGCAAGCCCTGGAGCCGACGCCTTGAACGCCCTTGACGGTACCCTTTCCGCGACGCGCATGCCCGGCGCCGCCGAGGCCGACGCCCCTGCCGGCGTGGCCGGCCGCTCGCCAACCCACGAGAGCGCGCGCGCCCACGTGACCGGCCATGCCCGCTTCATCGACGACCTGCCGGTGCCGCTCGGGACGCTGCACGCGGCCCCGGTGCTCAGCCCGATCGCCCACGGCCGGCTGCTCGGCATCGACACGGCCGCGGCGCTGGCGATGCCCGGCGTGGTCGCGGTGCTGACCGTGTCCGACATCCCGGGCGACCGGCACTTCGCCACCCCGGCGCACGACGAACCCATCCTCGCCGACGGCGAGGTGCTGCACGTCGGCCAGGTGGTCGCCCTGGTGGTGGCCGACAGCCACCGACGGGCGCGCGAAGCCGCCACGCGGGTGCGCTGCGAGATCGAGCCCCTGCCCGCGATCCTCACGATCGAGCAGGCGCTGCAGGCGCAGTCGCAGGTGCTGCCCACGGTGCGCTTCCGGCGAGGCGACGCCGACGCCGCGATCGCCGCCAGCCTCCACCGGCTCGAGGGGGCCTTCGAGGTCGGCGGCCAGGAGCACTTCTACCTCGAAGGCCAGATCGCGCTGGCGCTGCCGCAGGAGAACCACGGCTGGACCGTGCATTCGTCGACGCAGCACCCGGGCGAGGCGCAGCACTGGATCGCCCACGCCCTGGACCTGCCGCTGCATGCGGTGCAGGTGGTGTGCCGGCGCATGGGCGGAGGCTTCGGCGGCAAGGAAACCCAGGCCGGCCATCTCGCGGTGTGGGCGACGCTCGCGGCGCTGCGCACCGGCCGGCCGGTCAAGATGCGCCTGGACCGCGACGATGACTTCATGATCACCGGCAAGCGGCACAACTTCCTGTACCGCTACGTCGTCGGCTTCGACGAGACCGGCACCCTCGCCGGGCTGCGCCTGATGATGGCCAGCCAGTGCGGCTTCAGCGCCGACCTGTCCGGCCCGGTCAACGACCGCGCGATCTTCCACGTCGACAACACCTACTTCCTCGCCCATCTCGACGTCGAGTCGATCCGCTGCCGCACCCACACCCAGTCGAGCACCGCCTTCCGCGGCTTCGGCGGCCCGCAGGGCATGTTCGCCATCGAGACCATCCTCGGCGACATCGCCCGCCATCTCGGCCTCGACGCGCTCGACGTCCGCGAGCGCAACCTCTACGGACCGGCGCCGCGCGACACGACCCACTACGGCATGCGGGTCGAGGACAACATCGCGCCGCAGCTGATCGCGACGCTGGCCGCAAGCAGCCGCTATCGAGAGCGCCGCGCCGCCGTCGCCGCTTGGAACGCCGCCAACCCGCTGCTCAAGCGCGGCCTGGCCCTCACCCCCGTCAAGTTCGGCATCTCCTTCACCGCCACCCACTTCAACCAGGCCGGCGCGCTGGTCGCGGTCTACACCGACGGCTCGGTGCGCGTGAACCACGGCGGCACCGAGATGGGCCAGGGCCTGCATACCAAGGTCTGCCAGATCGTCGCCGACGAACTCGGCGTGCCGCTGGCGCAGGTGCGCATCAGCGAGACCGACACCGCGCAGGTGCCCAATGCGTCGGCCACCGCCGCCTCCAGCGGCACCGACCTGAACGGCCGCGCCGCGCAGGTTGCGGCCGCAACCATCCGCGAGCGCCTCGCGGCGCTGGTCGCCGAGCAGCAGGGCATCGCGCCCGAGGCGGTGTGTTTCGCGGGCGGGCAGGTGCGAACGCCCGCCGGCAGCCGGGCCTTCGTCGAGGTCGTGCGCGCGGCCTATCTCGCGCGCGTGCAACTGTGGTCCGACGGTTTTCACCGTACGCCGCGGATCCACTATGACAAGGCGACCCTGAGCGGCCAGCCCTTCCACTACTTCGCCTACGGCGCGGCCTGCACCGAGGTCGCGCTCGACGTGCTGACCGGCGAGAGCCGGGTACTGGCCGCCGACATCCTTCACGACGTCGGCCGCTCGATCAACCCAGCGATCGATATCGGCCAGATCGAGGGCGGCTTCGTGCAGGGCATGGGCTGGTTGACCACCGAGGAGCTGGTCTGGGACGCGCGGGGCCGGCTCGCCACCCACGCGCCCTCCACCTACAAGATCCCCACGAGCGGCGACGTGCCGGCGCGCCTTCGGGTCGACCTCTGGCCCGAGGCCAACCGCGAGGAGAACGTGCTCGGCTCGAAGGCGGTCGGCGAGCCGCCCTTCATGCTCGCGCTGTCGGTGCACGAGGCGCTGCGCGATGCGGTCGCGGCCCACACCGGCGGCGTGCCGAGGGTGGATGCCCCGTGCACGCCCGGCTCGCTGCTGCGCGCGCTCGGCGGCGTGGCCGACGAGCGATGAACCGGGTCCGCGCGATCGCCCGCGACTGGCTGGCGCGGGGCGTGCCGGCGGTCGTGGTCGAGGTGCTGCGCGTCGAGGGCTCGGCGCCGCGCCACGCAGGCACGCGCATGCTGGTCGCGGCCGACCGGATCGAGGGCACGATCGGCGGCGGACACCTCGAGTTCGTCGCGATCGCCGCTGCCCGACAGGTCCTGGCCGGCGCCGAGCCGCCGCCCGACACCCGTTACGCGCTAGGCCCGAGCCTGGGCCAGTGCTGCGGCGGCGTAGTCTGGCTGCGCCTGGCCCGGCTCGACGCCGCCGCGCTCGCGGCGTGGCCGCCCGTGCCGCCGCGCCTGCGGGTCGCGGTCGCCGGCAACGGCCACGTCGGTCGCGCGCTGGTCGCGCTGCTCGCCACGCTGCCGGTCGAGGTCGACTGGCTCGCCACGCTGCCCGAGGACGGCGCGCCGCCGGCCGACCTGTCGTCGGCCGAAGGGCTGGTGAGGCTGCACGCCGACGACGATCCGCTCGGTGTGCTGCGCGACATGATCCCCGGCACCCACCTGCGCATCCTCACCCACAGCCACGCCCTCGACTTCGCGCTCGCCGAGGCGGCGCTGCGCGACGGGCGCTTCGGCAGCGTGGGGGTGATCGGCTCGCGCAGCAAGGCCGCCGGCTTTCGGCGCCGGCTGCTCGCGCGCGGCCTTGCGCCGGCCACGGTGGCCGGTCTGCAGTGCCCGATCGGGCTGCCCGGCATCACCGGCCGCGAGCCCGGCGTGATCGCGGTGGCGATCGTCGCGCAGCTGCTCGCGGCCACACGGGCCGGCGACGAAGGACGCTCGACGCCGGCCTCCGATCGCAAGGCCCGCTCCGGCGCCGCGGCGGCCGAGGCCTGCGCCGGCGCCGCCGTCGGGGTCGATCTCAGCTGAGCATCTGCCCGCCGTCGACCGCGATCGTCTGGCCGGTCACCCAGCGCGCCGCGTCGCTCGCCAGGAACATCACCACGTTGGCCACCTCTTCGGCGGTGCCCATGCGGCCCGACGGGATGCTCGCGAGAATGCCCTGGTAGAGCTTCGGGTTGTGCTGGCGGGCCTGGTCCCACACACCGCCAGGGAACTCGATCGAGCCCGGCGCCACGCAGTTGACCCGCACGCCCTGCGAGGCGAGCGCGGCGGCCTGCGTCAGCGTGTACTGGATCAGGGCGGCCTTGACTGCGCCGTAGGGCGGCGTGCGCACGGACGGCGTCAGGCCCGAGATCGACGAGATGTGAACGATGGAACCGCGCGAGGCGAGCAGGTGGGGCATCGCGGTCTGCGAGGCGCGCACGGTGGCCATCAGGTCGACCGAGATGCTGGCCGCCCAGCCCGCCTCGTCGTCGCTGCGGCCGAAGCCCGAGGCGTTGTTCACCAGCACGTCGATGCCGCCGAGCGCCGCGGCGGCCGCGGCGACATAGCCGCGCACCGCGTCGCCGTCGGCGAGGTCGCACACCGCGGCGTGCACCTTGCCGGCGCCGGCCGCCACCAGCTCGCGCTCGGTCTCGCGCAGCGCGGCCTCGCCGCGCGCGCAGATCGACACCGACGCGCCGGTCGCCGCGAAGCCGAGGGCGATCGCGCGCCCGATGCCGCGGCTGCCGCCCGCGACCACCACCCGCTTGCCGTCGAAACGGATCTGCATCTGCCTGCTCCTGTCCTGTGGGTTGGAAATGCGATGGGCGGTCGGCGGTGCCGGCATCGCCCCGGAAGCCCGGCGAGACTCAGCGCCAGTCGGGCTCGTCGCGGTCGAGCATGCGCTTGACCGCGGCCATGAAAAGGTCGCTCTGCTGGCGCTCGCCGGCGATCTGCGCGGCGGTGCGCGCGCACAGCGCCTCGGGCACCTCGCGCAGCGGCCGGCCGGCCGCCGCCTGCACCGCAAGCACCTGATGCATGCAGGCGCGCTCGAGGTAGTAGAGGTCGTCGAAGGCCCACGCGACGCTGCGTCCGACCACCGTGATGCCGTGGCTTGCCATGAACATCACGTCGGCGCCGGCCGACAGCCGCGACGCGATACGCCGGCCCTCGGCGTCGTCCAGCGCCAGGCCATTGTAGTCGTCGTCGTAGGCCACACGACCATGAAAGCGCAGCGCGTTCTGGTTGCACCAGGCCAGCCTGCCACCCTGCACCAGCGTCAGCGCGGTCGCGTAGGGCATGTGGGTATGGAGCACGGCCTTTGCGTGGGGGTTCAGGCGGTGGATCCAGCTGTGGATGAAGAACGCGGTGGGCTCGAGCGGATGCGGCCCGTCGAGGACGTGGCCGGCACCGTCGATCAGCAGCACGTCGGCCGCGCGCACCTCGCTCCAGTGCAGGCCCTGCGGGTTGATCAGGTAGCGGTCGGGCGCGAGCTCGAGGCTGTAGTGGTTGCAGACGCCTTCATTGAGGCCCAGGCGCGCCGACCAGCGCAGCGCGGCGGCGAGGTCCTCGCGACCACGGGCGACGGCCTCGGCATCGACGCCGTGCAGCACGGCGGGGGAAATCGGCAGGTTCATGCGGATGTCTCCTGGCGGGGCGGCTGACGGGAGGGGCCCGACGCGCGATGCCACGCGTCGCGGACGGGGCGGTTTCCAACGCGCCGGGATGATCGCCGATAATGGCGCACCGTCCCACCCGACAATCGAGCATACACACCCGATGGCCCCCCTGGACAGCGTTCATTCCGACATCCGCGACGGCGTTCGCGCCGTGTGCAACCAGTTCGACTCCGCCTACTGGCAGAAGGTCGACCACGACCGGGCCTACCCGGAGGCCTTCGTCGACGCCCTCACGACGGCGGGCTGGCTCGCTGCGCTGATTCCCCAGGAATACGGCGGCGCGGGGCTCGGCCTGTCCGAGGCCTCGGTCATCATGGAGGAGGTCAACCGCTGCGGCGGCAACGCCGGCGCCTGCCACGGCCAGATGTACAACATGGGCACGCTGCTGCGCCACGGCTCGCCCGAGCAGAAGCGCCGCTACCTGCCCGACATCGCGAGCGGCAGGCTGCGCCTGCAGTCGATGGGCGTCACCGAGCCCACGACCGGCACCGACACCACCAACCTGAAGACCGTCGCGCAACGCCGCGGCGACCACTACGTCGTCAACGGCCAGAAGGTCTGGATCTCGCGCGTCCAGCACTCCGACCTGATGATCCTGCTGGCGCGCACCACGCCGGTCGACCAGGTCGCGCGCAAGTCCGACGGCATGTCGATCTTCATCGTCGACCTGCATCAGGCGATCGGCAAGGGCATGACCGTGCGACCGATCCCCAACATGGTCAACCACGAGACCAACGAGCTCTTCTTCGACAACCTCGAGATCCCGGTCGAGAACCTGATCGGCGAGGAGGGCAAGGGCTTCAAGTACATCCTCGACGGCCTGAACGCCGAGCGCACGCTGATCGCCGCCGAGTGCATCGGCGACGGCTACTGGTTCGTCGACCGGGCGCGCAAGTACGCGAGCGAACGCGTGGTCTTCGGCCGCCCGATCGGTCGCAACCAGGGCGTGCAGTTCCCGATCGCCGCCGACTACATCGAGATCGAGGCCGCCAACCTGATGCGTTTCCGGGCCTGCGAGCTCTTCGACGCCGGCAAGCCCTGCGGCGCCGAGGCCAACATGGCCAAGTACCTCGCGGCCAAGGCCTCGTTCGAGGCGGCCAACACCTGCCTGCAGACCCACGGCGGCTTCGGCTTCGCCTGCGAGTACGACGTCGAGCGCAAGTTCCGCGAGACCCGGCTCTATCAGGTCGCGCCGATCTCGACCAACCTGATCCTGTCCTACGTCGCCGAGCACGTGCTGGGCCTGCCGAGGTCGTTCTGATGACCGCGCCCCGGCCGCTCGACGGCGTGCTGGTGATCGCGCTCGAGCATGCGGTGGCCGCGCCGGTATGCACCCGGCACCTCGCCGACCAGGGCGCGCGCGTCATCAAGATCGAGCGCCCGGGCGAGGGCGACTTCGCCCGCCGCTACGACCAGCGCGTCAAGGGCATGTCGTCCTATTTCGTGTGGGGCAACCGCTCCAAGGAGAGCCTCACCCTCGACCTGAAGGATCCGCGCGGCGCGCAGGCCCTGCGCCGGCTGCTCGCGCGCGCCGACGTGCTGGTGCAGAACCTCGCACCGGGCGCGGTCGAGCGCATGGGCTGGTCGCGCGAGCGCCTCGCCGAACTCAACCCCCGCCTGGTGAGCTGCGACATCTCGGGCTACGGCCTGGACGGTCCCTACCGCGACCACAAGGCCTACGACCTGATGATCCAGGCCGAGTCGGGCCTGCTGTCGGTCACCGGCACGCCGCAGGCGATGGCCCGGACCGGCTTCTCGTCGGCCGACATCGGCGCGGGCCTGTACGCCTACTCGAGCATCATGGCGGCGCTGCTGCTGCGCGAGCGCACCGGCCGCGGCAGCCACATCGACCTGTCGATGTACGAGGCCCTGACCGAGCTGCTCGGCAACCCGATCTACTACACCTACGAGGGCGCGGCGCCCGCACCGCGCACCGGCGCCTTCCATCCCAGCGTGGTGCCCTACGGCCCGGTGAGCGCCGGCGACGGCGGCCAGGTGCTGATGGGCGTGCAGAACGAGCGCGAGTGGGCGGTGTTCTGCGACAAGGCGCTGGGCCGGCCCGAGCTGGCGACCGACCCGCGCTTCTCGAGCAACCTCGCGCGCACCGAGAACCGGGCGGCGCTCGAGGCCATCATCGCCGAGTGCTTCGCCGCGCTCGACACCGACGCGCTAGAGGCCCGGCTCGCCCAGGCCAACATCGCCACCGGCCGCATCAACGCGCCCGGCGCGTTCTGGACCCATCCGCAGAATCTGGCGCGCGAGCGCATGCGCACCATCGACTCACCGGCGGGCCCCATCACCAGCTGGTTGCCGCCCGGCGTGTCGGACGCCTACGAAGCGCGCATGGGCGCGATCCCCGCGCTGGGCGAGCACACCGACGCGATCCTCGGCGAGTTCGGTTTCGGGGCCGACGAGATCGCCGGCATGCGGGCCGACGGCGTGATCTGAACGCTGGCCCGCCCGCCCGCGATCCGCGGGCGGGCGCAGACCGCGCGCGCCCGCCGCCGCGGTCGGCGAACGCTAGACCTCCAGCTTGATGCCGGCGGCCTTGATCACCTTCGCGTTGCGCGCGACCTCGGCCGCGAGGAAGGCGGCGGTGTCCTCCGGGCTGAGCGCGCCCGGCACCACGCCGGTGCTCTCGAGCTTCTCGCGCACCGCGGGCGAGGCCAGGATGCGGTTGATCTCGGCATTGAGCCGGACCACGATCTCCCTCGGCGTCTTCGCCGGCGCGAGCACCATCGCCCAGGTGTTGGCGGTGTAGGGCACGCCGCTCTCGGCGAAGGTCGGAAGGTCGGGATAGCCCGGCAGGCGCTTCTCGCTCGCCATGCCGATCACCTTGATGCGGCCGGCCTTCGCATGCTGCGCCATCGCCAGCGGCACGTCGAAGAGCAACTGGATCTGGCCGCCGATCAGGTCGGTCAGCGCCGGCTGCGTCCCCTTGTAGGGCACCAGTGTCATCTTCAGCCCGTGCGTGGCCATGAACTGCTCCATCGCGAGGTGGGCCGCGGCGCCGATGCCGCTCGAGCCGTAGTTGAACTGCCCGGGGCGGGCCTTCACGTAGGCGATCAGCTCGGCGGCATTGTTCGGCGGGAACGAGGCGTTGGCCACGAGGATCAGCGGCGCCACCCCGGAGAGGGCCACCGGCGCGACGTCGTTGATCGCGTCGAAGGACATCTTCGCGTACAGCGACGGATTGGCCGAGTGCGCGGCGATCACGGTGGTCAGCGTGTAGCCGTCGGGCGGCGATTTGGCCATCATGTCGACGGCGATCATGCTGTTGGCGCCCGGCTTGTAGTCGAAGAGCACTGGCTGGCCGAGGACGCGTGCCAGGGGCTCGCCCACCGCGCGCGCCATGTTGTCGGTGAAGCCGCCGGGGGTGTAACCCACCAGCATCCGGATCGGCTTGTTCGGGTAGCCGGCCTGCGCGCGCCCAAGGCCTGGCGCGAGACCGGCCAGCGCCACGGTGGCGGGCAGACCGAGCGCGAAGCGGCGACGGCCGCCTGCACGTGCCGGTGCGAGGGAAATCTTCCGGGGGTCCTTGTCTGACATGGCTCACTCCTGCGTTGCGTGATCGACCGCCCGCGCCGCGGGTCGCGCGTGGGCAAGGCCGCCATCGTGCCACGCCTGGCCGGCCGACCCCATGCAAGGCGGTCCGCACACCGGGCCGGGGCCCGGTCCTGCGGATCGTCCTGACGACCGACGCCGCGCCCTCGGCCGCCCGCATCGACCGTCCGCGCTAGCGGCGACGGCACCGCGTCGCCGGGATCCGGGTCAGACTGGCGTCATGCGCAGACAACCGCAAGGACGCGCCTGGGCGGCGCGCAAGCACCCCGCGACCCCGATGGCATCCGGCCGCCGCAAGCTGCTGGCCGTCGCCCTCGCGGGTATCGTCGCCTCAGCCTGCGGACGCCCAGGGTCGACGTCCGCCGAACGCCGCCAGGATGCCCCCGTCGTCGACAGCATCTCCGACGGCGACTCCTTTATCGCGCGGCTGCCCGATGGCCGACGCATCGGCGTGCGGATCGCCGGCATCGACGCCCCCGAGAAGGATCAGCCGTGGGCCGATGCCGCGCGCAGCTACCTCGCGCAAGCGCTTGCCCGCGAATCACTGCAGATCGAGCCCCTGAAGACCGACCCTTTCGGACGACAGGTCGCGGTGGTGCGGACCGGCGACGAAGACGTCGGTCTGATGCTCGTGCGGGCCGGGCTCGCGTGGCACTTCGTGCGCTACGCGGCCGACCAGTCCGCCGAGGATCGCGCCGCCTACGCGCTCGCCGAGCGCGAGGCCCGCACCGCGCGCCGCGGCCTCTGGGCCGACCCCGCGCCGGTGGCGCCCTGGGTACACCGTCAGCGCCAGCGTGGCGGCTGATCGCTCGGCCGGCCCGGGCGCTCAGGCGCCGGGTGCACGCATGCCGAGGCGCCGGCGCACGCTCTCGTAGAGCACCACACCCGCGGCAACCGCCACGTTCAGGCTCGACACCTGCCCCGCCATCGGGATCGACACCAGCGCGTCGCAGCGCTCGCGCACCAGACGCCGCAGGCCCTTGCCCTCGGCGCCGAGCACCCACGCGACCGCGCTCGGGATCGCCGCATCGAAGATCGATGCGGCACTCGCGTCGGCGGTCCCGATCGCCGTCACGCCAGCGTCCTGCAGCTGGTCGATCGTGCGCGCAAGGTTGGTCACCATCAGGTAGGGCACGCTCTCGGCCGCACCGGATGCGGTCTGCACCGCCGCTTCGGTCAGCGGACAGGCGTTGTCCCGCGGCGCGATCACCGCGTGCACCCCCGCACCGTCGGCCACGCGCAGGCACGCGCCGAGGTTGCGGGGATCGGTCACGCCGTCGAGCAGCAGCAGAAAGGGCTCGGGCCGCGCCGCCAGCAGCTCGTCGAGGCTCGCGGCCAGCGGCGCACCCGCCTCGGCCTGCAGCACCACCCCCTGGTGACGGCGGCCGGGACACAGGCTCTCGATGCGCGCCATGTCGACGAGCGTCACCGGCACACCCTGCGCCTGCGCGAGCGCGAGCAGCTCGCGCATCCGCGTATCGCCGCGCTGGCGGGCCACGTGCAGCGCGACGATACCCGCCGAGCCGCGGGCCAGGCGCGCGCTCACCGCGTGAAATCCCCAGGTCAGCATCGCATCGGCCTCCGGTCGCCGCGGATCGATCGGTTCATCGCGCGCTCACCGCCGCTTGCGGCGGCTCGACGCCTTGCCGCCCGCGCCTGCGCCCGCCGTCTGCCGCGTACCCTTGCGCGCGGCCTTGCCGGTCGCGCCCTTGCCCGCGGAGGCCCCGGCGGCACCTTTGCCCGCGTCCCGCTTCGAGGCGCCGCCGCGACGGGCATCGGCCCGAGCCTGCAGCCGCTCGCTGCGCGCCTGCTCGATCCGCTCGGACTTGGCCGGCGCCGCCTTGCGCGAAGGCGCCGACTCACGACCGGCCGACACGCCGCGTCCGGCCGCCACGATCTCGCGATAGCCGGTCTTCTGGACCAGGCGGAACTCGATGCGCCGCGCCTCGAGGTCGACCCGCGATACCTGCACGTGCAGCTCGTCGGTAAGCCGGAAGCGCCGGCCGGTCCGCTCGCCGCGCAGCTCGTGCGCGGCGTCGATGTACTGGAAGTACTCGGTGCCGAGCTCCGACACATGCACGAGCCCTTCGACGAAGAGCTCGTCGAGCGTCACGAAAACGCCGAAGGGCGCCACCCCGGTGATGCGGCCGCCGAACTGCTCGCCGACACGCTCGCGCATGTAGACGCACTTCAGCCAGGCCGACACGTCGCGCGACGCATCGTCGGCGCGGCGTTCGCTCGCCGAGCACGCGACGCCGTGCCGCTCCCAGTGCGCGACGACATGCGCGCCCTCGTCGCGCCGCGAAGCACGCGCGGCGGCGGTCGGGGCGACCGAGCCGGCCTTCCTCGTTGCACGCGCAGCCCCGGCGTCGACGCTCGCCGGCGCTTCGATCGCGTCGTCATCGTCGCCGCCCGGCGGCCCCGGCAGGTAGCGACGGCCCCGCAACAGCGACTTGATCACCCGGTGCGTCAGCAGGTCCGGGTACCGGCGAATCGGTGACGTGAAGTGGGCGTAGGCCTCGTAGGCGAGGCCGAAATGACCGCTGTTGTGCGGCGAGTAGATCGCCTGCTGCATCGAACGCAGCATCATCTGCTGCAGCAGCAGCGCGTCGGGCCGGGCGCGAACCTGCGCGCCGAGCTGCGCGTAGTCGCGCGGCGCCGGGCTCTCGCCGCCACCGAGCGACAGCCCGACCGTGCGCAGGAATTCGCGCAGATTGGCCAGCCGCTCCGGCGTCGGTCCTTCGTGGACCCGGTACAGCCCGGCGTGGCGGCTGCGCTTCATCACGTCGGCCGCGCAGACATTGGCCGCCAGCATGCACTCCTCGATCAGGCGGTGCGCATCGTTGCGAACCAGCGCGACGATGCGCTCGATCCGACCCATCGGATTGCAGACGATCCGGGTCTCGACCGAATCGAAGTCGACCGCGCCGCGCGCTTCGCGCTGCGCAAGCAGGGCGCGAAACACCGCGTGCAGGTTCTGCAGCTGCGGCACCAGCGCCGCACGCCGCCGGATCGCCTGCGCGTCGCGCCCCGACAGGATGCCCCACACCTCGTCGTAGGTCAGGCGCGCCGCCGAGTGCATCACGGCCTCGTAGAACTGGTAGGCACGGACCTCGCCGGCGGCACTGACGACCATGTCGCAGACCAGCACCAGCCGGTCGACCTCCGGGTTCAGCGAACACAGCCCGTTGGAGAGCTTCTCGGGCAGCATCGGGATCACGCGGCGCGGAAAGTACACCGACGTGGCGCGCAGCGCGGCCTCGCGGTCGAGCGCATCGCCCGCGGCGACATAGTGCGCGACATCGGCGATCGCGACGATCAGGCGGTGCGCGCCTTCGGCCTGGCCGTGGGGCTCGCAGTAGACCGCGTCGTCGAAGTCGCGCGCGTCCTCGCCGTCGATCGTGACCAGCGGCACGTCGCGCAGATCCACCCGACCGCGAAGGTCGAGCGCGCGCACTTTCGCAGGCAGCGCCGCCGCGGCCGCGAGCGTCTTCGGGTCGAACTGGTGCGGCACGTCGAACTTGCGCACCGCGATCTCGATCTCCATGCCGGGGTCGTCGATCTCGCCGAGCACCTCCACCACGCGCCCGATCGGCGCGGCGTGGCCCGAGGGTGGATCGACGATCTCGACGCTGACCACCTGACCGGGCTTCGCGCCGCCGGCATCGGCGGGTGGCACCAGGATGTCGTGCTTGATGCGCTGGTCTTCGGGCACGACGATGTTCACGCCACGTTCGGCGAGAAAGCGCCCCACCAGGCGCCGGTGCGCGCGCTCGGTCACCTCGACGATCACCCCCTCAGGGCGACCCCGGTGATCGACGCCGACCCGCTTGACCAGGACGCGGTCGCCATGCATCGCCTTCTGCATCTCGCGCGGGCTGAGGAACAGATCGGCGCCGCCCGCATCGGGCAGCAGGAAGCCGAAACCGTCGCGATGGCCCTGGACCCGGCCGGCGATCATGTCGAGCTTGCTCGCGAGCAGCAGCACGCCCTTGCGATTCGGCATCAGCTGCCCGTCGCGCTCCATCGCCGCCAGCCGGCGGGCGAGCGCCGGCGCATGCTCGGCGCCGATCTCGAGGCGCAGCGCGAGTTCCTCGGGCGTGAGCGGCGCGTCGGCGGTGCGCAGGCTCTCGAGGATCTCGTCACGGGTGGGCAGCACCCATGCGGGGTCGGTCATGACGCGGTTCCTGGTGACAACATGGCGGCGCTCGCCGGGCGATTTGACAAATCGCGGCGAGCGCCTAAACTAGAGGGCTTCGCTGGTGCGTAAATGCGGCAGCGAAAATGCCCAGATGGCGGAATTGGTAGACGCACTAGGTTCAGGTCCTAGCGGTGGCAACACTGTGGAGGTTCGAGTCCTCTTCTGGGCACCAATTCGAAGGCCTGCGCAAGCAGGCCTTTTCCTTTGTGTGCCCGGAAAGCGCAGCCCCTGCGGGCTGCGCGCGAGGACGAGAAAGGCCCGGCATGCAGGCCGGGCCGGGCCCGTCACCTTCGCTCACATGCCCC
>JBIIHU010000002.1:0-57469 GCA_044235405.1 Burkholderiaceae bacterium
CCGAGTCCAGCGGGCTGTCGGTCAACGTGCGCCGCGGCAGCGTCGAGACCATCGAACAGACCCGCGACAAGGGCGTGGGCATCACCGTGCACCTCGGTCAGCGTCGCGGTCACGCCAGCAGCAGCGACTTCTCATCGCCAGCGCTCGCGCAGACCGTGGCCGCCGCCTACGAGATCGCCCGCCACACCGGCGAGGACGACTGCGCGGGCCTGCCCGATGCCGACACGCTCGCCAGCGAGATCCCCGACCTCGACCTCTTCCATCCCTGGGGCATCTCGGTCGACGAGGCGGTGGCGCTTGCCTGCCGCATGGAGGCCGCGGCCTTCGACACCAGCCCGCTGATCGACAACAGCGATGGCGCCTCGGTCAACGTCAGCCATGGCCAGTTCGTGCTCGCCAACACGCTGGGCTTTGCCGCGGGCTACCCCTTCAGCCGGCACTCGCTGGGCTGCGCGCCGATCGCCCGGCTCGGCGACACCATGCAGCGCGACGACTGGTACAGCGCCGACATCGTGCCGCAGCGGCTGGCCGACCCGGTCAAGATCGGTCGCTACGCCGCCGAGCGCACGCTGGCGCGGCTGGGTGCCCGCAAGATCCCCACCTGCAAGGTGCCGGTGCTCTTCGAGGCGCCGCTGGCCACCGGCCTGATCGGGCACTTCGTGCAGGCGGTCAGCGGCGGATCCCTGTACCGGCGCACGAGCTTTCTGCTCGACTCGCTCGGCAAGGACGTGTTCGCCCCGCACCTCGACCTCGTCGAGGATGCCCACGTGCCCGCGGAGCCCGGTAGCGCGCCCTTCGACAGCGAGGGCGTGCGAACCGGTCGCCGCACGGTGGTCGCCGGCGGACGCCTGCACGGCTATTTCCTGTCCACCTACTCGGCGCGCAAGCTCGGCATGAAGACCACCGGCAACGCCGGCGGCTCGCACACCCTTGCGCTCACCAGTCGGCTCACCCGCCAGCTCGACGACCTGCCCGCGATGCTCGAGCGCCTGGGCACCGGGCTCTTCGTGACCGACCTGATGGGGCAGGGTGTCAATGGCGTGACCGGCGACTACTCGCGTGGTGCGAGCGGCTTCTGGGTCGAGAAGGGCGTGATCGTCCACCCGGTCGAGGAAGTCACGATCGCCGGCAACCTCGCCGAGATGTTCCGCGGCATCGTTGCGGTAGGCAGCGACGTCATCAGCCGCGGCGGCAGGCGCACCGGCTCCATTCTCATCGACCGCATGGCGGTCGCAGGGCACTGATGAGCAAGGCCTTCGTCCGCGAAGACAGCGGCGACGACGACGAGGACCTCCCCGACCCGCCCTCGGCGGGGCCTGCGCCGCGCAACTACATCACGCCGGCGGGGCATGCCGCGATCCGCGCCGAGCTCCTGCGCCTGATCGACGTCGACCGCCCGGAGGTGGTGCGGGTGGTGTCGTGGGCGGCCTCCAATGGCGACCGGTCCGAGAACGGCGACTACATCTACGGCAAGCGCCGCCTGCGCGAGATCGACCGCCGCATCCGCTTTCTGACGCGCAGGCTCGACATCGCGGTCGTGGTCGATCCCGGCGAGCAGGAGAGCCGCGACCAGGTCTTCTTCGGCGCCACCGTCACCTACCTGCGCAACGGCGAGCGCGAGGAAACCATCACCATCGTGGGCATCGACGAGGTCGATCCGCCCGCCGGCCGTGTGAGCTGGGTCTCGCCGGTGGCGCGCGCGCTGATCAAGGCCCGCGAGGGTGACACCGTGTCGCTGCGCACGCCGCAGGGTACCGACGAGCTCGAGATCCTGACGGTCAGCTACCCCGAGCGGGGATGATGCTCGTGAGGGCGCGCCGGATCTTCCACGGCTGGCGGGTGGTTGCCGCCTGCTTCGTGATCGCGGCCTTCGCCTGGGCGCTGGGGCTTTTCGGGGGCAGCGTGTACCTGCACGCGGTCACCGCGCATCACGGCTGGCCGATTTCGCAGGTGGCCTCCGCCATCACGCTCTTCTTCCTGGTCAGCGCCGCCGCACAGCGTGCCGTGGGCCGCGCGATCGACCGTCACGGACCGCGCCCGGTGCTGTCGGCCGGCGCGGTCTCGATCGCCCTGGGCGTGGCCCTCGTTGGCCAGGTGCGCGAGCCCTGGCAGCTCTATCCCTGCTTCGTGCTCGTGGGTCTGGGCTGGTCGTCGCTGTCGACCACCGCGCTCTCGGCGACGGTGGCGCCGTGGTTCGAGCGCCACCAGGGCCGCTCGATGACGCTCGCGATCATGGGCGCCAGCGTGGGCTCGATCGCTGGCGTCCCGTTGCTGCTGATGGCGATTGCGAGGCTCGGGCTGACAGCCGGGCTCGCGCTCGCCGGGCTGGTGGCGGCGCTGGTGCTGCTGCCGCTGATCGGGGTGGTGCTGCGGTACCGCGGGCCGGCGGCGCTGGGGCTGGCGCGCGATGGCGATCGGCTGGCAGGCGCTGCCGCGGGGAGCGCCGCCGATGGAGACGCAGCCGCGGGGGGCCACGGGGGCGCTGCCGATGGCCGGGCCCCGGCGGCCGACACCGTGCTCGCGGCCATCCCACCGTCCCCACCCGAGCCGCTTGCCGCCCGAGGGCGGCCGGCGTGGCTGCTGGGCAGCGCCACCGCCGGCTTCGCGCTCGGCCTGCTCGTGCAGATCGGCTTCATCACGCACCATGTGGCGCTCGCCGGGCCCACGATCGGGCTCGCGGGCGCGGGCCTGCTTGTGAGCGCCACCGGCCTGGCCGCGCTGCTCGGCCGCATCGTGCTCGCGCGCATCGTCGACCGCACCGATGTGCGCCGGCTGGCGATGCGGATCATGGTCGTGCAGACCGTCGTGATGGCCGCGCTCGCGCTGTGGCCCGCCGCGTGGCTGCTGGTGGCCGCGAGCCTCGTCTACGGCTGGTGCATCGGCCATGTGACCACCCTCGGGCCGATCGTGGTGCGCCGCGAGTTCGGCGCCGCGGCCTTCGGTGCCACCTACGGCTCGGCGGCCACCTTCATCCAGTTCATCGCGGCCACCGGCCCGGCGCTCTTCGGGTGGCTGCGCGACGCCTTCGGCGGCTATGGTGTGGCGCTTGCCGTGGCCGCCGTGCTCTCCGCGATCGGGGCTACCGCGCTGGCGGTGGGCGGGCGAATCGGGGGGCGGGCGCTTGTGTCCTAGAACCGCGAAATCCGCCTCGTCTCGGGCACCTTGCGCAGGTTGCGCATCAGTTGCGCGAGGTGGACCCGGTCGCGTACCTGCACCAGGAAGCGCAGCGTGGCGGTGCCCTCCGGTTGCGGATCCATCGCCACGTTGACGATATTGGCTTCGCCACTGGCGAGTTCGGCGGCCACGCGCGCGAGCACGCCGCGATCATCGCGCACCAGTACCTCGACGCCGCACTGGTGCAGGCCGGACACCTCGTCGGCCCACTGCGCCTCGACCCAGCGCTCGGCATCCTTGGCGCGCTGGCGCAGCGCGGTCTCGCACTCGGCGCGATGCAGTGCCAGCCCGTGGCCGCCGCGAAGATGACCGACGATGCCGTCGCCTGGCAGTGGATGGCAGCATGATGAATACTGAACCGCCGAACCCTCGCCGCCGTGCACAAAGATCGGCGCGGGCGCCGGCATGATGAGCGCGGCTGCCGCCAGCTTGCCCGAGCCCTGCAGCGCGATGGTCCGGGCCACCACCGGGGCGAGCGCCTTGCCCAGTCCGATGTCGGCATAGAGTTCGTCGGCGCCGCGCACACCCGCTTCGCGGGCGGCACGCTCCAGGCTCGTCGGGTCGACGCTCGCGATCTCGATGCGCAGCGCCGCGAGCGCCTGCTCGAGCAGCCGGCGGCCGAGATCGACCGACTCGGCCATGTTCATCTTGCGCAGCGACTGCCGGATCTCGGCGCGCGCCTTGCCGGTGCGAACGAAACCCAGCCACACCGGGCTCGGCCGGGAGGCGGGATCGGTGATCACCTCGACCACGTCGCCGTTCTGCAGTTCGGTGCGCAGCGGCACGGTCTGCTGATTGACTCGCGCGGCCACCGCCCGATCGCCGATGCCGGTGTGCACGCTGTAGGCGAAATCGAGGATGGTGGCGCCGCGTGGCAGCGCCCGGATCTGGCCCCGGGGCGTGAAAACATAGACCGCATCGGGGAAGAGATCGACCTTCACATGCTCGATGAATTCCATCGAGTCGCCGGTCTGGTTCTGGATGTCGAGCAGCGACTGCAGCCACTGGTGCGTGCGTTTCTGCAGGTCGGAAAAGCTTTCCTTCTCGGCCTTGTAGAGCCAGTGCGCGGCCACGCCCGACTCCGCAACCCGCTGCATCTCGCGGGTGCGGATCTGGAATTCCACCGGGGTGCCGAAGGGGCCGACCAGCGTGGTGTGAAGCGACTGGTAGCCGTTGACCTTCGGGATCGCCACGTAATCCTTGAAGCGCCCCGGCACCGGCTTGAAGGTGCTGTGCAGCGCACCCAGCGCCAGATAGCACTGCGGCACGGTATCGACCACCACCCGGAAGCCGTAGATGTCGAGCACCTGCGCGAAGGACAGGTGCTTGTCCTTCATCTTGCGATAGATGCCGTAGAGCGCCTTCTCTCGGCCATAGACCTCGGCCGGCACGCCGGACTCGGGCAGGGTCTTCTGCACGGTTTCGAGGATGCGGCCGAGCACCTCGCGGCGGTTGCCCCGCGCCGCCAGCATCGCCTTGCGCAGCACGCGGTAGCGCATCGGGTGGCGGTGGCGGAAGGCGAGGTCGAGCAGTTCGAGGAAAACCTTGCGCAGACCCAGCCGGCTTGCGATCGGCGCGTAAATGTCGAGTGTCTCGGCGGCGATCCGGCGACGCTTGGCGGGGTCGACCGCCTCGAGCGTGCGCATGTTGTGCAGACGGTCGGCGAGCTTGATCAGCATCACGCGCACGTCGCGCGCCATCGCCAGCAGCATCTTGCGAAAGCTCTCGGCCTGCTGCTGCTCCTTGCTGTCGAAGTGCAGGCGGTCGAGCTTGGACAAACCGTCGACAAGTTCGGCCACCTGCGGCCCGAAGCGCTCCATCAGGGCCTGGCGCGCCACGCCCGAGTCTTCCATGACGTCGTGCAGCAGCGCCGCCATCAGCGACTCGGTGTCGAGTTTCCAGCCGGCGCAGATGCGCGCGACTTCGATGGGGTGCGAGATGTAGGGCTCGCCGCTGCTGCGGAACTGCCCGAGATGGGCGTGATCGCTGAAGCGGTAGGCCTCGCGGATTCGGCGCAGGTCATCCGGGCCGAGGTAGCTTTCGGCCACCTGCGTGAGGCTGCCGAGCGTGACGACCTGGCGGCCGTCGGGGGCGGCGGCGAAGCTCGAGCCGGCGGCGGGCTCGACGGGGGAATCAGCGGGCGCGCGCGGCGCGCGGCGCCCGGGGCTGGCGTTGGCAGGGGCGGCGGATTGACTCGGGGCTTGCGGCATGGTCAACCGGGCCGCCCGGCGTCAGGTGGGTACCCTTCGGAGCATCTCGGCGCCGATCTTGCCGGTGGCGATCTCGCGCAGCGCCGTGACCGTGGGCTTGTCCTTGGAGTCGATGCGCGGGGTATGGCCCTGCGCGAGCATGCGTGCCCGGTAGGTGGCCGCCAGCGTGAGCTCGAAGCGGTTGGGGATCTGCTTGAGGCAGTCTTCGACGGTAATGCGTGCCATGGCGCTCTCGAAAGGGGGCCCCGCGCAGCGGGCGGCCCGGACTCAGGATGATACCGCAGGGGCGTCGGGCTCGCCGAAGAGATCGCGGAAGAGGGCAGGGTGGCGCGACCGCTGGCGCGCGAAGCGCAGCGCTGCCGCGTCCACGAGGCCCAGCAGCTCGGCGAGCGCGCGATCGAAGTGTTCGTTGATCACCAGATAGTCGAAGCGGTGCGCCTGCGCGAGTTCGGTACGCGCGGCCGCCACGCGGCGAGCGATCACGTCGGCGCTGTCGGTGCCGCGGGCGACCAGCCGCTCGCGCAGCGTGGCCACCGAGGGCGGGGCGATGAAGATGCCCACCACCTCGGGCATCAGCGATTGCACCTGCACCGCGCCCTGCCAGTCGATCTCGAGAACGATGTCGCGGCCCGCCGCCACCCGCTCGGCGATCCAGGTGCGTGAGGTGGCGTAGAAGTTGCCGTGGACCTGCGCCCATTCGAGAAACTCGCCGGCGTCGCGGCGGCGATGGAACTCGTCGGTGCCGATGAATCGGTAGTCGACCCCGTCGACCTCGCCCGGCCGGGGGGCGCGCGTGGTGAAGGAGACCGAGAGCGCGAGATTCGGGCGCGCCTGCAGCATGGCGCGCACCAGCGAGGTCTTGCCGGCGCCCGAGGGGGCGACGATGGCGAAGACGCTGCCGGCGCCGCCCGCATCGGGCTGGCTGGGGGAGCTTTGACTCATGGCGGGAGGAGGTCGAAGGCCTCCAGTATGCCAGCGGGCTCTTGCCGGTCGTCGCGCTGCGACCGCCCGCTCGCGCGATGGTCGTGGCTTTCAGCCGCCGGTGACCGCCCTGCAGTAGGCGCGCGCATCGCTGCTGCTGATCGTCGCGCAGTGGTGCGGCTTGCCTTCGGCCTGGGCGCGGCACATCGCACGCTGATCGCTGCCGGTGATCGTCGCGCAGTGGTGGCTCTTCTTCTCGGCCACCGCCCGGCAAAGCGCGCGCTGGTCGGTGCTGGAGATGGACGCGCAGTGGTGCGAACTGCCCTGCGCGGCTGCCGGGCCCGGGGCAAGCATGGCGCCGGCCAGCAGGCCGGCCGCAAGCCGTGCGGCAACCCGCGCGCGTCCCGCGCGCAGTCTCGGCGGGGCGAACATCCGCACCGCGTGCAGCAGGGCGCCGAAGTGCGCGGTGGGCTGATCGGGGCGCGGGAGTGGGCCGGGCATGGTCGATTCGTTCCTGGGTGTCCTGACGGTCTGCGCATTATCGGCCGCTGGGTCGTCATCCTTGAGCGGCAGGCGCTTCGGCCTTGGTCGGCTCGCCGACCTGAATCGCCGGCCCGACGCCGACATCAGCGGGCTGCCGTGAATCGGGCTGCCAGCTTCCTGGTGGTGGACGACACGAAGCGCTCTAGCCGTTCGGCCAGCGTGCGAGCCGATGGCGTGAGTGCCGGCGCGATCTCGCGCGTGGCCTTTTCGATGGCTGCTGGCACGCGGTCGGCCATGTCGCGTGCCTGCTGAGCCAGGAAGCGCGGTTGCATGCCGAGCTGCCTGGCCATTAGCGTCAGGTGCTCCGCGCCCATCTCGCCCGGCCTGTCCTCGCCGCCGATCGCCAACGCGAATTCGGGCGAGAGACCGGGGTACAGCCGCGTGCACATCAGGTCGTAGAACGGTGTCAGCGTCACCCCTTGGCCAGGCACGCTGTGGATCGACAGGTTCTTGGCGTGGCTGTCGTTGTTGCTCACGTACAGGTTGAAGAACACCCAGCGCACCAGGTGGCGCAGGTCGACAGCGGGCTGCGCGCTGTAGCGGCGGATCAGTTCTGCGCAGGCGGCGAGGCCCGGGCCGCCTTCCTTCTCGTACTTGCGGTCCGACACCGTGCCAGCCAGTTGGCACAGGTCATACTGCACGAGCCGGGACAGCGTGCCATCAGACCGAAGCTGGCGGTCGAAGCGGCGCACGACGCAGGCTTCGGTGTGCGGTTCATAGAAGACCTCGGCTGTCGGCAGGCCAGCCAGAGCCGCGGCTCGCATCACGATGGTCTCGTTCGCGGCCGAGTGCCACACCTTGGCCAGGCGACGGATGTTGGGCTTGAGGATGTGAGTCGACGGTGAAGTGCCCTTGGGCAGCCGCGGCTCGCCGTCGTCGAAGATCGCCAGGCTGGTCTTGTCCTGAGCCCCGGCCAGCGAGATGCGCGCACCTGGCTCGTGGATGTCGATCGCAGAGGCCGACCGCCTGGCGAGGACGGCTGCGATGGCCTCCCATGTCGTGGCCTCGTAGCGCGGCGGCTCCGGCATCTGCCCTGGGGCGACCAGGACGAAGGCGCCCGCAGTGTCGCCCGCCACTTCCAGCAGCAGCGAGAAGAGGGTGGATGCCTTGCGCTGCGCGGCCAGGTAGTCGCGCAGTTCGCCCTCGGGCAGCAGGTTCTCGAAGAAGGCCTGAACTTCGGGCGCGGTTTGCTTTCCGGGCTGCAGCGGGATGGTCGCCAGCGACATGCGCGAGGTACCGTTCAGCCAGCCAGACGCGTACTCGAAGGTCAGCGGCGCGCTGTCGTACAGGGCGCCGACCAGGTCGCTGCCGTAGTAGACATCCAGTTGCTCGGGCCGTGGCTGCATCAGCTAGCCCTTAGCGCGAAGAGGTCGAACGAGAGGCCTTGGTGCGCACCACCACCTCCAGGCCCAGCAGGTCCATCAGGTCCAGCGCCTTCTGCAGTTGCACCGTCGGCTTGCCGTTCTCCAGGTCCACGATGAAGCGGTTGCCGGTGTTGCCCAGACCCGCCAGGTCGAGTTGCTTCAGGCCCAGGCGCTTGCGCTGCTCGCGGATGACGGCGCCCAGCTCGACGGAGGAGCGGATGGGCGTCTCAGCGTCAGCGGAGTGACCGAGCGGTAAGTCTTGGGCTGGCGGTGGCATGGCAGGTGTTCAAAGTTACCTTTCGGTCATTTTGGTGCCAATCCGCAGGAGATCAAGCAGAAAGTGACCGATCGGTAACCAAAGAGCCTGGCTGCGCAGCCGCTTCAGTCGGCATGCTGCAGGATCGCAAACCCGGGATGTCGCACAACTGACCCAGCCGGGGAGAACTCATGGAGGGCATGCGTTCGATCGGCTCGAGCGCAGCGATGGCGGCATCAAACATCCGCTCGCCCAGGACCTGCTTCTTCAGTTGCGCCGTGCGCTTCGGTGTCAGGGCACGGCCGGGGCCTGAGCTCAACCCTTCTGCGATCAGTTCGCGCAACCGCTTCTTGGCCTGTTCATCCTGGTCACGACGGATCAGCTCGCGCAGATACTCGCTGGTGTTGCCGTATTGACCGGACCGTACCCGCTGGTCGATGTATTCGCGCAAGGCCTCCGGCAGGGCAAAGCTCATGGTGTTGCTGCTCATGACGCAGACGGTCCCGTCGACTATCAATAGTTATCAAGATTCCCGCGCCGGCTCCCTGCACCGTGAAGTGGGGCAGGCCGTGCCGACGGTGGTGACGCTGCGCGCAGCGTCGATGCGGGCCGGCGCCGTGGACTTGCGTCCCTCTTTCCGGCCGCCTGGGGGTGTCAGGAGACCCCTGAAACCTCACTCGATGTTCTGGACCTGCTCGCGGATCTGCTCGATCAGCAGCTTGAGTTCCATGACGATCGCGGTGAGATCGACGCTCGCGCCCTTGGATCCGAGCGTGTTGGCCTCGCGGTTGAGCTCCTGCATCAGGAAATCGAGCCGCTTGCCGGCCGCGCCGCCCGCCGCAAGCACCCGGTCGAGCTCGTCGAGGTGCGTGCGCAGTCGCGAGAGCTCCTCGTCGACATCGATTCGCAGGCCGTGCAGCGTCACCTCCTGCCGAATCCGTTCCATCACCTGCTCGGTCGGCAGCGCGCTGCCGGCCGCGGCGTCGGCGAGCGCCGCGCGCAGCCGCTCGACGAGGCGTGCCTCGAAGGCCGCCAGCAGCGCGGGTGCCTGACGCTGAACCTGCGCGACCAGCTCGCGCATGCGCGCACCGCGCACGCCGATCTCGCGCGCCAGTCGCGCACCCTCGCGCGATCGGGTGGCGACGAACTGCGCGAGCGCCTCGCGGGCCGTCGACACCATGTCGCGCTGCATCGCATCCGGATCGGTCGACGCCTCGGCGATCACGCCGGGCCAGCGCAGCAGTTCAGCCACCGACAGCGGCTGCGCGGTCGGCGCGAGGCTCTGGATCTGCTCGGCGGTCGCGAGCAGCTGTGCCAGCAGTCCGCGGTCGATCGCCGGCTGTCGGCTCTCGGCGGCCGGCCGTGAAAGCCCGATGCGACACTCGACCTTGCCACGGACGAGACCGCCGGTGAGCAGTTCTCGCAATGCGGGTTCGACCGCCCGCAACTCGTCCGGGATGCGGAACTGCAGGTCGAGAAAGCGGGAATTCACGCCGCGCAGCTCCACATGCAGGCGGCCGGCCTCGGCCTCGCGGGTGACCGCGGCGAAGCCGGTCATGCTCTGGATGGGTGATTGCTTGCTCAAGGGATGCCATGCCCTCTCAGATGAACGCTGCGCTGCCCGATGGCCTGGAGATCGGGGGTTACCGGATTCTAAGGAAGATCGCGAGCGGTGGCTTCTCGGTCGTCTACCTGGCGCGTGATGCCGAGGGCATCAGCTATGCGATCAAGGAGTACTTGCCCGCCACGCTGGTCACGCGCAAGCCCGGCGAGCTGCGGCCGGTGGTCGCGCCGGAGCATCTGAACACCTACCGCAACGGTCTGAAGTGCTTCTTCGAGGAGGGCCGTGCGCTCGCGCGGATCCTGCACCCGAACGTCGTGCGCGTGGTGAACTTCCTGCGCGCCAACGACACCGTCTACCTGGTGATGGCCCACGAGGAGGGCCGCACGCTGCAGGACCTGGTCCTGCGCCGCCGCGCCAACGCCACCGGTCAGGTGATCGCCGAGCGACACATCCGGCGCATCTTCCACCTGGTGATGAACGGGCTGCGCGAGGTCCATGCGAACCGCCTGCTGCACCTGGACATCAAGCCTGCCAACGTCTACCTGCGCCTGGATGCCTCGCCGATGCTGCTGGATTTCGGCGCTGCCCGTCAGACGCTCTCGCTCGACGCGCCGAAGCTCTTCCCGATGTACACCCCCGGCTTCGCGGCGCCCGAGCTCTACCGCAGGGGCATGACGCTCGGGCCCTGGACCGATGTCTACGGTCTCGGCGCGACGATGCTCGCCTGCATGGTCGGCCAGCCGCCGCAGGCCGCCGATCAGCGTCAGGTCAGCGATCGCATCGACGAGATGCTCGATCGGGCGCGTGACCACTATGCCGAGGAGCTGGTCGATACCGTCGACTGGTGCCTGAGTCTCGATCCGATGGACCGTCCGCAAAGTGTGTTCGCGCTCCAGAAGACCCTGCGCGCTTCCTCGCGGTCGCGCAGCGAGCGTGAAGACGATGGCCGCACCGCGCTAGGCGGCCTGTCGCGCTTCGTCGACACCGTGGTCGATGTGCTCGGTCGCCGTCGTCGCGACCCGGTGGCGCACGCCGCCGATTCCTGAGACCCTCGGAAGCAGGCGCCCGCCACGCGGCGGCCAGCGCCCCGGGAAGCAGGGCCTCAATGAAGTTCAGCATCTATCAGGACACCGACATCGGTGGCCGGCCGGTCAACCAGGACAGGATGGGTTACGCGTTCACGCGCGAATGCCTGCTGATGCTGGTTGCCGACGGCATGGGAGGCCATCTTCGCGGCGAGATCGCGGCGCAGGTGGCGATGCAGTCGATCGCGGCGAGCTTCCAGCGCGAGGCACGTCCTTCGCTCGGCGATCCCGCTGCCTTTCTCGAGCAGGCGCTGCGCCGCGCCCACGACGAGATCCTGGCCTGCCGGGCAAGTCATGGCCTGCCCGAGGCTCCGCGCACGACGGTGGTTGCCTGCGTCGTGCAGGACGAGCGGGCGTGGTGGGCGCATGCCGGCGACTCGCGCGCCTGCTGGATTCGCGAAGGGTCGATCCTCGCCCGCACGCGGGATCACTCGCGGGTCGAGACGCTGGTGGCGATGGGCGTGCTGCAACCCGACGATGCCGCGGTGCATCCCGATCGCAACAAGCTCTACAACTGCCTCGGTTCGCCGGCCGAGCCGCAGATCGACATCGGCCATGCGCCGGCGCTGCGGGCGGGCGATCTGCTGCTGCTCTGCAGCGATGGGGTGTGGGGCGCGCTCGCCGAGGCCGACCTGTTGCGGGTGCTTGCGGCGGGTACGGTGCAGCAGTCGGTTCCCGAACTCGTGCGGCGCTGCGTGGCTGCGGGCGGGCGCTTCGCCGACAACGCGACGGCGCTGGCGATGCGCTGGGAGAGCGGCGCCGATCCCGAGCGCGC
Organism: Burkholderiaceae bacterium; assembly: GCA_044235405.1. Taxonomy (GTDB): domain Bacteria; phylum Pseudomonadota; class Gammaproteobacteria; order Burkholderiales; family Burkholderiaceae_E; genus Quisquiliibacterium. The sequence goes on from JBIIHU010000002.1 coordinate 11,893, forward strand.
CGCTGCCGGGGCGATGCCCGAAGGCGCGGTGACCACCAGCATCCCCTACGGACGGGCGGGCGAACCGGCGTAACGGCTAAACTGCGAGCCATGAGCTCATCGTCTGCCAGTTCCGTCGTCGGCGTGGGCGCGCCGCGTCCCAGCGGCCGCGCGCCCCACCAGTTGCGTCCGGTGCGCATCACCCGCGGTTTCACCCGTCACGCCGAAGGCTCGGTGCTCGTCGAATTCGGCGACACCCGGGTGCTCTGCACGGCGAGCATCGAGGAGAAGGTGCCCGGTTTCCTGCGCGGTCGCGGCCAGGGCTGGGTGACGGCCGAGTACGGGATGCTGCCGCGCGCCACGCACACCCGCGGCGAGCGCGAGGCCGCGCGCGGGCGGCAGTCCGGGCGCACGCAGGAGATCCAGCGCCTGATCGGCCGCAGCCTGCGCGCGGTCTTCGATCTGCGCGCGCTCGGCGAGCGCACGCTGACGCTCGATTGCGACGTGCTGCAGGCCGACGGGGGAACGCGCACCGCCGCGATCACCGGTGCCTGGGTGGCAGCCCACGACGCGGTCGCGCGGCTGCTCGACTCCGGGCTGCTCGCCGTTTCGCCGATCCGCGACGCGGTGGCGGCGGTGTCGGTCGGGCTCTGGCAGGGGGTCGCGGTGCTCGACCTCGACTACGCCGAGGATTCCGCCTGCGACACCGACATGAATGTCGTGATGACCGGATCCGGCGGCTTCGTCGAGATCCAGGGCACCGCGGAGGGCGCACCCTTCGATCGCGCGCAGGCTGACACGATGCTCGGGCTTGCAGCCGCCGGCATCGCCGACCTGGTCCGGGCCCAGCAGGACGCGCTGAAGCCGGCGCGCTGATCCGCCGATGGCCCCGCCGTTGCGACGTCTGGTGCTCGCCTCGGGCAACGCCGGCAAGCTGCGCGAGTTCGCCAGCCTGCTCGCGCCGCTCGACATCGAGCTGATCGGCCAGCGCAGCCTGGGTATCGCCGATGCCGAGGAGCCCCATCTCACCTTCCTCGAGAACGCGCTCGCGAAGGCACGGCACGCCAGCGCGGCCGCCGGATTGCCCGCGCTCGCCGACGATTCCGGCCTGTGTGTCGACGCACTGGCTGGCGCGCCCGGGGTGCACTCGGCCCGCTGGGCGCAGCTCGCGGGCGGCCCCCGCGACGACCTCGCCAACAACCGGCGGGTGATCGAGCAGTTGCGCACGGTGACCGACCGCAGCGCGCACTATGTTTGCGTGCTGGTGCTCGTGCGCGCCCCGGACGATCCGCACCCGCTGGTGGCCGACGCGAGCTGGCACGGTCGCCTGATCGACGAGCCCCGGGGCGACGGCGGTTTCGGCTACGACCCGCATTTCCTCCTTCCCGAGCTCGGGTGCACGGCGGCCGAGCTGAGCCCAGAGCGCAAGAACGCGCTCGGCCACCGGGGTCGGGCGATGCGCGAGCTTCTCGAGCGTCTGCGTGCCCCCACGCGTCCCTGATCCCGCAACGGAGTCGCCCATCCGCCTCGTCGGCACGACCCGCGGCGCGCCGAGCCTCGCGCAGCTGCCGCCGCTCGGGCTCTACATCCACCTGCCGTGGTGCCTCCGGAAGTGCCCCTACTGCGACTTCAACTCGCACGAATGGCGCGGGCAGGACGATGCGTTGCCCGCCGAGGTCGAGCGCCGATACATCGAGGCGCTGGTCGCCGATCTCGAATCCGTGCTGCCCTCGGTCTGGGGCCGTGGCGTGCAGACGATCTTCATCGGTGGCGGCACGCCCAGCCTCTTTTCGCCCGACGCGATCGATGCGCTGCTCGCCGCGGTGCGTGCCCGGGTGAGGCTCGCGGCGCAGGCCGAGATCACCCTCGAGGCCAATCCGGGCACCTTCGAGGCGGGGCGTTTCGCGGCCTTTGCGCGAGCCGGCGTCACCCGACTGTCGATCGGGGTGCAGAGCTTCGACGACGTCTCGCTGCGCGCAATCGGCCGCGTTCATGACGGCGCGCAGGCGCGCGCCGCGGTGGCCGAGGCGGCGCGGCACTTCGAGACCTTCAACATCGACCTGATGTACGCGCTGCCCGGTCAGACCCTGCCGATGCTCGAGCGCGATCTCGAGACCGCGCTCGGTTTCGAGCCTCCCCACCTGAGCGCCTATCACCTGAGCCTCGAGCCCAATACGCTGTTCGCCAGCCGGCCGCCCGCCGATCTTCCCGACGATGACGCAGCCGCCGACATGCAGTCGCTGATCGAGGCGCGACTGGCTGATGCCGGGTTGCGCCGCTACGAGGTTTCGGCCTTCGCGCGACCGGGCCATCGCTGCCGTCACAACCTCAACTACTGGGAATTCGGTGACTACCTCGGCATCGGCGCCGGCGCGCACGCGAAGATCTCGTCGCACGCGGGCATCGTCCGCCAGGCGCGGCTGCGTCATCCGCAGCGCTACCTCGACGCGGCCCTCGGCGGCGCCGCGGTCGAGACCGAGCGTCGTGTGACCGCGAGCGAGCTTCCCTTCGAGTTCATGCTCAATGCGCTGCGTCTGGTCGATGGGGTGCCTGCCGCGATGTTCGGCGAACGCACCGGGCTGTCGCTGTCGGCGATCGCGACGCCGCTGCGCCGTGCCCTCGATGCCGGGCTGCTCGACCCGGATCCGGCCTGGCTGCGTGCATCGCCGCGCGGCCTCGACTTCCTCAACGATCTGCAGGCGCTCTTCCTCGCATCCGGCTGAGCGTTTGCCAGGCGGTCCTATGCTCCAATTTGGGGCATTTCAGTGCTGTGCACTATGATTGGGCGCCCGTCGATGGTGCGTTCGACCAGCGGAATGGCTAAGTCCCTGAATTGTCGCGCCCCACGGCGGGGCGATCGACCGAGTTCGATGGCACGTTTTCTGCTACATCGTCGGTCAGCCGAAGCCTTGCGCAAAGCCTGGGCTTTCGCGGATACCCCCAACCCATCGCTTGAGAAGCACACAGGAGAGCCCGAATGGCGAGCGTCGCAGACGTGATGAAGATGGTGACGGACAACGAGGTCAAGTTCGTTGATTTCCGCTTCACCGATACCCGCGGCAAGGAACAGCACGTCACGGTGCCGATCAGCCACTTCGACGAGGACAAGTTCATCAGCGGCCATGCCTTCGACGGTTCGTCGATCGCCGGCTGGAAGGGCATCGAGGCCTCCGACATGCTGCTGATGCCGGATCCGGGCACCGCCAACATGGACCCCTTCCGCGAGGAGCCCACGCTGCTGCTGTCGTGCGATGTCATCGAGCCCTCCGATGGCAAGGGCTACTCGCGCGATCCCCGCTCGCTCGCCAAGCGCGCCGAGGCCTACCTGAAGGCCTCGGGCATCGGCGACACCGCCTTCTTTGGCCCGGAGCCCGAGTTCTTCATCTTCGACTCCGTGACCTGGAACGTCGACATGTCGGGCTGCTTCGTCAAGATCAACTCCGAGGAAGCGCCCTGGAGCACGGGCAAGGAGTTCGAGGGCGGCAACCTTGCGCATCGTCCGGCGGTCAAGGGTGGCTACTTCCCGGTGCCCCCGGTCGACTCCTTCCAGGACATGCGCTCCGAGATGTGCCTGCTGCTCGAGCAGATGGGCGTGCCGGTGGAAGTGCACCACCATGAGGTGGCCGCACCGGGACAGTGCGAGATCGGCACGAAGTTCTCCACGCTGGTGCAGCGCGCCGACTGGCTGCAGATCCTGAAGTACGTCGTCACGAACGTGGCGCACAGCTACGGCAAGACCGCCACCTTCATGCCCAAGCCCGTGGTCGGCGACAACGGCTCCGGCATGCACTGCCACCAGTCGGTCTGGAAGGACGGCCAAAACCTGTTCGCGGGCAATGGCTACGCGGGTCTCTCCGACTTCGCCCTCTACTACATCGGCGGCATCATCAAGCACGCCCGCGCGCTGAACGCGATCACCAACCCCGGCACCAACTCGTACAAGCGGCTGGTGCCGGGCTTCGAAGCGCCGGTCAAGCTCGCCTATTCGGCGCGCAACCGCTCGGCCTCGATCCGCATCCCCTACGTCAGCAACCCGAAGGGCCGTCGCATCGAGGTGCGCTTCCCGGATCCCACGGCCAACCCCTACCTCGCCTTTTCGGCGATGCTGATGGCGGGCCTCGATGGCGTCCAGAACAAGATCCACCCCGGCGAAGCCGCCGACAAGAACCTCTACGACCTGCCGCCCGAAGAGGACGCGAAGATCCCCACCGTGTGCTCCTCGCTCGACCAGGCCCTCGAGCACCTCGACAAGGATCGCGAGTTCCTCACCCGCGGCGGCGTGTTCAGCGACGAAATGATCGACGCCTACATCGCGCTGAAGAGCGAGGAAGTCACCCGCTTCCGCATGACCACGCATCCGGTCGAGTTCGACATGTACTACTCGCTCTGAACGGGCGAAACGCGCAGGATCGCGCGTGAGCACCGCAGTGCGTCTCGGGGGCCGGCTTGCCGGCCCTTTTTTCTTCGCCGCGGTCCGGCGGGCGATGCCCTTTGGCCGTCTGGCCGATCGGTCCCCACCGCCCGACCGAGGCGACAGCGCCGCGGCGCCGTCATCGCGCTATAGTCGTCCGGTTCCCCGACCGCGACGGAAATGCTGTGACTGCAAGATGCTCCGGTCTCGTGCTGGTTGCCCTGCTGGCGACGGCGAGCGCGCCAGCCTTGGGCCAGATCTACCGATGCGAGGGCCCCGATGGGGTCGTCGAGTACACGAACACGCCCTCGTCGGGCCCGCAGGGCAATCGCGAGTGCCGGCGGGTCCAGAGTGGCATCACCGTGATTCCCGCCCCGAAGCTGCCGCCGCGCGCACCCGCGTCGACCGCCGCCCCCGGGACCTCGCCAGCGCCGGCTGCCGCGGGTACCGCCCCCGGTGCGAGTCCCGCCCCGACAACCAGTGGCACCCCCGCGGCAGGCGCGTCGCCTGCCAGGCCCGACGGTTTCCCCAAGGTCGATTCCGCGACGCAGCGCGCCCGCGACACCGACCGTCGTCGCATCCTCGAGGACGAGCAGCGCAAGGAGGAGGCGAAGCTCGCGGAACTCAAGGCCGAGTTCAACAACGGCGAGCCCGAGCGCCGTGGGGACGAGCGCAACTACCAGAAGTACCTCGATCGCGTGCAGCGGCTGCGCGACGACATTGCCCGCACCGAAGGCAACCTCTCGGCCATCCGCAAGGAACTCGGCATGCAGCGCTGAGCGCGCGCAGCGCGGGAGGCAACCGGTGAGGCAGCCTCCTGGCGATGCGCCCGAGCGGCGTCGGGAGCCCGAGTCGCTGCTCGCCGGTCTCGATCTTCTCGGCAGTGCGGTCGTGGTGCTCGATGCCGAGGGCATCGTCGTCTTCCTGAACCAGGCCGCCGAGCAGCTCTTCGAGCTGTCTCAGCGCACGATCCGGGGGCAGGCCTTCGCAAGGCTCTTCGTCAACGGCGCGATCATCGACGGCCTGCTCGAGGAGGCCTGCAACAATGCGTTCGGCCAGAAGCATCAGGAACTGGTGCTTGAGCGCAGCGGGCGCGATCCGCTGACCCTGTCGTCCACCGCGGCCGTTCTGGACAGCCCGCTCGGTGCGCTGCTTCTCGAGTTCCGACCGGTCGCGCAGCGCCTGAAGCACGAGCGCGAATCCAAGCTCTTCGATTCGGCCGAGGCTAATCGCGAGCTGGTGCGCAACCTCGCGCACGAGATCAAGAATCCGCTGGGCGGGCTGCGTGGCGCGGCGCAGTTGCTCGAGACCGAACTGCCATCGCCGGCGCTGCGCGAGTACACGCAGGTCATCATCAAGGAAGCCGATCGCCTGCAGGCGCTGGTCGATCGGCTTCTCGCACCCCATCGGCACGCGCGCCAGGTCGCGCCGATGAACATCCACGAGGTTTACGAACGCGTGCGTTCCGTTGTGCAGGCCGAGTACGGTCCGGGGCTGCAGATTGTTCGCGACTACGACGCGAGCCTTCCCGAGTTCAGCGGCGACAAGGAGCAGCTGATCCAGGTCGTGATGAACATCGTGCGCAACGCGGCGCAGGCGCTGGCCGGCGCGGGCCGCATCACGCTGCGCTCCCGGATCACCCGTCAGGTGACGATCGCGCAGCGCAGATACAAGCTGGCACTGGATTTGCATGTGATCGACAACGGACCGGGCATCCCGGAGTCGATCCGCGATCGGATCTTCTTTCCACTGGTGTCCGGCCGTGAGGGAGGCAGCGGTCTGGGCCTGTCGCTCGCGCAGAGTTTCGTGCAGCAGCACGGAGGCGTCATCGAGTGCGAGAGCAGGCCCGGTCGAACGGATTTCAGGATTCTGCTGCCGTTGCAATGACGGCACCGATCCGCTGGGGGGAGGTCAGCGCGCATCATGAACTCGGTCTGGGTGGTGGATGACGATCAGTCGATTCGCTGGGTGCTCGAGCGCGCGCTGACGCGCGAGGGCTTCGACGTGCGGGTGTTCGCGAGCGCTCGCGACTGTCTGCGGGCCTTCGAGGATGGCGTGCCGCGCGTGCTGGTTTCCGACATCCGGATGCCGGGTGAAAACGGGATCGAGCTGCTGCAGAAGGTCAAGGAGCGCAAGCCTGCGCTGCCGGTGATCATCATGACCGCGTTCTCGGATCTCGAGAGTGCCGTCTCCGCGTTCCAGGCAGGCGCCTTCGAGTACCTTCCCAAGCCCTTCGACCTGCCCAAGGCGGTCGAGCTGATCCGGCGCGCGGTGCAGGAAAGCGCGCCCGAGGAACCACCCGACGAGGTCGCTGCCGGCGATCTCGAGATCCTGGGCAAGGCGCCCGCGATGCAGGAGGTGTTCCGGGCGATCGGACGCCTGTCGAACTCGCATGTCACGGTGCTGATCACCGGCGAGTCCGGGTCGGGCAAGGAACTTGTCGCGAGAGCGCTGCACGATCACAGCCCGCGCGCCGGCAAGGCCTATCTCGCGCTGAACACCGCGGCGATTCCGCGCGACCTGCTGGAGTCCGAGCTCTTCGGCCACGAGCGTGGCGCCTTCACCGGTGCTCAGCAGATGCGCCGTGGCCGCTTCGAGCAGGCCGAAGGCGGCACGCTCTTTCTCGACGAGATTGGAGACATGCCCCCCGATCTGCAGACCCGCCTGCTGCGCGTGCTGGCCGACGGCTACTTCTATCGGGTTGGCGGTCACCAGCCGCTGCGTGCGAACGTCCGGGTGATCGCGGCAACCCATCAGAACCTCGAGGAGCGGGTGCGCAAGGGGCTCTTTCGCGAGGACCTGTTCCATCGGCTGAACGTCATCCGTCTTCGGCTGCCGGCGCTGCGCGAGCGGGTCGAGGACGTTCCGCTGCTGGCCCGGCATTTCCTGCAGCGCAGCGCCCGCGAGCTCGGCGTCGAGCCTAAGCGTCTCACCGAAGGGGCGCACGCGGCGCTTGCGCGTTTCGCCTGGCCGGGCAACGTCCGGCAGCTCGAGAACGTCTGCCACTGGCTGACCGTGATGGCACCGACCCAGTCGGTAGGGCTCGAGGATCTGCCCCCCGAGATCCGGGCCGAAGTGGGCGGGATCGCCGCTGCGGGCGCCGGCTCGCCCGCCGACACGGCGGTGTCGCCCGCTGTCTTCGCGGCGCCGGCAGCGGGATTCCCCACAGCGACGGGCAGCCCGGCTTCATTGCCGAGCGCCGCGCCGGCGGCCCCATTCGCGGTGGCGTCCGCTTCCACGGTGTCGTCGGCGGGCGGGTCGTCATCCCGAGCGGACACGACGCAGGCCGCGTCGGCTCGCTGGGCTTCGCTGCTCGAGCGCGAGGTGTCGGCGATGCTGGCGGCGCAGGTCGATCAGGCGATCGACGGCTTCGGCGAAAGCCAGAGCGACCTGATGGATCGCCTGACGCGCGAGTTCGAGAGCGCGGTCATCCGCACCGCGCTGCGTCATACCCGGGGGAGGCGCATCGATGCGGCGCAGCGCCTGGGCATCGGCCGCAACACGATCACCCGGAAGATCCAGGACCTGCACCTCGAGGACGACGCGCGCTGAGGTGTCGCGTCCCCGGCCCGCGGGTTGGCGCGCGTTGGCGCCTGCGACTCAGCCGGCTGGCGAGAGCTCCACGATCACCGGCGCGTGATCCGATGGTTGTTCGCGCGCGCGCATCGCGCGCTCGACCCGGCACGAACGCACACGCTCGCGCATCGTGGCCGCGACCAGCACGTGATCGATGCGCAGCCCGTCATTGCGCCGGAACGCCATCTGGCGGTAGTCCCACCACGTGAAGGTCTTCTCGGGCTGCTCGAAGAGCCGGAAGCTGTCGATAAGCCCCGCGCCGAGCAGGCGCGCGAAGCGCTCGCGCTCGGGCGCCGAGCACAGCACCTGGCCCTCCCAGTTGTCCGGATACCGCACGTCGCGCGCCTCGGGCGCGATGTTGTAGTCGCCGGCCAGCGCGATCGGAGCACCGGCAAGCAGTTGCGGTGTCAACCATTCGACCAGGTGGTCGAGCCACGCGAGCTTGTAGCGGTACTTGTCGGAGTCCACGCTCTGGCCGTTGGGCACGTACGCGCAGACGACGCGCACTCCGGCTACGGTCGCGCTGATCAGCCGGCGCTGCTCGTCCGGAAACAGCGGGTTGCCGATCTGCACGTCGACCGGCTCGCCGACGCTTGCGCGCCGGCTCAGGATGGCCACCCCGTTGTAGGTCGGCTGACCGCTGAACACCGCCGCGTAGCCGGCGTCGGCCAGTGCCTGCGTCGGGAAGCGATCGTCGGTCAGCTTGGTCTCCTGCAGACAGACGACATCGACCGGACTGGCGGCGAGCCAGTCGAGCAGCTGCGGCAGGCGTATCTTCAGCGAGTTGACGTTCCAGGTTGCGAGCAGCATCGAGATCTCACTTGCGGGCGGCCTTGTGGCGCGCGATTGCCGCGCGCAGGTCGCGAAGTTCCTCGCAACCGAAGCGGCAGGCCTTGTTCAGGCGTTCGAGCATCGCTTCGGCGCCGGCGAGGTCGTTCTTCATCAGCAGAAGCTCGCCGTAGTACTCGAGCGCGCTGCGGTGTCGCGGCTCGAGTTCGAGCGCCTTGCGGTAATGGATCTCGGCGGTCGCAAGATCCGGCGGCGTGCCGCTGCGCAGCGTGTAGCCCATCAGGTTGTGCCATTCGGCACTGCTGGTGTCGCCCGCCTTGCGCAGCGTCGCGAGCGCGGCCTCGAACTGCCGACTCCTGAGTTCCTGTCTCGCCGCGACCAGCCACGCGGGGTCGGAGGGCGTGGGGTCGCTCGTCGCGCCCCGCGCCTCGGGGAGCACGGCGAGCATGCCGATCAGCGCAGCGCCCAGCAGCGCGATCGCCAGGCGCGCGAACGCGGGGCGGCGTCGGGCGCTGTCGGGCGCCGATCGATGCCGAGCCATTGTCACCGGGGAGGTCGACATCGCGGTGCGGGTCTCGTTCATGCGGATCGTCGATCAGGAGGGATTGGCATAGTGCCGGCGCCGGGGCGAGCGGTGGCGCGCGGGCGCGCGGTGGCTGCCCGCTCGCCGAGGTGCCGCTCGACCGACATCATGCCCTGTCCGCCGCCATCGCAGGGGCTGGTCGCCCGGACAGCAGCATCACCACGCGGATCGCGAGGGGCTCGTCGTGACCCCGCACGCGCACGTCGTGCCGCTCGCCCCGGGGCTCCTCGATGCCGGCCAGCGCGAACAGCTCCTCGGAGGCCACCAGCTGCGCGCCGTAGTCCTTCGACAGCGACTCGAGCCGGCTCGCGGTGTTGACGGTGTCGCCGATCGCGGTCAGCCCGACCGCGCGGCCGTGACCGAGCTCGCCGACGATCGCGGGACCGGCATGAAGCCCGATGCCGATGCGAAAGGGGGCATCGAGTTCGGCGGCGAGCGCGCTGTTGAGTTCATCGAGCGCCGCGACGATCCCGTGCGCCGCATCGAGCGCCTGACGCGCCGCGCGCGCCGCATCGACCTCGAGGCCGAAGAGCGCCATGACGCCGTCGCCGATGAACTTGTCGACGCGACCGCCTGCGCGCTCGACCGCGAGCCCGACCGAGCGGAAGTAGCGGTTCAGGATGAACACCACGTCATAGGGCAGCCGCTTCTGCGCGAAGGCCGTGAATCCGCGCAGATCGACGAACATCACGGCGAGCATCCGCTCCTCGCCAACCGCGAGCGTCGTGCCGCGGTAGGCGTCGGCAGGCTGCGCGTCGGGTGGCAGCAGCGGCGTGATCCGGTACTGGCCCGGCGGGGGGCGAAGCTGGCAGGCGAGGCGCACCTGCGGCGGGCTGCCGAGGCGGCTGAGCACCCGACGCTCGTCGGCCGAAGGCGGTGGCAGGCGATGCGCATCGGCGCCGCTCACCCTCACCCTGCAGGTGGAGCAGCGCCCGCGGCCGCCGCATACCGAGGCGTGGGCTACGCCGCAGATGCGGCTGGCCTCGAGTACCGAGACCCCGCCGCAGATGTGGAAGCGGCCGCCCTCCGGGTAGGCCAGATGCAGGCCGCCGCGTTTCCGCATCCAGGCATTGCGCAGCCAGCGCCCGCCGAAGGCAAGCGCGAGTAGCCCGGCCGCAAGCGCCTTCAGCAGGTCGGACATCAGGTAAAGATCGGCGACTTCCGCGCGGCTCGGGGGGCCTACCTCGGCGATCGCTGCCCGCAGGCGCTCAGGATCCTCGAGAATCGCGAGCACATGACCGAGCCCCACGCCGGCACCCGCGAGCGCCAGCGCCGGCAGCAGCAGCGCGAAGGCGTACAGCGCGGGCAGCGCGCGCGCATACCACGGCTGCAGGCGCCACCAGAAATGAATGCCGATGCAGGCGTGAAGCCAGACGGCGAGCACGAGGCCGAACTGCCGCGCGAGCTGCGATGGATCGGCGGCCATCGACCACAGCACCCAGAAGTGGTTGGTGCGGACCTCGTACAGCTCCCACGCGACGCGGGTGCTGATCACGTGCGAGGCGGCCAGTGGCACGATCGCCACGCCGAGCAACAGTTGCGCGCCTTCCCAGCGGCTCATCCGGAAGGTGCGGCGCCGCGCGATCGCATGCAGGGCAAGCGTGAAGTGGACGATGAAGGCCGAGCCGAACAGCAGGGTTGCCGGCGGCGATCGCCATACTCTCGACAGCGTCTCGAGCAGCGCGTCGGCCGCCTGCAGCGACACCAGCGCGAGCGCGTGGTTCAGCAGGTGCGTGATCACGTAGGCCAGCAGCACGAACGCCGACAGCGAGCGCAGGCGCGCGGCGATCATCGTTGCGCCCACACCCGCCGAATTTCGAGGTGGAAGGGGCCTGCCTGGCGGTCGGCGATCAGCAGGCCGATCGCGCGCTGATGCTCGAGGTCCGGTGGCGGCATCGCCACCGGGCGGCCGCGAAAGCTCGCCTGGAAGTCGCGCGCCTCGAAGCGCATCGTCGTCCAGTCGGGAGGGGCCGTGAAGCTCGCCTGGTGCTGCGGCCCGCCGTTGTCGTCGGCGTCCTTCAGCGTGAGCCGGTAGCGCTTGCCGTCACCGCGCAACTCGACCAGCAGCGCGCGGGTGCCGGATGGCAGTGTTACCGGCCCGCGACAGGACGCGAAACCCCCGCCACGCTCGAGCGAGACCACGCCCTCGAAGCGCAACGCGCCATCGCGCAGGCTCGTTCGTGATGCGGACACGCCACCCATCACGACATCGTCGATCGAGCGCAAGCCGACCGCGGCGTCGGGTCGGGTGAAGTCGAGCACCAGCGTGCTGTCGGGGGGTGATGCCGGCGACGGCTGAAGGGTCGTCGACCCGTCGGTCGTGCCTGCTGGCGGCGGCGTGGCGGAAGCGTGCATCAGGACGAGCAGACCGATGGCGAGCGAAGCGGTCATCCGCATGGTGAATGGAGCCAATGGCGAAACGAGGCGCCGTGACCGCGATGTTATAACCGCCGGACAGTCCGGCGGCGAATGCCGATTCGTCGCCGGTGCCTGCCTCGGGAGCCCTTGACGATGACCCACGACGAACTCGCCGCCGAACTCGCGCGGCGCCATCAGCAGGCCCGGGCGATGGGCGGACCGGCCCGGCTCGCCGCTCGCCGCGCGCAGGGGAGGCTCAACGCGCGCGAACGCATCGCGCTGCTGTGCGACCCGGGCAGTTTCACTGAGATGGGCGAGTTCGCGGTGTCGCTGCGACCCGAGGATGCCGATCGCACGCCTGCCGACGGCATCGTCACCGGGTTCGGTTCGGTTGACGGGCGCGACATCGCGGTCGCCGCCTTCGATCTGACGACGCTGGGCGCATCCTCGACGGTGCTCAACATCGGCAAGCTCGTGCACCTGCGCGATCGCGCAGCGAGGGCCGGCCTGCCCTGCGTCTTCCTGATCGAGTCCGCCGGCGCGCGCATGCCCGATATCCAGGGCGCGCGCGGCATGGGCCGGGTCGGCATGGCCGGTCAGCGGGGTCGCGAGCGCGAGACCCCTTGGATCACCGCGGTGCTGGGACCGTGCTACGGCATGGGCACCTGGTACGCGGTGCAGTCCGATGTCGCGATCATGCGGCGCGACGCGTCGATGTCGGTATCCAGTCCCAAGGTGACCTCGGTGGCCCTCAGCGAGGAGGTGACCGCCGAGCAGCTCGGGGGCTGGGAGGTGCACGCCCGCACCACGGGTCAGGTCGACATGGTCGTCGACACCGATGAAGAGGCGATCGCGCTGATCCGCCGCGTCCTGGGCTACCTGCCGTCGCATCTTGGCGAGGCGGCGCCCCGCCAGCCGGCCGATGCGGTTGTCGAGCCGGCGGGCGAGGTCGAGGCGGTCCTGCCGGTGGCCCGCAACAAGGTCTATGACGTGCGCCAGGTGCTGTCGGCGATCGCCGACCGCGACTCGCTGCTCATCTGGCGCGAACTGCACGGGCGGCCGCTGTGCGCCGGGTTCATGCGGATCGCCGGCAGACCGGTCGGCGTGGTGGCGAGCAACCCGCTGCACAAGGGCGGCGCGATCGACGGCGCGGCCGCCAGCAAGATGACCGAGTTCATCGTGCTGTGCGACAGCTTCAACCTGCCGCTGGTGCTGATGGCCGACACCCCGGGCTTCATGGTCGGCCTGCAGGCCGAGCACGAGGGTGTGGCCGGCAAGATCATGAACAACATCCAGGCGCTGATGCTCGCGTCGGTCCCGAAGCTCGGCATCGTGATGCGCAAGAGCTACGGCCAGGCGTACCTGAACATGGGCGGCGGCATGACCGACGCGATGGCGCTGTGGACCACCGGCGAGATCGGCTTCGTCGATCCGGCGGTCGCCGTCTCGGTCGTGCATAACGCGCGCTCGCAGGCCGATACCGACGACTACGAGGCCAAGCTCGCGCAGATGGTGGTCGACAACTCGCCGTACGCGCTCGCCTCGATCTTCGCCGCCCACGCGATCATCCGCCCTGGCGAGACCCGCGCCTGGCTCGCGCGCATGCTCGATGTGATGACGCGGCGCCCGCGCGGCGGCCTGTCGGCGCACAAGCTGGCCACCTGGCCGACGAGCCTGTAGTCGCCGAGGTCCGGGTGGTCGGGGCGGTCGCGCGGTCGTGCGGTCGTGCGGTCTTTGGGCGGACGGGCCGGCCTGTCAGATCGGCGCGATCGACCTGAACTTCGGGGGATGGTCCGGCGGGCGGCGTGCCGGGCACTGCGCGAGGGTTTCGATCAGCACGCGGCGCGTATCGCGCGGATCGATGATCTCGTCGATGCCGAAGCCCTCGGCCGCTCGCATCGAGCCGATTCTTGCGCGGATGCCGTCGATCAGCTCCTGGCGGCGTGCCTGCGGATCGGCCGCGGCCTCGTAGTCCTTTCGGAAGGCGACATCGACCGAACCCTCGACCGACATCGCGCAGATCTGCGCGCTGGGCCAGGCGAGGCTCGCGTCGGCCGCGAAGGCTCGGCCACCGGCCATCGCGAAGTAGCCCAGCCCGAAGCCCTTGCGCAGCACCACCGAGATCCGCGGCACCGTGGCGTTGCCCCACTCGTGGATCAGCTTGGCCGAGCGGCGCCCGACCTTCGTGCGCTCGGCGCTCGAGCCGATCGCGAAGCCGGGCACGTCGATCAGCGTCACCAGCGGCAGGCCGTAGGCGTCGCACAGCGCGATGAAGTGCGCCATCTTGTCGCAGGCATTCGCATCGAGCATGCCACCGAGCTTCATCGGCTGGTTCGCGATGAAGCCCACCGGCCTGCCGTCCAGGCGTGCGAGCGTCGTCAGGATGTTGCCGGCGTGGGTCGGCTTGATCTCGAAGGTGGAGTCGCGATCGGCGATCAGGGCGATCACGCGGCGCATGTCGTAGGCCTTGCGCGGATTGGCCGGCACGATGTCGAGCAGCGCCTCGTCGCGGCGCGCAGGCGGGTCGTCGCTCGCGCGCAGTGCGGTGGCCGCGCGTGCATTGGCGGGCAGGAACGCTAGGAAGCGGCGCGCCGCGGCCAGGGCCTGAGCTTCGTCGTCGGTACCGAGGTCGGCAAGGCCGTGCTGGTCGACCTGCACGGCGGCGCCGCCGAGCGCCTCCTGTTCGATGACTTCACCGACACCGGCCTTGACCAGCGCCGGTCCGGCCAGCCCCATCGTCGAGAGTCCGCGCACCATCACGACCAGATCGGCGAGACCCGCGTAGTTGGTAGGGCCCGCGAAGCCCGCGCCCATCATCACGCAGACCATCGGCACCCAGCCCGAGGCGCGCGCGAAGTCATGGAACATCCCGTTGGCATGCGCGAAGTGGCGCGAGTCCTGGCCACCCTGGATCCGGTGGCCGCCGCCGTCCAGCAGCATCACCAGCGGGATGCCGCGCGTGATCGCCAGATGCAGCGCCCGTCGACCCTTCGCGCTGCCGAGCACGCCGATGCTGCCGCCGAAGACCGTGAAGTCCTGCGACAGCACGACGGCCGGGCGGCCCTCGAGCAGCGCGGTGCCGATCACGACGCCGTCCGCGGGCGCCTGCGCGCGGCTGGCCTGATGCTCGCCCTCGCCGGACACCAGGCTGCCGATCTCGCGAAAGCTTCCGGCATCGGCGAGCATCGCGATCCGTTCGCGCGCACTGCGCTTGCCCCGCGCGTGCTGACGCGCGATCGCGGGCGCGCGCGCATCGTCCATCACCGCGGCGCGCGCTGTCTCGATCTGCGCGAGCATCGCGCGGCCATCGGGAACTTCGAGTGTCATCATCCGTTCCAGTATGGTTGATAGCGCAACGAAAAATACCTGGCTGCGCAGTCCCGCCGAACCCGAACGCCGATCGAGCCGGTCGTGGAACACCGACTCGCCAGCAGCGGATCGGTCGGCCGTGGCCGTGGCTAGTATAGGGACGGTGATGTCGACCGACGCAACGGAAAGGGCCCCGATGAGACTGGATCCGCGCATGCCGCGTGCCGACGAGTGCGTTCTGAAACCGCTGCTCGAGCGGCGCGCCCGCGAGACGCCCGACAAGGTGTTCGCGGTGTTCGACGGCGGCGAGCGCTGGACCTACGCGGAACTGCTCGCGCGCGTGCGCCGCACCGCTGCGAGCCTCCAGGTCCTGGGTGTCGCGCAGGGCGACTTCGTGCTGTCCTGGCAGGGCAATGGTCCGTCGGCGCTGCTGACCTGGTTCGGCCTCAACTACCTCGGCGCGGTCTATGTGCCGGTCAACACCTCGTACCGTGGCCGCCTGCTCGAGCATGTGATCGAGAATTCCGACGCGACGCTGATGGTCGCCGATGCGCGCCTGCTCGATCGCCTGAGCGATGTCGCGGTGGCCGCGCTGCGCCGCGTGGTGGCGCTCGGCGCCTGCGAGTGGCGCGATCCGCGGCTCGAGGTGCTGGGCGAGTCGGTGCTGGTCGCCGGTCCCGACGAGCCGGTGCCGCCGCTGCGCGAGATCGCGCCCTGGGACATCCAGAACGTCATCTACACCAGCGGCACGACCGGGCCGTCCAAGGGCGTGCTCGCGCCCTACCTGCATGCCTACTCGACGGCGGCCGCCTTTCATGCGGTGACAGCCGACGATCGCAACATGGTCAACCTGCCGCTCTTTCATGCCGGTGGCACCGGGGCGATCTACCGGATGCTGATTCGCGGCGCCTCGATCGCGCTGGTCGAGTCCTTCAGCACGCACGACTTCTGGGACAAGGTGCGCGCCACCGGGACCACCACGCTCACGCTGCTCGGCGCGATGGCGCCCTTCCTGATGAAGCAGCCGCCAGGGCCGCGCGATCGCGACCACCCGCTGCGCATGGCGGTGATGGTGCCCCTGCCCGACGACGCGCTGGCGTTCGGCGAGCGCTTCGGCATCGATGTCTACACCACCTTCAACATGACCGAGATCTCGTGCCCCATCTACTCGCAGCGCAATCCGCCGATCCGCGGAACCTGCGGCGTTACGCGTGATGGCGTGCAGTGCCGTGTGGTCGACGAGAACGACTGCGAGCTGCCGCACGGCGAGGTCGGCGAGCTCGTCGTGCGAACCGATGTGCCCTGGGCCATGAATGCCGGTTACCACAAGAACGCGCCGGCCACGGCGAAGGCATGGCGCAACGGCTGGTTCCACACCGGCGATGCCTTCCGGCGTGACGCGGCCGGCAATTTCTTCTTTGTCGACCGGATCAAGGATGCGATCCGGCGGCGCGGCGAGAACATCTCCTCCTTCGAGGTCGAGTCCGAGATCGGCGCGCACCCCGCGGTGCGCGAGGCGGCGGTGGTCGCGGTACCCAGCGAGTTCAGCGAGGACGACGTGCTCGCGGTGGTGGCGCCGGTGCCCGGCGAGCGCATCGATCCGGTGGCGCTGATCGAGTTCCTCAGGCCCCGGATGGCGCACTTCATGATCCCGCGCTACATCCGCGTGGTCGACGAACTCCCGAAGACGCCGACCCAGAAGGTGCAGAAGAACCTGCTTCGCGACCAGGGCCTGACCCGCGATACCTGGGACCGGGAGGCCGCCGGCATCGTGCTCAAGCGCGAGCGCCTGTCGCGCACGTCCTGAGGGGCCGGTCGCTCAGCCGCCGTGGGTGGTGGTGCGAAGCGGGGCAAGGTCGTAGCCCTGTGCCGCCGCCGCGCGGCGAGCGCGCTCGAGTTCCGCTGCGGGCAGTTGCGGCGTGCGCGACAGGATCCACAGGTAGCGTCGGCCGGGTTCGCCGATCACCGCCCATCGGTAGTCCTCGTCGAGGCCGATCACCCAGTAGTCGGCCCTGAAGGGCCAGAAGAACGAGACCTTCAGGCGCGCGTTGCCCGAGCCCTCCTGCGCCCAGGCCACGCCCTGCGCCCGCGCCTGCCCGGTGGCGGTGCGGCAGCGGTTCATCACGTCGATGCGACCGTCGGGACGAATCGCGTAGTCGGCCGTGGTGTCGCCCACGCACTGGCGCTGGAAGAACATCGGATAGGCGGCGAGCTCGTACCAGCGCCCGGCATAGCGTTCGAGGTCGACCCTGGCGACCGCACTGACCGGCCTGGTTTCGGGCGCGACCTTCGGCGACGGACTCGCGCAGGCCCCCAGCATCAGCGCCAGCAGCATGCCGGCGGCGGCGACGACTGGGCTGCGATCCGCTTGCCGGCGGCGCATCGATCGGGGGGCTATGCAATCCGCTACCTGCGGTGTCGGCAGGCCGGGCTCGTGGTCGGTGATGGGCATGGCGGGCTTCGCGAGACGAGAGGGTTCCAGTATCGCCCCTCGCGAGCCCGACGGGCGCTGCGAGCGGCGGCGGGCGCGCTCGTGCGGGTGCATAGTGCGTCCGCAGACATCATGCCTTGCGAGGAGTCGCCGTGAGCACCCATCCATCCGAAGGCTCGTCTTCCGCGCCGGGTGCGCTGCGCCTGGCCGGTCGTGTCGCGGTGGTCACTGGCGCCGGTTCGCGCGCCGACGGCATCGGCAACGGCCGTGCGGCGGCCATCCTGATGGCCCGGCACGGCGCGCGCGTCGCGCTGATCGATGCGGTGCCCGAGTGGGCCGAAAAGACCCGCGCGATGATCGCCGACGAAGGCGGCGAGAGCCTGGTCATCGAGGCGGACGTCACCGATCCGGCCGCCTGCCGGGACGCGGTCGCGCGCACGGTCGAGACCTGGGGGCGGCTCGACATCCTCGTCAACAACGTCGGCATCGGCGGGCCGCCCGGCGATGCGGTCGAAGTCGATCTTGCCGCCTGGAACCACGGGCTGCTGGTCAACGTGACCTCGATGATGCTGATGGCGAAGTTCGCCATCCCCGAGATGCGGCGCCTCGGCGCGGGCGCGATCGTCAATGTTGCCTCGGTCGCCGGCTTGCGCGGCGGTCATCCGAGCCTGCTCTATCCCACCTCCAAGGGCGCGGTGGTGAACATGACCCGCGCGATGGCCGCCCAGCACGGCGAGGAGGGCATCCGCGTCAACTGCATCGCGCCGGGCATGGTGTACACCCCGATGGTCTGGTCGCGAGGCATGAGCGACGAGATGCGCCAGGCGCGCCAGCGCCGCTCGCTGCTGGGTACCGAGGGCAGCGGCTGGGATGTCGGCCACGGGGTGCTGTACCTGGTCAGCGACGAGGCCCGCTGGGTCACCGGTATCGTCCTGCCGGTCGACGCGGGCGCCACCGCGGGGTCGGGTCGCATCGATGTGCCGCCGAGCGACGGCAAGGCGCGCTGACCCCCCACCATCCTTCGATCCTTTCGAGGAGTCTTGCCATGCCCGCCGTTCCGATGCTGCCCGCCGATCCCGACGACCCCGCGCTGCAGGCGATCTTCGCCGAAGTCCGCGCCCGTGGCATCGACGTGCCCGCCCTCTACCGCGTGATGGGCAACGCCCCCAGGATGCTGCGTGCCTGGATCGACTTCGCATGGCCGCTGCGCCTCGATGCCACCACGCCGCGCGACCTGCGCGAGCTGCTGATCCTGCGCGGTGCGCAGGTCGGCGGCGTCGATTACGAATGGGCGCATCACGTGCCGATGGCCCTGGCTGCCGGTGTGCCGCAAGCCAAGATCGACGCGTTGTCCGGATGGGCCGAGTCGGATCTCTTCGACGCGCGCGAGCGGGCGGTGCTGCGCGTTGCCGAGGAGGTCACGCGCGGTCCGGGTGCCAGTCCCGAGGCGTTGGCGGCGCTGGCCCCGCATTTCGATCATGCCGGCGTGGTCGAGCTCGTGCTGACCGCCAGCTTCTATGTCTGCGTCAGCCGGTTCCTGATGTCGATGCGGCTCGAACTCGAGCCCGACTACGAGCACCTGCGACTGCCGGCCCGGGGCTGAGCCGCTTGGAGCCGCCTGGCGGCCCCTCGCTCAGAAGCGGATCGCGCCGCGCCCGGTGATCAACGGTCGCGCCTCGAGGACCGAGTAGGACGGCGAGGTTTCCCGCGTCACGCGCTCGACGACCTGCCCGCTGGTCGTGGTCGTCGAGGCCTCGGCGCCTCGCTGGGCAAGCGGCGCCGGATCGGGTGCGCGCCACGCGGCTGGCAGGCTGCTGCGCGCCGGGTAGCCGGCGTCGTCGAGCGCCTGACGCCAGGTGCCGGGCTCGAAGCCGGTCAGGCGGTTGCCCGCAACCCGCAGCGAGGGGACTGCCATCGTCTCGAAGCCGAGGGATCGGAAGGCATTGACGTCGGCTTCGGTGGACAGCGTTCGCTCGGAGAAGGGGATGCCGCGCGCATTCAGGTGGTCGCGCGCGGTCTGGCAGGGATCGCAGTTGCGGCCGGTGTAGAGCACCACCGGCGCGCGTCGGACGGTTTCGCGCAGCGCCTGCGGCAGCACGCTGGGATCGCCCGGCTCGCGCGAGACGAAGCCCGCGCCGCCGAGCTGGCGCGCGGTATCGTCGGGCGGGCGGTCGCCGTAGACGACCCGGCCTTTTTCGTCGACCCATTTGAAGGGTGCCGCACAGGCGATCGACGACAGACCGACCGCGATCGACAGAGCCAGAGCAGAACTAAGCCTCGGCACGTGCATGGGTGGACTCCTCCATGCCATTGTGTCGAAGGAGGGCGTCGATCCGCGGTTCGCGCTGGCGGAACGCGCGAAAGGAGGCGATAGCCGGTCGACTGCCGCCCACGGCCAGAATTTCATCGAGAAAGCGCCGCCCTGCCGCGCGCACCCGCTCGGCGGCCGCCGACGCGCAGGCATCCTGCGCCGCCTCCTCGAAGGCCGCGTACGCGTCGGCCGACAACACCTCGGCCCACTTGTAGCTGTAGTAGCCCGCGCTGTAGCCGCCCGCGAAGATGTGCGAGAAGCTGTTCTGGAAGCGGTTGAAGGCTGGCGGGATGATCACCGCGACCTCGGCACGCACCTCGTCGAGAAGGTCCTGTACCGCGCGCGGCGCCGCCGGCTGGTACTCGGCGTGCAGCCGCATGTCGAACAGGGCGAACTCGATCTGTCGCAATGTCTGCAGGCCGCTCTGGAAGTTGCGGGCAGCCACCATTCGGTCGAAGAGGGCGCGCGGCAGCGGTTCGCCGCTCTGGGCATGGGCGCTCATCGCGCGCACGACCTCCCATTCCCAGCAGAAGTTCTCCATGAACTGGCTGGGCAGTTCCACCGCATCCCACTCGACGCCCGCGATGCCGGAGACCGAGAGTTCGTCGACCCGCGTCAGCATGTGGTGCAGCCCGTGGCCGAACTCGTGGAACAGCGTGACCACGTCGTCGTGCGTCAGGGTGGCGGGTTGGCCGCCCACCGGGGCCTGGAAGTTGCAGGTGAGGTAGGCGACCGGGGTCTGCACACCTGTCGGGCCGCGGCGACGCCCGCGGGCGTCGTCCATCCACGCGCCGGGGCGCTTGCCGGGGCGCGCGTAGAGGTCGAGATAGAACTGGCCGACGAGTTGGCCATCGGCCTGCTCGATCCGGTAGAAGCGCACATCGGGGTGCCAGGCCGCCGCGGCGTCCTCGCGCACCGTCACGCCGAACAGGCGCTCGATCTGGCCGTAGAGCCCCTCGAGCACCCGGGGGAGCTGGAAATACGACTTCACCTCCTGGTCGGAGAATGCGTAGCGGCGCTGCTTCAGCCGCTCCGAGGCCCACGCGGTGTCCCACGGCAGCACCTCGTCGAGCCCGAGTTCGGTGCGCGCGAAGCTGCGCAGTTCGGCCATGTCGCGCTGGGCAAAGGGGCGGGCCCGAGCGGCGAGATCCCGCAGGAAGGCGATCACTTCGGCCGGCGTCTGCGCCATCTTGGGTACAAGCGACAGTTCGGCATAGCTGCCCAGCCCGAGCAGCTGCGCTTCCTCGTGACGCAGCGCGAGCAGTTCGTCGATGAGCGGCGCGTTGTCGAGTGCGCCGCGCCGCTCGGCGTCGGCCGGGGCCGCCGCGAGCGAGGAGGCGCGCGTGGTGTAGGCCCGGTACATCGTCTCGCGCAACCCGCGGTCGTCGGCGTACTGCATCACCGGCATGTAGGACGGGAAGTGGAGCGTGAATTTCCACCCCGCCAGCCCGGCCGCCTGCGCGGCTTCGCGAGCGGCGTGCCGCGCGTCCTCGGGCAGGCCCGCGAGACGCGATTCATCGTCGATCACCAGCTCGAAGGCATCGGTGGCGTCGAGCACGTTTTCGGAGAACTTCTGCGCGAGCGCCGCATGACGCTCGGCGATCGCGAGGAAACGCTCGCGCGCCGGCGACTCGAGTTCGACGCCGCCCAGACGAAAACGCTGCAGCGCGAGGTCGATCGTCCGCTGCCGTGCGGCGGGCTGGCGCTCGAAATCGGGTACGGCGCGCAGTGCCTGATAGCCGGCGCACAGCGCGCGATCCTGGCCGAGTTCGGTCCAGAACTGCGTGACCGCCGGCAGGTTCTCGTTGAAGGCGGCACGCAGCGCCGGGGTGTCGGCGACGCTGCACAGGTGCCCGACGATGCCCCAGGCGCGTGCCAGCCGTTCCGTGACGTTCTCGAGCGGCTCGACGAAGCGCTCCCAGGTGACGACGGAGCGCTCGCCGCGCAGGGCCTCGACGGTGGCGCGTGCCTCGGCGAGGAGGCTGGCGATCGCCGGGGTCACATGCGCGGGCTCGATGTCGCCGAAGCGCGGCAGGCCCGGGAAGCTGAGCAGCGGGTTGTCGGTGGCAGGGTCGGGATGCGGGGAAGCGGTCATGCCGGGTTGCTTCTTGTAAGGGTTGATGGGAGCGGCCGCACCGGCGAGGTTCAGCGCGCCATGCCGCGTTCGGCGGCTTCGAGGGTATTGACCAGCAGCATGGCCCGGGTCATCGGACCAACGCCCCCGGGAACCGGTGTGATCGCGCCGGCCACCCGGGATGCGCTGTCGAAGTCGACATCGCCGCAGAGCTTGCCGGCATCCGGGCCGTCGGGTACGCGGTTCATGCCGACATCGATGACCACCGCGCCGGGCTTGATCATGTCACCGCTGATCATGCGCGGACGGCCGGTGGCGGCCACGAGCACGTCGGCGCGACGGCAATGCCCAGCAAGATCGCGGGTGCGGCTGTGGCAGATCGTGACGGTCGCGTCGGCCTGCAGCAGCAGCAGAGCCTGCGGCTTGCCGACGATGTTGCTGCGGCCCACCACCACTGCGTGCGCGCCGGCCAGCGCGACGCCCGCATGCTCGAGCAGTTTCATCACGCCGTAGGGTGTGCACGGCAGGAAGCCCGGCTGGCCGGTCATCAGGGCGCCAGCGCTGCCGACATGAAACCCGTCGACGTCCTTGAGCGGCGAGATGGCTTCGATCACGCGTCGGGCGTCGATGTGCGCGGGCAGCGGCAACTGCACGAGAATGCCGTGGACATCGGGGTCGGCGTTGAGTTCGGCGATACGCGCAAGCAGGCTGGCCTGCGGCGTGTCGGCCGGCAAACGGTCGAGCAGCGACCGGATGCCCGCCCCCTGGCAGTCGGTGACCTTGTGTCGCACGTAGACCGCCGAGGCCGGATCGTCGCCGACCAGCACGACCGCGAGCCCTGGCCGCATGCCGGCCGCGGCCAGCCTTTCGACGCGCCGGGCGACCTCGCCGCGAATGCTGGCAGCAAGCGCTGCGCCATCGAGGATACGTGCGGTCATGGTGTGCGCATCGGGTTGGTCAGGACGGGAACTTTACACGGATCGCCCGAGGCTCTATACTTGCAGGCTCTTCGGGGGTATAGCTCAGCTGGGAGAGCGCTTGCATGGCATGCAAGAGGTCAGCGGTTCGATCCCGCTTACCTCCACCAAGAATCACAGTCCCGTTCGTCTAGAGGCCTAGGACACGACCCTTTCACGGTTGTAACAGGGGTTCGAATCCCCTACGGGACGCCAGTAGTCCGAAACGCCCGCCCGGGTACCTGGTGGGCGTTTCCTTTTGCGGCTTCGGTTGCGACAGGCGCCCGAAACGCCTTTCCGCCGGCGGTCGGGCTGGGCGCCGGCTTCGTCGGGCCGAGAGTGGCTGCCTCGCGCGTCCGCGCTATACATCGCATCCCTTCTTCATCCGCTTCGCGGGGATGCCATGTCCGACACGCCCGATCGCCAGTACCGTCTCGTCACCCGATCCGACTTCGATGGCCTGGTCTGCGCCGCTCTCCTGAAGGAGATCGGTCTGATCGGCGATATCGTCTTCGTGCATCCCAAGGACATGCAGGACGGCAAGATCGAGATCGGCCCGTGCGACATCACGACCAATCTGCCCTACGTGGCGAGCGCGCATCTGGTGTTCGACCACCATGTGTCGGAGACGCTGCGCACGCCGGTGCGTCCGTCCAACCACATCATCTCGGCCGAAGCGCCGTCGGCGGCGCGCGTGGTGTACGAGCATTTCGGGGGCCGCGCGGCCTTCCCGAACATCAGCGACGAGATCCTCGAGGCGGTCGACAAGGCTGATGCCGCCAACTACACGCTCGACGAGATCCTCCATCCCGAGGGCTGGACGCTGCTGAACTTCATCATGGACGCGCGTACCGGGCTCGGTCGCTTCCGCCAGTTCCGCGTCTCGAACTACCAGCTGATGATGCAGCTGATCGACCACTGCCGCACGCATCCGATCGAGGACATCCTGCGACTGCCCGATGTGGTCGAGCGTGTCGAGCTCTACCGGGAACACGAACGGCGCGCGGTCGAGCAGATCCGTCGCTGCAGCATGGTGCGCGGCAAGGTGGTGGTGCTCGATCTGCGCAACGAACAGACCATCTGGGCGACAAATCGCTTCATGGTGTACGCGCTGTACCCACGGTGCACGGTGTCGATCCACATCCTGATGGGCCTCAAGGGTCAGAACACCGTGTTCGCGGTGGGCAAGTCGATTCTCGACCGCTCGGCCACGGTCAACGTCGGCGAGCTGTGTCTGCGCTTCGGCGGTGGCGGTCACCGCGCGGCCGGCACCTGCCAGGTCGAGCACGACTGGGCGCCGCGGGTGCTGAACGAGCTTATCGATGGCATCGCCCGCGGCCAGGGCGTCGAGCCGGCCGCGACCGCGGCGGAGCCCTCGGCCCGCTGAGCCTTGTCAGGGCGAGGGCGCCCCGCGCCCCGCCATTTCGGCGCGCAGGCTCGCGTAGGACGGCTGGTCGATCGCCACCTTGTCGATCGCGCTGGCCAGCAGGTGCTCGAGCACCTCGGGCGAATCCGCCAGGTCCTGTCCTTCCTGAATCGCCGAGGCGAGCTCGGTCTCCAGCGCGTCGAGCGGGCCGTCGTGCCCGAGCAGACCGGCGAGCCGCGCGCGTGAGCGCTCGCGTGCGGCCGGCGCTTCGGCGATCTCGCGCGCCGCCAGCTCGACCGCGTTGGCCGCGACCCGTGCCTGAAAGACGAGCGCCGGCGGCAGCGCGGGCAGCGCGGTTTCCCGCAGCCAGCGGGCGACCGCCAGCAGAACGGCATCGCCACGGGGCGGATCGAACATGGGTCAGGTCCTCCCGGCAACCAGCCGAAGAAAGTCGAGTTCACTCTCAGAGACGCGTCGCGCGATCATCGCCCGTTCGACCGAGGTGTCGCGACCGCTGTCGAACCAGGCGAACATGCCTGCGCAACCCATCCACCAGCGCATGCTGCCGAGCGCCTCCCAGTAACGGACGCGCTGCGGATCCATCGGTTCACCGCCCGCCGCGGCGTAGGCGGCGAGCAGCGTGTCGCGCGAACCCAGGCCACCCACCGGCCGGTCGAGCTGGCCGAAGCGCCACGGCGGCAGGCACAGCCAGGCGAGATCCTCGGCGGGATCGCCCAGATGCGCGACCTCCCAGTCGAGCACGGCGCGCACGCCGTCCGGGCCGACGATCAGGTTGCCGTTGCGGAAGTCGCCATGGACCAGCCGCAGGCGCGTCGGCGCGGGCGGCGCGTTGCGCTCCAGCCAGCGCATCGCCCACTCGAAAAAGGCGCTCGGCCTTGCCAGCGACTGCCTGCGTTCGCGCAGGCGAGCGAGGATGGTGGCGAGCGGCTTGTGCGGGAGCGCCGGCAATTTCGCGACATCCGTGCGGTGGATGCCCGCGAGGATGGCGCCGAACTGCGAAACCAGCTGCGGTCGGATCAGGGCGAAGTCGTCGTCGCGGAGAATCCGCCGCGGAATCGTTTCGCCATCGATGCGCGTCATGATGAAGCCGTCGCCGAGTTCGTCTTCTGGCGCGAGGGTATGGACGACCCCGGGCACCGGGACGTCGCCGCCGCCGAGCGCGCGCAGCAGCTGCGCCTCGACGGCGAGCGGGACCGACTCGCTGCTGCGCAGCCCGCCCGGCGATCGGCGAAGGATGAGCGGGTGGATGCTCGCCCCTGCGGCGTCGACCGCATCGAAGGACCAGGTCTCGAGCGTCGCGCCTGCCGACAGTCGGCGCAGCGCGGCCAGGCCGGCGGCGCCCGGAACGATCGTCGGCAGCAGTCGCCCGAGGCCTCGGGCAAGGGTGGCGTCGGCGATGAGCATGGTCGGTTCGGGGTTCCGTACGGGACGCAGCGGCATTGCGGGCCGCTCGCAGGGTGCCTGCGATTGGAGGCGACGGGCCCGGGACTGTCAACGCGGCCGTGTCGCCCCCCGGTACGCCGCGCGGGCACCGGTTCCGGGAACGCGGCTGCTGCCGCGCGAGCCAGGGCCGCCGGCTCTGCCATCTGGCGCGCCCCGACGTCGATGGACAGTGGCATCGTGAACAGGCGGTATCCTTGAGCCAATGCCGGTGTCGTTCTTCGCTTCCCAGCGCGCCTCGGTGCGCGCGCTTGCCTGGGCTGTCGCTTCGGGCCTCATCTTCGCGCTGCTCAACACGCTGTTGCGCTCGATGACGCTCGAACTCGACCCCTTCCAGACCCAGTTTCTGCGCTATGCGGCCGGGCTCGTCGTCATGCTGCCGCTCGTGATGCGGGCTGGACTGCGCGCCTATCGCCCCAACGGCATCGGCGGCCAGCTGTGGCGTGGCGTGGTGCACACCGCAGGCCTGATGTTCTGGTTCGCCGCGCTGCCCCACCTGCCGATCGCCGACACGACGGCCATCGGGTTCACGACGCCGATCTTCATCATGATCGGCGCCACGCTGCTTCTGCGCGAGCCGCTGGTGCCTGCGCGCTGGATCGCCGCGATCGTCGGTTTCGGCGGGGTGCTGATCGTCGTCTATCCGAAGCTCGCGCTTGAAGGCGGACTCTGGAGCGTGGCGATGCTGATCTCGTCCCCACTGTTTGCCGCCTCGTTCCTGATCACGAAGGCACTGACCCGACGCGACAGTCCCGAGGTGATCGTGCTGTGGCAGTCGCTGACGGTCTCGCTGTTCACGCTTCCGCTGGCGATCATGCACTGGCAGTGGCCGACGCCGACCCAGTGGGCGATGGTCGCGATCGCCGGCGTGCTCGGCAGCGGCGGCCACTGGTGCCTGACCAATGCGTATCGCCTGGCCGACATCTCGGCCACGCAGGGCGTTCGCTTCCTCGATCTGGTGTGGGCCTCGATCCTCGGCATCATCGTGTTCGGCGACACCCCCAGCCCCTCCACGCTGGCGGGTGGCCTCGTGATCCTGGTCGCCACGATCGGGATCGCGCGCTTCGAGGCGGGTCGGCAGGGCGCGGCCGATCGAACCCGCTGAGCCTCACCCCGCCGGCGCCCGCGTCGCGCCCCCTGCAAGCCGCTTCCGGAGCACCTCGATGGACTTCACAACCTGCGATCTCTTCGATGCCAACCCCGATGCCCAGTCCTGCGATCTCCCGCTGCGCAGCTTCGGTCGTCGCCGCGCCTTCGCAGGCCGCATCCGGACCGTCCGCTGTCTGCACGACAATGCGCTGGTCAAGTCGATGCTGGGCACGCCGTCGCAGGGCGAGGTGCTGGTGGTCGACGGCGGGGGCTCGCTGCACAGCGCGCTGATCGGCGACCTGATCGCGGCGCTGGGCCGCGACAGCGGATGGGCCGGTGCCATCGTGCACGGCGCGATCCGCGATTCGGCCACCATCGACACCCTCGATTTCGGCATCAAGGCCCTGGGTACCAACCCTCGGCGCAGCGCCAAGGCCGGCGTCGGCGAGCGCGATGTCGTGGTGAGCTTCGGCGGCGTCAGCTTCACGCCGGGGCACTGGCTCTACAGCGACGATGACGGGATCCTGGTGGCCGAACGGCGGCTCGAGGCTGCCTGAGCGGTACTGCCGGCTGCAGCCCCTCGAGCCTGGCGGCTTACGGCCGTAACGCCCGTTTACATCCGGCACCGACCCGCTTACCGGGCATCGCGCGACACTGCCTGCCACGCGCCGATCGCTCCATGGTCGGGCGCTTCGTCCTTCGGACCATACAGGGGAGTCCTGCCATGCCTTCTTTCACGCTTCCGGTCACCCATCGCGTCCTCGCCTCTGCGCTGGGCATCGGCCTTGCGCTTGCGGCCGTACCACCCGCCGCGCGGGCCGAGCACGAGGTTCACCATCAGGCCCATGCGGCTCATCATCATCACGACCGCGGCGGCGGTCACGGCATGCGCGGCGTTGCGCACGGGCCTGCCGGATTCGGCTTCCTGCGCGGGCTCGATCTGAGCGAGCAGCAGCGCGATCGCGTGTTCGAGATCATGCATCGTCAGGCCCCGGCCTTGCGCGAGCGCGCCAGGGCAATCGGCAAGGCGCGCCAGGATCTCGGTGCGCTGGCGATGTCGGCCGACTACGACGAGGCGCGGGCGCGCTCGCTCTCCGAGGGCCTGGCTGCCGCGACCGCCAGTCTGGCGCTCGAACGGGCGCGGACCGCCCACGCGGTGTGGGAGATCCTCAGCGTCGAGCAGCGTCGTCAGGTCGAGGAGCGGCGCGCGCGTCGCGGGCCCGGTTCGCCGATGGAGCGGGGCTGACTGCCGGCTCAGGGCGTCGCGCCCGCGTTCGGACCGAACAGGATCCGGCGCGCCTGCTCATCGGGGGCTGCTCGCGCGCCTGGCAGGTCTCGCCCGAGCGCGAGGCCGGCCGCGACGGCGGGGCGGGCGCGCAGCCGCGCGTACCAGTCGGCCAGCGACGGAAAGTCGGTCAGCGCGATCTGCTGTCGCTTGTGGGTCACGATCCAGGGCAGGATCGCGATATCGGCGATCGAGTACTGCTCCCCGGCCACGAAGGCGCCGGTGCGGGCGAGCTGTCGATCGAGTACCCCGTAGAGACGCTGCGCCTCGCGCGCGTAGCGGTCGATCGCATAGGCGACGGGCTGCGGCGCGTAGTGCAGGAAATGCGCGTTCTGCCCGAGCATCGGCCCGAGTCCGCCGACCTGCCATGTCAGCCACTGCAGCACAGCCAGCCGGCCGCGAAGATCGGTCGGCATCAGTCGGCCGGTCTTGTCGGCGAGGTACTGCAGGATGGCGCCGCTCTCGAAGATCGCGATCGGATCGCCACCGCCGGGCGGGTCGTGGTCGACGATCGCCGGCATCCGGTTGTTCGGGCTGAGCGCGAGGAAGGCCGGCGCGAACTGTTCGCCGCGCCCGATATCCACCGGGACCACCCGGTAGGGAAGAGCCAGTTCCTCGAGCGCGATGCCGATCTTCCAGCCGTTGGGCGTTGGCCAGTAATGCAGGTCGATCATCGGCGCGGGCAGGGTTGATGCGAGGCCGCCGACGGGTGACCCGGCGGACCGGTGCGAACGGTGGAAAGGTGCTAACGGTGTGACCGGTACGAACGGATCAGTCGGGCTTGATCTGCAACGGATCCTTGCCGGTGAGCATCTCGGCGTAATTCTGCTTCGAATTCTCGTGCAGCGCATGCCGCATGCGAACCCACCCGATCAGTTCGGCCCCGCGCATGGGCTTGGCGAGATAGAAGCCCTGGACCTCATGGCAGCCGAGCTGCGCGAGCGCTCGCAGCTGGTGCAGGTTCTCGACACCTTCGGCCACCACGCGCAGGCCCATGTGCCGGGCCAGGTCGATCGTCGAGCGCACGATGCTCTCGTTGCCGTGGTTGTCGATCAGGCCAGCGACGAAGGAGCGGTCGATCTTCAGTTCCTGCACCGGCAGCTGCTGGAGCTGCTTCAGCGTCGAGTAACCGGTGCCGAAGTCGTCCACCGAGAGCTTGACGCCCATCTTCGCGATCTCGTTGAGCGACTGCAGCGCGGCGGCGGATTCGCTGACCACGCCGCTTTCGGTGATCTCGAGGCACAGGCGGTCGCCGGTGGTGTCCAGCGAGCCCAGGATCTCGCCGATCTCCTGGGCGAATCCGGCGGTCTGGATGTCGCTCGCCGTCACGTTCACCGAGATCCGCAGGCTCAGGTTCGCGCGCGCGAGGTCGGTGCCGAAGCGAAGTCCCTCCCGAACGACCCATCGCGTGATCTGCCGCATGAAGCCGGTCTGTTCGGCAAAGGGGATGAACTCGCCGGGCGGGATGCGGCCGCGCTCCGGGTGCTTCCAGCGCAGCAGGCCCTCGGCGCCGACGATCAGCCCGGTCTCGAGATCGAGCTTGGGCTGGTAATGCAGTTCGAACTGGCCGCTCTCGAGCGCCTTGCGCATTTCGCCGAGCATCGAGAGGTAGCTGCGCTGCTGGCCGCTCTCGACGCCGTTGAACACCTCGGCGCCGCTCTGGCGTCGCTTGGCAAGGTACATCGCCGAGTCGGCGCGCCGGATCAGCGTCGCCTCGTCCTGGCCATGATGCGGGAACACCGAGATCCCGATGCTGGCCCCGATGTCGATCGGCTGCTCGCCGTAGGTCAGCGGTTCGCGCAGGTATTGAAGGATGCGCCGGGACACCTCCTCAGCCACCGGTTGCGGGCCAGGCAGCAGCATCACGAACTCGTCGCCACCAAGCCGGGCGACGGTATCGCAGTCGCGCACCGCGCGCTTGAGCCGCCGCGCGACCTCGCGCAGCACGGCGTCGCCGGCGGCGTGGCCGAGCGTGTCGTTGATCGCCTTGAAGCGGTCGAGGTCCATCACCAGCAGACAGAAACTTTCCCGGCGGCGCTCGCTGGCTCGAATCGTGTGCCGGATGCGGTCGGTGAGCAGCGCTCGGTTGGCCAGGCCGGTCAGCGGATCGGTGAGCGCATGTTCACCGATCCGCCGCTCGCGCTCCGCGACGCCCTCGGCGACCGCGTCGATGCGTCTCGCGATCTGGTCGATCTCGTCGCCATCGATCGCTTCGTCCGGGCGCGGCTTGTAGCGTCCCTCCTGGACGTCGCGCAGGAGCATCTCGATCATCGCGATCCGCTCGGCGAATCGCCGCGAGCGCCAACCGGTGATCAGCGCGGCCAGGGTGGCCAGCATCGCGGTCTGCAGCAGCAGCGGCAGCACGAGCATCGGCACCCATTCGCTCCAGTAGCGGAAAGCGAGCGTGTTGAGCACCACACCGACGGCGCCGACCCCACCGACCAGCACGGCGCTGCCGAGCATCGTGCGCTGTACGGCCGTCCAGCGCGCCGAGCCGGTCAGGAATCGCAGTCCACGCCGCGTCAGGAGCCGGTTGATGCGCGTGCGCATCGGTCCGGGCGGCGGCGGCACGCGCAGCTTGCGGCGCTGCGCGCGGTCGAGGCTTTCGAGCGAGGCCCTGACTCTGGATTCGGACATCCACGGATTGTGGCGCGCCGCTCACCTGCCGGCTGCCCCGAGCGGACGGGCGGATCGCCGCAACGGATCGGCGACATCAGCGCTCCGGCGGCCCGCCGCCGGCCGCTCTCGTGGCTGCGTCAGGCGCCCGGAACGGCGTCCAGGGGGTAGATCGGTCGGCGCAGCTTGCGGTAGACCAGCGACGCATAATCGGAAGTGCACACGCCGGTGCCGGCGCACTCGACCACGGCACGGGCGTACTGGCGAAGGCCGGCCCGCCAGTGCACGCGGCTCTTGAGCATCAGGAACCGATAGCGGGCAGGGTCGATGCCCACCGCCTCGAGCGCGGCGATGTCGTGCGGCTCGACGTGCTCGCTGATCACCACGATGTCGACGCCGCCAACGCGCAGCACCCCGCTTGCGCCCATGTTGACCTGTTGCCCCCGACCCATCGGCCCGCGGTTGCGGAAGCGGCCATCGACCAGCGTGACGACCTCACCGGTGACCTGCAGCGGCTCGCCGCCGCGGCCGATCGAGGGCATCGGCAGCTTGCCGCCGAGCGACAGCGTCACGCGGGCGCCGACGCCAGCCTGGCGCATCGCCAGCACCGCCTGCGGGTCGTAGATGGCGAAGGCCGCGACCTCGCGCAGGCCCGCCGCGAGGATCGCGCCGAGCACGGTGGTGGTGTCCATCGTCCCGCCCGAGGCGCAGTTGTCGAAGTGGTCGAGCAGCACGATCGGGCCGCTGCCCGGCGCCGTGTCGGCAAGTTCGCTGGCACGGGCGAGCGATTGCTCGAGCGGCTCGAGCTGGTAGACGAAGCCCTCGCGGCGCTGCCATGCCATGTCGAGCAGTTCATCGCAGGCGGCGCGCGCGCGGGCCGGATCGTGATCGACCACGACGGCCGTCAGCGCGACGATCGGGATGTCGGCGTGGGGAAAGCCGACGAACACCGTGGCACCGAGCATGCCCTCGGCCTCGAGTTCGCGGGCGCGCGCCTGCAGCGAGCGGTTGGGTTCGTCGTCGGAACCCTGACGCATCACGTGCGTGAGCATGGGCCGCGAGCCCCAGACCATCGTGGGCAGCGGACAGCCCTGCAGCGAGGCGAGGATCGGACGGCCGGCACGCAGGCCGG
This sequence comes from Burkholderiaceae bacterium, assembly GCA_044235405.1. Lineage (GTDB taxonomy): Bacteria > Pseudomonadota > Gammaproteobacteria > Burkholderiales > Burkholderiaceae_E > Quisquiliibacterium. Next base: position 43,619 of record JBIIHU010000002.1, read on the forward strand.
TTTCATGCATATCGATGTGCGGGTAGGTCTGATAGCCCGCGATGACGCTGGCATTTTCGACCATGGTCGCCGACAGGTTGGTGTGCATGTCGAGCGCCACGCCGATCATGATGCCCGGGGCGACCGCGCGGATACGGCGCAGCAGTTCGCCCTCGCCGTCGTCGTGGCTGGCGGTGACCATCGCGCCGTGCAGGTCGAGGAGGACCGCGTCGCAGCCGCGGGCGACCGCCTCGCAGATGCGGCCGCTCACATAATCGAACACCGAGTCGTCGCAGGGGGCGCTCGGCGCGGCCGACGCGGCGATCGGGGTTTCGATGACCGCCCCCGCGCGTTCGGCGAGTTCGATGAAGGCCGCGATCGCCGAACCGGTGCCGCGATAGGCCTCGAGCACCGCCGGGCCTTCGGGGGGCGGTGCACCACCGCCGAAGCGCTCGAGCGGCGTGGGCACCGGCGAGAAGGTGTTGGTCTCGTGCTTGAACTGGGCGATGACGATCTTCATGGCGATGCTCGCGCGCAGGGCGATGTCGAGGGGGCGGCCGGCGGTTTCGCGCGGCTCAGCAGGCGAGCTTCAGGCCCGGGCGCGCCCAGTCGAGCTCGACTAGCTGGCCGATGCCCGACAGCGTGATGAAGGCCTTGCGGCGGCCGGCGCCGCCGAAGCAGAGGTTGGTCACCATCCAGTCCTGGGGCGTGGGCACGAACTCGACCAGACCGCCGCCAGGCGCGATCACGCTGATGCCACCCCGGAACAGCGTCGCGACGCAGATGTTGCCGCCTTCCTCGACCGCCAACGAGTCGAAGGAGGCATGCACCGGCGAGGCCCAGAGCATGCGTCCGCCGTTGGGCGAGGCCGGGAAGGGCTGGCGGGCGATCTCGCCGGGACCGGTGACGTCGAAGGCCCAGAGCCTCGCGGTCTGGGTCTCGGCGACGTAGACGGTGCGGCCGTCGGGTGACAGACCCACGCCGTTGGAGGTCATCAGGGGGAAGACGACGCGCTTGATCGAGGAGCCATCGGCCCGGGCGTAATAGAGACCGCCGCGATCGAGGTCGGCGCGCCGCCCCTTGCCGAGGTCGGTGAACCAGAAACCGCCGTTGCGGTCGAAGACGAGGTCGTTGGGGCCGCGCAGCGCGATGCCGTCGCACGCGGTGTAGAGCACCTCGACCCTGCCGGTGGCGAGGTCGACGCGCTGGATGCTGCCGCCCTGGTAGTCGGCCGGCTGGTGTCCGGGGAAAAGCATGCCGTGGCGCTCGACCCAGTCGAAGCCGCCGTTGTTGCAGACGTAGCACTTGCCATCGGGGCCCATCGCGGCGCCGTTGGGCCCGCCGCCGAGCCTGGCGACGATTTCTTTGCGGCCGTCAGGGTGAACACGGGTCAGGGTCTGGCGGCGGATCTCGACGAGGAGGATGGAGCCATCGTCGAGGGCGACCGGGCCTTCGGGGAACCAGAGGTCGTCGGCGAGCACGCGGGTCATGGGACGCTTTCCGGGGGGCGTTGGAGGGGGCTCGGTCGAGTGTACGCGCAACCCGCGCTAAGCTGCGTTCCATGAATGAAATCATCCTCCACCATTACGAGGGCTCGCCCTACGCCGAGAAGATCCGCCTGCTGCTGGGGGCCCGCGCGCTGGCCTGGCGCTCGGTGGAGGTCTCCAACATGCTGCCGCGTCCGGAGCTGGCTGCACTGACCGGAGGGTACCGGCGTATCCCGGTCCTCCAGATCGGGGCGCAGGTCTACTGCGATACCGCGCTGATCGCGACGGTGCTCGATGCGATCGGCGAGGCACCTGCGCTGAGCCGACCCGAGGAACCGCTCGATGCGGTGCTCGCTGATCTCGCCGAGCGCGAGCTCTTCGGCGCGGCGGTCGGCTATGTGTTCCAGCCTCGCGGTTTCGCCGCGCTCTTCAAGGGGATGAGCAAGGCGCAGATCGAGGCGTTCATGGCCGATCGCCGTTCGATGCGCGCGGGCAGCGCGCCCCGGATGGAGCTGCCCGAGGCGAGCGCGCTGCTCGACCGATGGCTCAGGCGGGTTTCCGCGCTGCTGGCCGATGGGCGGCCGTGGTTGCTCGGTACGCGCATGGGCATCGCCGACCTGGCGGTGTACCACCCCTTGTGGTTCGTCGCGCGTGCGCCCGCGCTGGCGAGCGTGCTCGAAGCGCACGCGGGGCTTCGCGACTGGATGGCGCGGGTGGCGGCACTGGGTCACGGACGCGGCGAGCCGATGCAAGCCGCGCAGGCGCTGGCGGCGGCCCGGGCTGCTTCGCCTGCCGAGCCGCAGGCGCTGCCCTGGGTGGACTGGCATGGCTGTCAGCCCGGCGACGATGTCATCATCGAGCCCACCGACTACGGCATCGTCCCGGTTCGCGGGCTGCTGGCGGTGTCGGCGCCCGACCGGCTGGCGCTGCGGCGCCGGCACGACGATGTCGGCGAGGTCCTCGTCCATTTCCCGCGCAACGGTTACCGCCTGCGTCGACCCTGATGCGTCCTGGCGGGCCCTGAAGCCCGCCGTGCGGCAGGGGTCATCGCCTCACTGAGCTACCATCGCATCATGTTTCCGCTGACCATCGAACGCATTCCCGAGGCCGACGAGGCCCTGCGGCCCGCCATCCGCAAGTTCATCGCCCGCGAGATGCCCCCCCTCGATGCTGGGCGCCGCTCGCGCTCCTGGATGGGCTTCGATGCCGAGTTCAGCCGCAAGCTCGGCCACGCGGGCTTCCTCGGCCTGACGATGCCGCGTCGCTACGGTGGTGGCGAGCGCGGTTACTTCGCGCGCTTCGTCGTGGTCGAGGAACTGCTTGCCGCCGGCGCGCCAATTTCGGCGCACTGGATCGCCGATCGCCAGAGCGCGCCGCAGATCCTGCGCTACGGCACCGAGACCCAGCGCGAGACCTACCTGCCGCGCATCTGCCGCGGCGAGGCCTTCTTCTGCATCGGCATGAGCGAGCCCGACAGCGGATCGGACCTCGCCAGCGTGCGCAGCCGGGCGGTGCCCGACGGCGATGGCTGGCGTCTCACCGGGCGCAAGATCTGGACCACCAACGCCCAGCACGCGCACCACATGATCGCCCTCGTGCGCACCTCGGGTTCCCCTGAGGATCGGCACGCGGGCCTTTCGCAGATGCTGATCGACCTCAGCCTGCCCGGGGTTAACATCCGCCCGATCCGCGACCTGGCCGGCGACGAGCATTTCAACGAGGTCAGCTTCGATGATGTGCGCCTCGGCCCCGATGCGCTGGTCGGTGCCGAGGGGCAGGGCTGGGCGCAGGTCAACGCCGAGCTCGCGATCGAGCGCAGCGGCCCCGAGCGGCTGCTCTCCTCGATCGTGCTGCTCGACCAGCTCGTCGCCTGGCAGCGCGCGATGCCGCAACCCGATCCCGTCGCGCTCGCCGAGATCGGCGCCGTGCACGCCAGGCATGCGGTGCTGCGGGCGATGTCGATTTCCCTGACCGCGCTGATCGAGCGGGGCGGCAACCCGCTGACGGCGGCAGCCATGCTCAAGGACATCGGCACGCGGGTCGAGCAGGACATTGTCGACCTCGCCACGCGGCTCGCGGGTTCCGACCCCGCGCGGCGTGCGCCCCGCGAGCTGGAGCTGGCACTTGCTTACACCAGCCAGATGGCCCCCACCTTCTCGCTTCGGGGCGGCACCCGCGAGATCCTGCGCGGCATGATCGCCCGCGGCCTGGGCCTGCGCTGAGCGCGCCCCCGGTCCGACCCGGAACCCGACCCATGACGACGCCCCCGCCCGTGACACCGGCCGAAGCCGGTGACGATATTGCCGCCATCCTGGCCGAGTCGGCCGCCCGGCTCTTCGCCGAGGCCTGCCCGCCGGCTGTCCTGCGACGTGCCGAGACCGACGCCGGGGTTGCCGAGTCGCTTTGGTCCTCGCTCGATGCGCTGGGGCTGCCGCAGGCCTGCGCGCCCGAGGATGCCGGCGGCTCGGGGCTTGGCTGGTCCGCGGTCTGCGGCCTGATCGAAAGCTGTGGTGAGCATGGTGTGCCGGTGGCGTTGCCCGAGATGCTCGCCGCCCAGCTCGTGGCCCGGCGCATCGGGCTCCGGCTGCCCCCGGATGCGCGCCTGAGCCTCGCGGTCGGTCGCCGCGAGGCAAACGCCATCCTGGCCGATGCGGCCTGCGGCGCGGCTGCCGGTGTCGTGGTGCTCGTCGAGGTCGACGGTCGGGTGCTCGCGCTCGAGGTCGATGCGGCCCGCGTGACCGCCTGGCGCAACGCGGCTGGCGAAGCGCGCGCCGATCTCGTCTGGGAGGGCGCGGCGGCGGGGCTGGAGAGCGCCCCGTCCGGCGACGAGGCAGTGCTGCTCGCCGGCGCCGCCATTCGTGTCGCCCAGATCGCGGGTGCCACTCGCCGCGCGCTCGCCCTGTCGGTCGGCTATGCCAACGATCGGGTTCAGTTCGGCAAGCCGATCGGAAAGTTTCAGGCCCTTCAGCAGAACCTGGCGGTGGCCGCCGAGTGGAGCGCGATGGCCACCATGGCCGCGCGCCTGGTGCTGGCCGACGCGGGTACGCGGCTGGACGCCGACAGGGTGGCGGCCTGTCGGGAAGTGGCCTGTACGGCAGCTCTGCAGGTGGCGGAAGTGGCCCATGCGGTGCATGGCGCCATTGGCGTGACCGCCGAGTACGACCTGCAACTGTTCACCCGTCGCCTCAAGCAGTGGGCTGCCGAGTTCGGCTCCGCGCGGTACTGGGCCGGCCGGCTCGGTGCGGGCCTGGTGGCTGCCGGTACGACCACCGCCTGGGACCGCGTGGTGGCGCTCACGTCCGCCCCGGCGCTGCCGGCGGCCTGATCGCGTCGGCCGCCCACGGGCCGGGCGAAGGCGGGCGAGGGCCGGTTACCGACGCGTGGTCGGGGGCCGGGTCGTTCAGTCCCGGGTGTCGAGTCCGAGACGGTTCGCCGCGATGACCGCCTGGGTGCGGTTGCGCACACCGAGCGCGCGCAGGATCGCGCTGACGTGGACCTTGACCGTGCCCTCGGCTAGCTGCAGCTGCCTGCAGATCAGTTTGTTGGGCAGCCCGCGGACGATCAGGCGCAGCACATCGACCTGGCGGGCGGTCAGCCCGAGCAGGAAAGCCTCCGCGGCGCCGCCGAGGCTGCCTTCGTGGCCGCGGAGCGCCGATGTGCGCTCGGTGAGCAGCTGCGGCGGCAGGTAAGGGCAGCCCGAGGTGATGAGCCGCAGGGCGTGGGCCGTCGCGTCGGTGCTGTGGGTCTTCGGGATGTACCCGATCGCGCCCGCTTCGAGGCAACGGCGGATCATCGGGGTATCTTCGCTGGCCGAGAAGATCGCGATCGGACACTCCGGTCGCTGGCGTCGCAGGGCGCCGATGACCTCCGGGCCGTTGGCGTCGGCCAGATGAAGGTCGGCGAGGATCAGGTCGGGAGCCGGACTGGTGCGCAGGGCCGCGACCGCCTGATTCAGGCGGTGGGTCAGCGTGACCTGGGCGCCGGGTTCGAGTTCCCGGAGCAGATGGACGAGCGCGCTATGGACAACCGGATGGTCGTCGAGGATCAGGACATGTCGGGCCACGTGAAGCTCCTGGGGGGATGCGCGACGTTCGAAGCGACGTCGTTCGAGACCAAGGTTGCGCCGCCCGACGAGCGCTGTAAAGTCGACCGGCCGGACGATGGATGGGAATCCAGTATCGACTCGCCGCAGTGGTCGCCGGCACCCTCGCGGCATGCGCGCGACTGGCGCTTCTGCGTGGCGCCGATGATGGACTGGACCGATCGCCACTGCCGCGCCTTCCACCGGCTGCTCACGCGGCGTGCGCGCCTCTACACCGAGATGGTCACGACTGGCGCGCTGCTGCACGGCGACATCGGGCGGCACCTGGCCTTCGATTCCTACGAGCAGCCGGTCGCGCTGCAGCTCGGTGGCAGCGAGCCCGCCGAGCTGGCAGCCTGTGCGCGCCTCGGCGAGCGCTGGGGCTACGACGAGATCAACCTGAACTGCGGCTGCCCGAGCGAACGGGTGCAGCGCGGCGCCTTCGGGGCCTGCCTGATGGCCGAGCCCGCCCTTGTGCGCGACTGCGTGGCGGCGATGTGCGAGGCGGTCGGCGTGCCGGTCACCGTCAAGCACCGCCTCGGGATCGACCGCGAAGAGTCCTACGCCTTCGTGCGCGACTTCGTCGGCGAGGTGGCGCGCGGTGGCGCGAGGGTCTTCATCGTCCACGCCCGCAACGCCTGGCTGCAGGGCCTGTCGCCGAAGGCCAATCGCGAGGTGCCGCCGCTTCGCCCTGCGCTGGTGCACCGGCTCAAGGTCGACTTTCCGCAACTGTGCTTCGTGCTCAACGGCGGGCTCGACAGTCTTGCGGCCGCCCGTGCCCATCTGGACCCGGGAACCGGCGAGCATCAGGTGCCGCTCGATGGCGTGATGCTCGGGCGCGAGCCCTACCACAACCCGTGGCTGCTGGCCGGTGTCGACCCGCTCTTCCATGGCGAGGCCGCGCCGCTTGCGGCACCGCATGATGCGGTGCCGGGGCTGATCGAGCAGGCGCGCCGCCATGTCGGGAATGGCGGACGGCTGCGCGATCTCAGCCGCCATGTGCTGGGTCTGTTCAACGGTTTGCCCGGGGCGCGAGCGTGGCGACGGATGCTGTCGGATCCGACGCTGCTGGCGGCCAACGATCCGGGCCTGCTGGCGCTTGCCGCCAGGGAAGTGACCCCACGGTCGGCCTGATGACACCGATCGGCGTCGCCCTTCACGAGACTCGGGGCTTCGCGTCGTGCATCGCGGTCAGGCGTCGGGCCCTGACATGAACCAGGATGGCCGCGAATGCGATGGCGGCAAGCAGGGTCTCGATCGCAGCCAGCGTGGCGGACAGGCCGCGATCGGTGGTGGCCCGCACCAGGCCCTCGCAGAGATAGAGCAGGATGCCCATGCTCCAGGCCTGATAGGTGCGCAGCCGCGAGGCACGCAGCGGCGGCAGCGCCAGCACCAGCGGCAGCGCCTTGAGCGCGAGCATCGAGCCGCCCGGGCGCAGGGGGGCGAGCCAGAATTCCCAGGCGACCGAAAGCAGCGCGAGCGCCGCGACGCTCGCGAGCACCCAGCGGCGCGACAGCGCGATCTGCCGGTCGAGCACGGCGATGGCGTCGGGCGACGGGCGGGGCATCAGGTCCGTAGTCATCAGGTCCGTATGATAGCCATGCATGGATCCACCCACACCCCGTGACCCCCTCGGGCGCTTGCGAAGGCTCGCCGCGCTGATGATGGCGCGCATGGGCGAACTCGCGCTGCTGCAGACCGCGGCGAGCCTTGCCTTCCTGTCGCTGCTGGCACTGGTCCCGGTGTTCACGATCGCGATCTCGCTGCTGGGGGCTTCCCCGGTTTTCGCGCCGGCGCGCGAGGCGCTGCTGCAGTTCCTGTCGACGAGCTTCTTCCTGCCCGGCTTCTCGCAGGTCGTGCTCAAGTATCTGAACCAGTTCGCTGCGAAGGCTGGCCAGCTCTCGCTGATCGGCGGCCTGGCCTTCTTCGCGACCGCCTTCAGCGCGCTACTGACGATCAACCGGGCGCTCAACCGCATCTGGCGCGTTCGCCGTCCGCGTCCGCTCGCGCAACGGCTTGCCCTTTACTGGGTCTTTCTCACGCTGGGACCGCTGGTGTTCGCCATCAGCATGGCGGTCAATGCGCAGGTCGCGGCCGAGCTGTTCGAGCAGACCGGTCAGCGCGGGGTGCAGCGCGCGTGGCTCTCGTTGCTGCCGCTGCTTGCCTCGGTGGCCGCGCTGGCGCTGCTCTACAGGCTGTTGCCCCACGCTGCCGTCCGATGGCGGCATGCCCTCGCGGGCGCGCTGGTTGGCGCGGTGGCGCTCGAGCTGCTGCGGCAGCTGCTCGCGCTGCTGGCCGTCCGCCTGCCAACCTACACCGTCGTCTACGGGACCTTCGCCGCCCTGCCGCTGTTCCTCGTGTGGCTGATGCTGGTGTGGCTCGCGGTGCTGGTGTCCGCGGTGCTCGTCGCCTGCCTGCCGGCATCGGCCACGGTGGCTTCCGCATCCTCGCAGCGCAGCGCGGCCGCGGTATTCGAGCGCGCGCTCGCCGTGCTGCAGGCCCTCGTGCAGGCGCGCCTGCGGGGCGAGCCCGCGCTGCGGGCCTCGGCGCTGCGGGCTCATTACGGCGACGATGCGGTCGCCGCCGACGCCGACGCGAGGCTGCTGGCGGCGCTGGGCTACCTGCAGCGGCACTGGCAGGCCGACGAGTCGGCATCAGCCGTCGAGGGCGAGGTCTGGCGCGAGTGGTGGCTGCTGCGCCCGCAGATGGCCGACCTGGGTCTGCGACCGCTGTTCGAGCACTGCTGGCAGGCCGAAGAAGCCGCCGCCGCGCCGCGCGAGGGCGTCGCGGTGGTGCCCGACCGGGTGCTCGCGGCGCTCGACCTCGATGCGCCGCTGCTGCCTCGCTAGGCGCTAGACCTGCGCCAGCGACCCGAGAAAAGCGCGCAGCGCGGTCAGCAGCGCTTCGGGCTGTTCCTGCATCACGGCATGACCGCAGCGGGCCACCGGCACCGTTCGGCTCCCGGCGATGGCCTGCTGCAGCGCGCGCGCTGCACGCGGCGGGGTCATCTGATCGGATTCGCCCACGACCACGAGGGCGGGACAGGCGACCGCCGCGGCGCGCTCGAGGCCGCTGGCGTAGCGGTTGCAGGCCTGGAAGTCGTTGAGCAGCACCCCCGCAGGCTGCCGTTCCATCAGGCGACGGGTCTGGTTGAACACGCTGAAGCCCGGGCCGGGGTTGCCACGCTGGTGCGTGATGCCGCTGAACGACCACTGGTTGATCATGTCGAAGGCGCGCGCCTCGTCGCTGGCGGCCGCGGCGAGCAGCGCATCGGAGACCTTCATCGGGAAGGCGGTGCCGACAAGGGCGATCGCCCGTACCCGGCCGGGCTGCGAGCCGGCCGCCTCGAGCGCGATCAGAGAACCCATGCTGTGGCCGACGATCACGATCGGGCCCGCGCCCGTCGCGGCGCTGGCGCGCAGCAGCCACGCTGCCATGGATTCGATGTCGGGCAGCGGCGGGCCCGCGCTGCGGCCGTGGCCGGGGAGATCCCAGGCGAGCACGCCGTAGCCATGATGGGCGAGGTAGCGGCTCTGCAGGATCCAGACGCTGTGGTCGTTCTGGGCGCCATGCACGAAGCAGACGGTGGGAAGCGACGGGTCGAAGGCCTTGCCGCCGGTGTAGGCGTAGGCGGTCCGGCCGTCGACCTCGACCTGCAGGCTGGGCGCCCGGTAAGCCGACCTCGGGTTGGCGTTGCTTGCAGTCACGGGGTCAGCCCTTTTCGGCGGCGCGGAAGGCCCGCTTGAGATCGGCGATCAGGTCGGCGACATCCTCGAGGCCGATCGAAAGGCGGAGTGTGCCTTCGCCGATGCCGGCTGCCGCCAGGGCGGCGGCGTCCATGCGGAAGTGCGTGGTGGAGGCGGGGTGGATCACCAGCGAGCGCGCATCGCCGACATTGGCCAGGTGCGAGAAGACCTGCAGCGCCTCGACGAAACGGCGTCCGGCGGCGCGGTCGCAGCGGAGTTCGACGCTGAACACCGCGCCGGCGCCGCGCGGCAGCAACCGGGCCGCCAGCGCGTGATCGGGGTGCGAGGGCAGGCCTGGGTGCGAGACCCGCGCCACCATCGGGTGCGCGGCGAGCCACTGGGCGACCTGCAGCGCGTTGTCGACATGCCGTGCCATGCGCAGCGACAGGGTTTCGATGCCTTGCAGGATCTGGAAGGCATTCATGGGGCTCAGGCAGGCGCCGAAGTCGCGCAGCCCCTCCCGGCGCGCCCGCAGCAGGAAGGGCGCGACGGTGGATTCCTCGGCGAAGACCATGCCGTGGAAGCCTTCGTAGGGCTCGGTGAGTTCCGGGAACCGACCGCTCGCGAGCCAGTCGAAACGCCCGCTGTCGACCAGCAGACCACCCACCACGGTGCCATGGCCGCACAGGAACTTGGTGGCCGAGTGATAGACGAGGTCGGCGCCGTGCTCGAAGGGCCGGATCAGCCAGGGCGTGGTGAAGGTGGAGTCGACCAGCAGCGGCACGCGGTGCGCGTGCGCAATCTCGGCCACCACCGGGATGTCGAGGACGTCGAGCCCGGGGTTGCCGAGCGTCTCGCCGAACAGCAGCCGGGTATTCGGGCGCAGTGCGGCACGCCAGGCCTCGGGGCTGCGCGGATCGACGAAGGTGGTCTCGATGCCGAAGCGCGCCAGCGTGTAGTGCAGCAGGTTGTGCGACCCGCCGTAAAGCGCACGCGAGGCGACGATGTGGGAACCGGCACCGGCCAGCGTGGCCACCGCCAGATGCAGCGCGGCCTGGCCGCTGGCGGTGGCGATCGCCCCGACACCTCCTTCGAGGGCGGCGATGCGCTCCTCGAGGACCGCGACGGTGGGGTTGCTGATGCGCGAGTAGACATGCCCGCCCTGTTCCATGTTGAACAGGGCCGCCGCCTGGTCGGAATCGCGGAAGGCGAAGGCGGTGGACAGGTAGATGGGCGTTGCCCGCGCGCCGTGATCGCTGTCGGGAATGGCGCCCGCGTGCAGCGACAGCGTGTCGAAACCGTGGAAATCGCGTTGGCTCATGCGACGATCCTAGCATGCGTCCTGGCGCGGCCCGGGGTGGGACGAACGGTCGGAAAATCCCCCCGGGCGGTGTGCCGGCCTGTCGGAGCGGTGCTGGGCACGGCCGCGATTGCCGGCGACAATGCCGACCGAGACCAAGCGCGAATCACGTTCCCGAACCTCGGATCACCCTCATGTCAGACAAGCCCCGGCATCGGGTCGGTGTCGCCGGCCTCGATCCCCGCGAGACCAGGCTGATCGAGATCGTGTTCCGGCACAGCCGCTACAACCGGCATGCCTTCGAGCTCGTGACCGACGCCCTGCCGGGTGCAGTCGACCTGCTGATCGCCAGCGCGGTCGAGCCCGCCGGGCAGCGCGCGATCGCGGCGGCACGCGCGGCGGCGAGGCCGATACCGGTGATCGTCGCGGTGCCGCGCGGTGGCAGCGCACCCGACGGGCCCTCGATCGCCATCGACCGGCTCACGCTGCAGTTGCTGCCGGTGCTCAACCGCGTGGTCGAGCAGATGGCTCATGAACCGCAGGTGGCGTCGCAGCCGCGCGAGCCCGCGCCACGTGGGGTGCCGGCACCGCCGGTCGTCGCCGCGGCCCCGCGGCCGGAGCAGCGAGCCGACGCCGAGCAGCCGTCGCCATCGCCGCTGTCGTCGCCGCTGTCGCCGTCGCAGTCGCAGTCCCGGTCGCAGCCTGGCGATCCGCTCGCCGCCGCGGCGGCGCCAGTGCCGGCGGCGCAGCCGGCCGATGCTGCCCCCACGCCGCGCTCCAACCTGCTCAGCCTGCCGATGCGCGGCGTCGACCCGCCTTTCGCGCAACGCCTGCGGGTCCTGGTGGTCGACGACAGCCCCACGGTCCGCCGCCAGCTCAGTGTCGCCTTCGATCGCATGGGCATCGCCAGCGAGGCTGTCGCCTCCGCGGCCCAGGCACTCGAGCAGCTGGCCGACCGTCATTTCGATCTCGCGCTGCTCGACATCGTGATGCCCGACATGGACGGCTATCGCCTGACGCGCGAGATCCGCCGCAAGCCCGCGCTGCGCCAGCTGCCGATCATCATTCTCACGAGCCGCTCCTCGCCCTTCGATCTCGCCCGCGGCGCGCTGGCCGGCTGCGATACCTACCTCACCAAGCCGGTACCTTTCCGCGCCCTCGAGGCCGCGGTGCGCAAGCAGTTGCGTCGCGCCCTGGCGATCGACGACCTCGGCGCGCTGGTTCGCATGCCGGCGCAGCCCGACGAGGCCGCCGCGGCGCCGGCGCCTCGCCCCGGGCTGGTGGCGCGCCTCTTCGGGCGCTCGTGACCGTGGCCGCGACCGACCCGGGTGCCGCGGTGGCGGTGGCACGCTTCGGCGTTCGTTTCGGTGGCATCGACCTGGCGCTGCCGGGCGACATGCCACTGGTCTTCCTTGATCGGGCCGTTGTCCACCCGCTGGCGGGGGCGCCCGCCGCGGTGGCCGGGCTCACGCAGCTGCAGGGTCATCCGGTGGTGGTGCTCGAGGCCGAGCCGCTCGCCCTCTTGCCGGCGATCCGGCGTTGCGCGGTGCTGGTCATCGGTGCTCCCGGCCAGGGGGCGGGGCTGCGCGTCGACCGCGCGCCGGTGGCGATCACGGTCGACGAGTCTTCGCGCACCCGATCGGCGAACCCGCCGGCCTGCAGCTTCGGGGCAGTGTTGCGTGCACCGCTCCGCGATGCGGCCGATCCCCAGCGGCTCTGGTGGACCTTCGAGGCGCCCGCGCTTTTTCGCCTGCTTGGCACCCTGGAGGCGATCTGATGCGCCCCGCCCGAGGCGCGATGCCTGGCGCAGGGCGGCGAGCCGCCGGTGCGGCCGCGGATGTTCCCGCGACGCTGCTCGCCACGGCGCTCGCGGCGCGACGCCGGCTGCTGGTCGTGGCGCTCTGCGCGCCGGGCCTCGCGCTGGTTGCCGGCCTGCTGCTGCGGCCCTCGGCCGAGGGCGCAGTCCGCGTCTTCGACTGGCTGCTGATCGCGCTGGCCGCGTCGGCCGCGGTGGCGATCTTGCTTGCGCTACGACTCGCGCGGGCTTTCGAGCGCGATGCGCTCGAGCCGGTGCGACGGATGACCGACACCATCGAGCGGGTATCGGCCGGCGATCTCGATGCGCGCAGCCGTGCCGACGGCGAGTTCGCCTTCGCCGCGCTCGCTCGTCGACTCGACGCGCTGCTCGACGAGCGCGTGGTGACGCTCGAGCGCGCCGCCCGCGAGAGCGAGGAGCTCAATGCGTCGGTGATCGCGATCATGCAGGCCGTGGGCACCATCGCGGCACGCAAGGACCTGACGCTGAAGATCCCGGTCACCGACGATGTCACCGGTGCGATCGCCGATGCGCTGAACCTGCTCACCGCCGAGACCCGGCGCGTGCTGTCGAGCGTGCGCGCGGTCGCGCGCGGCGTGGCCGAAGCGACGGTGGCGGTCAAGGGGCAGTGCGAAAGCGCCGGCAAGGCGGCGGCTCGCGAACAGCGCGAGGTCGAGATGGCGGCGCTCGAACTGTCCGCTGCCGCCGCCGCGCTGCACACCATCGCCGCGCGGGCGCACGCGGGTCATCAGGCGGCCGAGCGTGCCGAACAGGCCACCGCGCAGGCGATGGCGGCCGTCGCCGAGACCGTGACGGGGGTGACCCGGACCCGCGAGCTGATCCGGGGAACCGAGAAGCGTGTCAAGCGCCTCGGCGAGCGCTCCCAGGAGGTCGGCCAGGCGGTGGGGCTGGTCCAGGGCATCGCCGAGCGCACCGGGATCGTCGCCCTGAACGCCTCGATGCACGCGGCTACCGCCGGCGAGTCCGCGCACAGCTTCGGACTGGTTGCCGACGAGCTGCGCCGCCTCGCGGAATCGGCGCGCGACGCGACGCTCGAGGTCGGGCGGCTGGTGAGCGCGATCCAGGCCGAGACCCACGACACCGTGATCGCGATGAACCACGCGATCGCCCAGGTCGTCGCGATCAGCCGCCTGGCCGAGGAGGCCGGCCGCGAGATGCACCGCACCCGAGAGCAGACCGAGGCCCTCACCGGTGACGTGCGCGACATCGCCACGACCGCTGCCGAGCAGGCGCGCACCGGCGCTTCGCTGCAGGAGCGGGCGCAGATCATCCAGGAGGCGAGTGCCGAGACCGCGAGGCAGCTCGCGCAGCAGAGCGTCGAGACGCAGCGCCTTGTCGGCAACGCCCGGCTGCTGCTCGACGAGGTCCGAAGCTTCCGGCTGGGCGACGGGGAGCCGTCGTGACTGCGACCTTCGCGACCGGGCTCGACGACGACATCGGCCGCTTCGAACGCCTCAATCAGGCGGCCGCCGCGCTGCTCG